>JAABQX010000081.1 GCA_011391215.1 Rhodocyclaceae bacterium
CCCAAAGAGTAACGGAGGAGTACGAAGGTCTTCTAAGCACGGTCGGACATCGTACTGATAGTGCAATGGCAAAAGAAGGCTTGACTGCGAGACCCACAAGTCGAGCAGGTGCGAAAGCAGGTCATAGTGATCCGGTGGTTCTGTATGGAAGGGCCATCGCTCAACGGATAAAAGGTACTCTGGGGATAACAGGCTGATTCCGCCCAAGAGTTCATATCGACGGCGGAGTTTGGCACCTCGATGTCGGCTCATCACATCCTGGGGCTGTAGCCGGTCCCAAGGGTATGGCTGTTCGCCATTTAAAGTGGTACGTGAGCTGGGTTTAAAACGTCGTGAGACAGTTTGGTCCCTATCTGCCGTGGGCGCTGGATATTTGAGGGGGCCTGCTCCTAGTACGAGAGGACCGGAGTGGACGGATCTCTGGTGGACCGGTTGTCACGCCAGTGGCATCGCCGGGTAGCTAAATCCGGAAGAGATAAACGCTGAAAGCATCTAAGCGTGAAACTCGCCTCAAGATAAGATATCCCGGGGGTTTAACCCCCCTGAAGGGTCGTCGTAGACCACGACGTTGATAGGTCAGGTGTGGAAGCGCAGCAATGCGTTAAGCTAACTGATACTAATTGCCCGTGCGGCTTGACCCTATAACTTTGAGCTAACGACACCGCGTCGTTTCATGCTCAACGTGCAACCAATGCGCAACAATCATTACCCTTTTACTTTACTTCTTCCAATTCCGTGGCTTTGGCTTAAAATCCAAACCACAACCAGTTTCAGTCTGGTGCCCATAGCGTCCCGGTACCACCCCTTCCCATCCCGAACAGGACCGTGAAACAGGACCGCGCCAATGATAGTGGGCTTCCGCCCGCGAAAGTAGGTCAGCACCAGACTTCCCAACAACAAAACGCCCCTCATCTGTCTGGATGCAGGGGCGTTTCTACTTGCTGTTCTTCCGAATCCCTGAATTCTACTGACTCCGGTAAAATCCGAGTTATGAAAACAACCTTTCTCGACTTCGAGCAGCCTATTGCTGAGCTTGAAGGAAAAATTGAACAGTTACGATTTGTTCAGGATGATTCCGCCGTCGATATCTCTGATGAGATTGGACGCCTCGAGGGCAAAAGTGCATCGCAGGTCAAGGATATCTATGGCAAGCTGACGCCATGGCAAATAGCACAAGTGGCGCGTCATCCGCAGCGTCCCTATTCGCTTGATTACATCGAACTGATGTTCACGGACTTTGTCGAATTGCATGGTGATCGCGCCTATGCCGACGATCAGGCGATTGTGGGGGGGATGGCACGTTTCAATGGTCAGTCATGTATGGTGATCGGTCATCAAAAGGGGCGTGATACCAAGGAAAAAATCCAGCGCAACTTCGGCATGCCGCGGCCAGAAGGCTACCGGAAGGCCCTGCGCCTGATGCGGCTCGCCGAAAAATTCGGCATACCCGTTTTTACTTTCATTGACACACCTGGCGCTTATCCGGGTATTGGTGCTGAAGAGCGCGGACAGTCGGAGGCCATTGGTCGCAATCTGTTCGAAATGACTGAATTACAGGTGCCGCTAATTTGCAGTGTCATTGGCGAGGGGGGCTCTGGCGGTGCTTTGGCTATTGCTGCGGGAGACGCTTTGTTGATGATGCAATACTCTACATACTCGGTGATTTCGCCGGAAGGGTGTGCATCGATTCTCTGGAAAAGCGCAGAGAGGGCATCAGAAGCAGCGGAGACGCTCGGTATTACGGCCACCCGCCTCAAAACTCTCGGGCTTGTCGATCGGGTTGTCCCCGAGCCGTTGGGTGGAGCGCACCGTGACCCGCGGGCGGCTGCCCAGTCTTTGAAAAAGGCGCTGCAGGACGTATTGCGCCAATTACAGGGGCTCTCCGCCGAAGAGCTTATTGAGCGACGCTACGAGCGCTTGATGAGTTATGGCAAATTCAAAGAAGTTACCGAGCATTGATCCGGTTTCAAATACGCTCTATGCGGCAGTAGCCTCCTGCGTTGCACGGAATGTGCTACCCGGACAACGTGTTTTCGTGGGTTTGTCGGGGGGCGTAGATTCAGATTCCCTGCTTTACGCACTCGCTACGTTACGGAATATTGAGCAGTACTCATTTGAACTTTCCGCAATACATGTGAATCACGCCATCAGCCCGAATGCTCCTCGATGGGAAGCATTTTGCAGAGGCTATTGCAGCCAATTAGGCGTCCCTCTCAAGTGTGAGCATGTCAAGGTGGAACTCGAATCGAAGGATGGCCTTGAATCTGCTGCTAGGCGCGCACGGCATGCTGCATTTGAACGCACTGAAGCCGACTGGCTCATGCTTGCCCACCATCGTGATGACCAGGCAGAAACCCTGCTGTTCAATCTGCTAAGAGGCACTGGAACAGCAGGAGCCGGTGCAATGCGCGAACGCAACGGCAAGTTGTTGCGCCCTTTTCTGACTATCGGCAGGGATGAAATAATTTCTTATGCAGGTCAGCACAACCTCGAATGGGTTGAGGATGAGAGTAACGCAGATACCCGTCATTCCAGAAACTTTTTGCGCCAGAAAATATTTCCGAAATTAACGCAACGCTTTCCAGCTGCAGCGAAAAGCCTGGCCGGAGCAGCTGCGCGTTTTGCCGAGGCGCACGATCTGCTTGACGATCTGGCGCGCCATGACCTTGGCGCTGATGCTGATGACTTTCCCTTGAGCCTGGCTAGATTGAGGACATTGGACGAGCGCCGTGCCCGTAATGTGCTGCGTTTCCTCTTGTCCAGGCGGGGTGTGCGCATTCCGAGCGAATCACGTTTGCGTGAAGGGTTGCGCCAAATGCTTGAAGCCACTGCCGACAGACACCCGTCAATGGAGTTTGACCGACACCGACTCCTGCGTCGGCGCAACTGGATTTATCTCGAATCGATCGAGGAGTTACCTGATAGCCGCTGAGCCAATTCCACTGCGGAGCGCACGCCCATTTTTTCGAAAATACGTGCGCGGTGCACTTCAACGGTACGCATGGCGATCTGCAATTCATCGGCGATCACCTTGTTGAGCTTTCCGGCCAGAATTGCCGCCATGACCTCCAGTTCGCGTTCGGTCAAGGCCGCCAGCCGTTCATTCACCTGTGCCTTGTCGGCGTCTCGCCCGCGCCGACTTTCCTCGAACTGTAGCGCTTCAATCACGCGGTCAGCCAGTTCATTGTCGTTAAACGGTTTCTCGATGAAATCGAAGGCGCCGCGCTTGAGTGCCTTTACCGCCAGGGGAACATCGCCATGCCCGGTCAGAAAAATGGCCGGCATGGAACAGCCAAGCGATAAGAGCCGGTCGAAAAGCTCGATGCCCGTCATGCCAAGCATGCGGATGTCGAGAATCAGGCAGCCACGCATTTCCTTCTGATAATCGGCAAGAAATGCTTCTGATGAAGACCAAGTCTGTGCTGCAATGCCGCGCGAACGCAACAACCAGACGAGCGCATCACGGATCGCAGCATCGTCATCCACCAGGTAGGCAAGACCGCTGGTCAAGCTCTTGTTACCGGTAAAGTAATGTGGAAAATGCTGCCGCCCTGCGAGTTCGCCTCGAACCAGAGCCTTCCCTGATGAGCTTCGACCACCGACCGGCAAATATTGAGACCAACACCCAACCCCTCGCTTTTCGTTGTGTAAAAAGGCTCGAACAAATGTGACGCGTCATTGGCAGAAATGCCCATGCCTCGATCACTGATGGAAATGCATACCTGTGCATTCTCCGCCAAGCGGGCGCTTATGGTGAGTGTGCGCTGCGATTCTTCGGTTTGTCGCATCGACTCGATGCCGTTTTTCATCAGATTCAATATAGCTTGCCCAAGCAGGATTTGATCAGCCTGCAGTACCGGAAGTCGGGTGGAGATGTCGCGCTCAATGCGGACCTTCTGACGGCGGGCATCGGCTTCGATCAGCACAATTAGGTCGGCAAGCAATGCTTCAAGATCGCAAGCCTCGGTCTTGGGTTCATGACGCCTGACAAACTCGTAAATGCGTCGAATGATGCGGCCCGCACGTTGCGCCTGATCCTGACATTTTGCCAGTGCGCCATCGATTTCCTCGCAGGTGGTGCCTGCCGCGATGAGGTTGCGGCAACCTGCCGCGTAACTTGAGATTGCCGATAAAGGCTGGTTGAGTTCGTGCGCTAGACTTGAGGCCATTTCACCCATCGTGATGAGGCGTGCGCTGGCTTGCAAACGTTCTTCCTGCTGGCGTGCCAGTTCGCCCGCATGTTTGCGCTCGGTAATGTCCAATACCGAACCCATCCAGCCGGTATGCTGTCCCTGGCTGTCAATGAGCGGTGCCTCGTGAATCAGTACATCGAAAATTTCGCCGTCGCGGCGCTTGAATTTGATCTCGAAGCCTTCGCTGGGAGCCTGACCCGCCAGTACCCGCGCATGCATGTCGCGGGTTTCTTCAAGATATTCGTCCGCCCAGTAGGACATCGGCGGAGTGCGGCCGACCAACTCTTCGGCTGACCAGCCGACCATCCGACAAAATGCCGGATTGACATAAGTGATCTTGCCTTCCAGGTTGCGTGCGCGCAAGCCGGTTTTGACGGAATCCTCCATGGCCTTGCGGAAAGCAACTTCGGTCTGCAGCGCCGATTCGGCGGCAAGCCGGCGTTGCATATCGCGCCGCAGCGCCCATAAACTGAACAACACCAGGATGGCCAGCAGGATCAGTACGGAAGAAATGATCCGTCTGGCCAGAGGTTGCGGGGTTTGATACGGCATCGTATGCAAAATCAGGCCGTGGCCGGGTGGTTCGAAGGCAATTTGATACTCGATGCCCGGTGTTACTGCGTCGATTTTCGAGCGCGCACCGAGTTGCTGGCTGGCCTGATCAACGATGCGAATGCGATAGCGCTCGGCCAGCCACCAGGGGACGGAATCCTCCAGCAGGCGACGCATCAAGTAGATGCCCACGGCGGTGCCGGCATATTGACCACCGTGAAATATCGGCACATGAACTTCGAATTGCCAGTCGTCCTGCCCGACCGGATAGGCAGGGCTGTAGACTGCGCGCCCAAGCGAACGCGCCAAGCGGTTTAATGAGGGTGACGGTGCGCTTCCCTGATCGTCTCCCGCTAAGGCTGTTCCGGCCGGGGCAGGCAGGGAATGGCGCGTTTTGCCGGTGTTGTCGAGCCAGATCACCTGGGAGATACCCGTGTTGCTGCCGATCAAAGGCCGTACATGGGCGTCGAATATGTCGGGTAGATCAATGCGCAGAGGATCGAAGCGTCCTAGCAGCTCCTCGTTGTGGTCGAGCAAGAACCGCAGATTCTGCTCCAGCCACAGCACATCGCTGATCATCGTGGCGCGCTGATCTTCTCGTTCAGATTTCTCCATAAACCACAGCAAAGCCACTACTGCCACGACGAACATCAAGAAAGCCAGACGTGGCAGCCACCACAAAAAGCGAAAAGTCGGCGTTGGCCTCAGTTGAAAATGAGCGGCGCTCATCGCTCAGATCCCAAGATAGCGATGCCAGATGGCGTGGTCCGCGTCCAGTGCGGCGGAACTGCCTTGCCAGACGACGCGACCTTTTTCGATGATCGTGTGATGGTCGGAGAGGCGAATCAGGCGCTCGACATACTTGTCGATGACCAAGATGGTCTGGCCGGCGCTGCGGAGCTTGTCGAGACAGCGCCAGATTTCTTCGCGGATCAGGGGCGCCAGGCCTTCGGTGGCCTCGTCGAGAATCAGCAGGCGTGGATTGGTGGTCAACGCCCGGCCGATGGCAAGCATCTGTTGCTCACCCCCGGAAAGTTGGTTGCCGAGGTGATGCTGCCGCTCGGCCAGTTGCGGAAAAAAAGCGAGAATTTTGGCGGCGGTCCAGGCATCGGTGTTACCCGAGCGATGCGTGGCAAAAGCGACGAGATGTTCCCGTACGGTGAGATTGGGAAAGATCTGCCGCCCCTCGGGGACCAGCCCGATGCCGAGTCGCGCAATGCGGTCGGAAGGCAGCCCGGTAATGTCATTGCCGGCGAAGCGAATCGTTCCGGTTGTCGCGGGTGTCAGGCCACAGATCGCACGCAATGTCGTGGTCTTGCCCATGCCGTTCCTGCCTAGCAGGGTGGTGACCTCGCCTTCGCGTATGGTAAGGCCAATGTCGAACAGCACTTGGCTTTCGCCGTAGGCAGATTGCAGGGCCCGGACTTCAAGCAGGGCGCTCACTGTAGTTCATCACCTAGGTAGGCGCGCCGTACTTCGGGATACTCACGTACGACATCCGGTGCGCCGCTGGCGATGATCCGGCCGGCCACCAAGACCGAGACCCGATCGGCGAGCCGGAATACGATGTCCATATCGTGCTCTACTAAAAGGACGGTTTGCGTTCCCTTGAGCGAAGCGATCAGGTTAGCCATATGCGCAGACTCTTCCGGCCCCATGCCGGCCATCGGTTCATCAAGCAGCAACAGGCGCGGACGGGTGGCGAGGGCCATTGCCAGTTCGAGTGCCCGTTGTTCGCCATGCGACACGTCGCAGGCCAGCGCTCCCGCCTTTTCGGCCAGACCGACGCGTCCGAGCCAGTCCTCGGCCTCTTCGAGCATCGGAAAGTCGGCGCTGGCGGGACGCCAGAAGCGGAAGCTCGATCCCCAATCGCGGTGACGCGCCTGCACCGCCAGCCGCACATTTTCGAGCAGGGACAGGTGCGGGAATATCTGCGTGATCTGGTAGGAGCGCGTGATGCCCAGAGCCACGCGCCCATGCATGCTCTGCCGGGTAATGTCGATGCCGGAAAACGTGATGCCCCCCTCGTTCGGCAACAGGCCACCTGAAATCAGGTGGATCAATGTTGTCTTGCCGGCGCCGTTGGGGCCGATCAGGGCATGTACCTCGAATTCTTTCACTTTCAGGTCAACACCATTAGCAGCCCATAAACCGCCAAAGTGGCGCTTCAGGCCCTTAGTTTCCAACAGCGTTTCCAGTAGCGCACTCACCGCTGGTGCACCCTAAGGCCGGCCAGACCGCGTGGCGCGTAGAGCACCACCAGCAACAGCGCGATCCCGACGTACAAATGGCCGTGTTCAGTAACCTGGCTGAGCGCTTCCTCCAGACCGAGCAGGGCAATGGCGCCGACGATTCCTCCATAGCGCTGACCGACGCCGCCGAGTATCACCATGACCAGCAGCATTCCCGATTGCGTCCAGTAAAGCTGACTGGGACTCGCCAGCCCGTTCTGGTTGGCAAGCAGCGCACCGGCCAAGCCGGCAACGGCGGCGCCGATGACGAAACAGACGAGTTTCAAGCGATGTACCGGGTAACCGAGCGCTTCCATGCGTGCTTCGTTTTGCCTGAGCCCCGCCAGCGCGCGGCCGTAGCGTGAGGCGGCCAGTCGCTTGAGGGCGATCAGGCACGCTGCCAGCACTGCCAGTGTTACCCAGTAGAGCGTGGCATCGTTGGCAAGATTGAACGGGGTCAGTGACGAGCGTTGCTCAAGAGGCAAACCGTCGTCTCCCCCTGCGCTTTTCAGAGATATGATCGTATAGAAGATCATCTGGGCAAAGGCGAGAGTGATCATGATGAAATATACGCCGCGCGTCCGTAGCGAAATGGCGCCGATGAACAGTGCCGCCAGCGCGGCGCCGCAAAGCGCGAGAGGCCAGGCGATCCAGGCCGAGGTAACATCCGCAGCCATCAGCAGGGCAACGACATAGGCGCCGATGCCAAAGAAGGCGGCGTGGCCGAATGCGATCATGCCGCCATAACCGACGACAAAATTGAGACTCGTGGCGGCCAGCGCGAAGATCAACAGGCGTGTGGTAAAGCTGATGTAGTAATCCTCGCCGAGCGCCTGCAGGACAAGCGGCAGGGCGGCAGCGAAAATCAGTAAGCCGATTTCCAGTTGGATGCCGTGGCGATGATGGGCTTTCATGCGCGCGAGGGAAACAGCCCTTGCGGCAGCCAGAACAGTATGCCGGCCATCAGCAGATAAATCATGATCGAGGCCAGCGCCGGCCCGAGGTGGGCAGCGACTTCGGGCGAGGCGACCGCCCGCAGCAGCGTCGGCAGCAGCGCGCGCCCCAGCGTATCGACCATGCCGACGAGCAGGCTGCCGACCAGCGCACCGCGAATCGAACCGATGCCGCCGATGACAATGACGACAAAAGCCAGGATGAGGATGCTCTCGCCCATGCCGACCTGCACCGCAAGCAATGGTCCGAGCAAAACGCCCGCTACGGCGCAAAGCGCTGCACCGAGCATGAAGATGCCGGTGAACAGGCGCCGCACATCGACACCGAGTGCCTGCGCCATTTCACAGTTGGATGCGCCGGCGCGCACCCACATGCCGACCCGTGTGTGGCTGACCAGCAGATAAAGCAGCGCGGCAATGCCCAAGCCCACCGTAATGATGAACAGACGGTAAGCCGGGTAGCTGAAGCCGAAAATGTCGACCGGTCCGGCCAGC
The DNA here is from genome assembly GCA_011391215.1 of Rhodocyclaceae bacterium. Taxonomy (GTDB): domain Bacteria; phylum Pseudomonadota; class Gammaproteobacteria; order Burkholderiales; family Rhodocyclaceae; genus Sulfuricystis. The sequence continues at coordinate 8,425 of JAABQX010000081.1, forward strand.
AGTTCAGGTGGGTTCAACATCAGTGGCTGGGGACCCCAGATCATGTGCACAATCTCGTTGGCGATGAGAATCAGGGCAAATGTCGCCAACACCTGTGCCAGATGGTCCCGCGCATACAGTCGCCGCAACAGCAGGATTTCCAGAATGAACCCGACCGCCGCCATGCCCAACATTGCCGCGACCACGCCGACGAGGAATGAACCGGATGCCTGTGCCGCTGCCGCACCGAGGTAGGCTCCGCCCATGTAGAGCGAGCCGTGCGACAAGTTGATCATGTCCATGATGCCAAACACCAGCGTCAGCCCGGCGGCCAGCAAAAAGAGCATCAGGCCGAACTGCAGGCCATTCAGTATTTGCTCCAGAACCAGTTGCGTCATCGGAACACACCGCTCCACATTTCCAACGGTCAGGATGCCTGACGCTGGGGGTGGGTCAAGGCGCTTGCCTGCCAGCCCCGATCTGATGAGGGCCGGAAAACAACACTAGGCAGGACGCGGCTTGTTGTTTGGGTTGTTGTTCGGGTTGTGGCCAGGCCTGGCTTGCGGCGACCGCCCAGGGCCCCCCGGTTTGCCCTTCGGACGGTTTTTCCCGTGAAAACCTGCCGGTTTGCCCGAATAACCCGCATTAGCCGGCTGATTGCCGCCTGCCCGATTGCCCGGTGCAGTCTGAATTTCCAGCTCGTTCAACTCATCCCACTCAGCGTCAGTACGATCGCGCTCCGGTATGGAAAGCAACTCCCTTATCCGGCGGCGTGGATCAAAGGCGGCCGGAGCAGGAGCCTGAACTTGAACTGGAGAGGCGTTGGTTTCGTTCTCCAAGATGTCCCCAATCTATCAAGCAAAAAATGAATTATGGCAACCACTGTAATTTCAAACTGGCAAACGATCGCATACGCGAGACGCTGATGATTTTTACAATTGTTGGTTGCGGTTGAAGTACCTGAACCTCAGGTTGTCAGCCCATATTTCAGAACTGATGAGCTAATCTGCTCAGCCCAACTTGGGGAAAATTATACGCAGCTTTCCATTTTCCTGTCCATTCAGTTTAAGGCTGGATGCACTGGCCGGGGTTTACGGTCGAAATATTGCTATCTGACTTGGTATAGTCCGCCCCGATGCTCGCTTACCTGATCCGCCGCCTGCTGTATGCCCTGCCGATCCTGATCGGGGTGAATGTCATCACCTTCGCGTTGTTCTTTATCGTCAATACGCCGGACGACATGGCGCGCATGCAACTCGGGGTGAAACGGGTTACGCCGGAGGCCATCGAGAAATGGAAGTCCGAGCGTGGCTACGACAAGCCCTTGTTCTGGAATGATTCGGCAGCCGGGGCGGACAAGTTGAGCGACACCATCTTCTTCGGCAAGTCGGTGAAGATGTTCGCCCTCGACTTCGGGCGAGCCGACGACGGCCGCGATATCGCGCGCGAGATCACCCTGCGCATGGGGCCGAGCCTGGTGGTGGCCATGCCGGTGTTCGCGCTGGGACTATTTGCTGCGATCACTTTTGCATTATTGTTGGTGTATTTCCGCGCCACCTACCTCGATTTTGCCGGCGTGGTGCTTTGCGTCGGGATGATGTCGGTCTCCGGTCTGTTCTACATCATCGGTGGCCAGTGGCTGGTATCGAAGATCTGGCATCTGGTGCCGATCTCCGGCTACGCGGAAGGAATGACTGCCGCCAAGTTTGTCATCCTGCCGGTGATCGTCAGCGTGCTGGCGGGCATCGGTTCCTCGGCGCGCTGGTATCGCACGATTTTCCTTGAGGAATACACGCGCGATTACGTGCGCACGGCGCGTGCCAAGGGACTGTCGGAACGTTGGGTACTGTTCCGCCACGTCCTGCGCAATGCCCTGATCCCGATTCTTACCGGCGCGGTGGTGGTGATCCCGACGCTCTTCATGGGCAGCCTGTTGATCGAGGCATTCTTTGGAATTCCCGGGCTGGGCAGCTACACCATCGATGCCATCAACGCGCAGGACTTTGCCGTGGTGCGGGCGATGGTATTCATCGGTTCGGCGCTCTATATCGTCGGTCTGTTACTCACCGACATTTCCTACACGCTGGTCGATCCGCGCATAAGACTGTCATGAAACTGGTGCTGCTCTGGTCGGATATCCTGTTCTTCCTGCTCATTGCGGCAACTGTTGCGGGTGCTGTGGTTGCCTCACGTACTGAACATTTGCGGCAGTGCTGGCGGCGCGTAGGCCAAAGTCGAGTCGGAATGGGCGCCGCAGCAGTGCTGGCGGTCTTTTTCCTGATTGGTGCAGTCGATTCTTTGCACTTCCGTCCGCAGTTGCCTGATTCCCCGCAGGGAGAGCCGCGTTATTCGGCGGAAGTCTTGTCCGCGCTGGATGTGCTTCTGACGCCGCTGCGCACGCGTACCGAAAAAACCTATTCGGCGCCATTGGCGACGCACCTTTACGCCAAGGAGACGCTGGACGATGCCGGACGCGACTTTCCGCCGCTGCAATATCCCGGCACGCATCTGTTCGGCACCGACAAGGTCGGGCAGGACGTTTTGTATCTTACGCTGAAAAGCATCCGCACCGGCTTGCTGATCGGTACGCTCACCACGCTGATCATGCTGCCGGCCGCCGTGTTCCTTGGCTTGCTGGCGGGCTATGCCGGCGGCTGGATTGACGACGTGATCCAGTATCTCTACACCACGCTCAACTCGATACCCGGTGTGTTGCTCATCGCGGCGGCCGTGCTGATGATGCAGGTCGCCATCGACAATCATCCCGAATGGTTCGCTACTTCGGCCGAACGCGCCGATGCGCGCCTGTTGGCGCTCTGCGCGATTCTCGGTATCACTAGCTGGACAGGGCTGTGCAGGTTGTTGCGCGGCGAAACGCTAAAGTTGCGCGAGCTGGAATATGTGCAGGCGGCGCGGGCGCTCGGTGTGTCGGGCACGCGCATCCTTTGGCGCCACATCCTGCCTAACGTCATGCATATCGTCATGATCGCCATCGTCATGGATTTTTCCGGCCTGGTACTGGCCGAGGCGGTGCTGTCGTATGTGGGTATCGGCGTTGATCCCAACACCATCAGCTTCGGCACCATGATCAACACCGCGCGCATGGAACTGGCGCGCGAGCCGATGGTCTGGTGGTCGCTGGCGGCGGCCTTCGCTTTCATGTTCGTGCTGGTGCTCGCGGCGAACCTGTTTGCCGATGCCATGCGCGATGCGTTCGATCCGCGGATGGTCGACCGGTGAGCCTGCTTGCGGTCCGCGATCTGTCGGTAGCCATCGGTGCGGCGAGCCCGGTGGAAGGCGTGTCCTTCGATATTGCCGCCGGTGAAACCTTTGCGCTACTCGGTGAATCCGGCTGCGGCAAGTCGATGACGGCGCTGGCGCTGATGCGCCTGTTGCCTGATGCCGCGCGGATCGCCGGGGGTAGTGTGCAATTTGCGGGCAATGATCTATGCGCGCTCAGCGAAGCGCAGATGCGCGGCGTACGCGGCGGCAAGATCGGCATGATCTTTCAGGAGCCGGGTTCCAGCCTCAACCCGGTGATGACGATTGGCGCGCAGATTGCCGAGGCTTTGAATGTGCATGCGGACTCGGTGGATGGTAACCGAGTAGTGGAGTTGCTCGCAGCGGTTGGCATTCCCGATCCGCAACGACGGGCGACGGAATATCCGTTCCAGATGTCGGGTGGCATGAAGCAGCGCGCCATGATCGCCATGACGCTGGCGGGCGAGCCGGAATTATTGATCGCCGACGAACCCACCACGGCGCTGGATGTCACCATCCAGGCGCAGGTGCTCGACCTGCTGGACGGACTGCGCCGGCAGCGCCGTATGGCGATACTGCTGATCAGCCATGATCTCGGCGTGGTGGCGCAGATGGCCGACCGCATCGGTGTGATGTATGCCGGCCAACTCGTCGAAGTGGCGCCGCGCGCGGCCTTCTTTGCCACGCCGGGCCATCCGTATGCGCGCCGCTTGTTCGCCGCCTTGCCGAATGCAGCCTCCCGCCAGTATCGTCTTGCGACGATCCCCGGCAGTGTGCCGCCGCTAGGAACACTGCATGCTGGCTGTCGCTTTGCCGAGCGTTGCGGCGAAGTGCTGCCGATCTGTCGCGTGCAAGTTCCGCCCTGGCGCGAACACGCGCCGGGCCATGCGGTGCGCTGCCACCTGGATGCGCTGCTGAGCCAAAAAGTCGGCGCTGGCGAGACGGCATCAGCAAGTTTGCCAACGGGCAGCGGGACGCCATTGCTTGAAGTTGCCGATCTAAGGGTGCACTTCCCCATCCGGCGTGGAGTGCTGCAGCGTGCGGTCGGCCATGTGTTGGCGGTCGATGGCGTATCGCTGCGCCTGGATGCCGGTCGCACGTTGGCGCTGGTCGGAGAGTCCGGCTGTGGCAAGACAACGGTGGGTAAGGCGATTCTCGGCTTGCAAGCGCCGACCGCGGGTATGGTGAAATTACATGGGGCATTGATGCACGGGCTTGCTCCGGCGGCGATGCAGATGGTGTTCCAGGACCCGTTTGGCTCGCTCAATCCGCGCCTGCGCGTCGAGGAAATCATCGCAGAAGGCAGCCCGACGGCGCGGGTGGATGAATTGCTCCAGCAGGTCGGATTGTCGGCCGACATGGCCAACCGCTATTCGCATGAATTTTCCGGCGGCCAGCGCCAGCGCATCGCCATCGCCCGTGCGCTGGCAGTCAAACCGATACTGCTGATCTGCGACGAGCCAACCAGTGCGCTCGACGTCTCGGTGCAGGCGCAGATTCTCAACCTGCTGACCGACTTGCAGGCGCAATTGGGCCTGGCTTACCTGTTCATCACCCACAACATCGCCGTGGTGGACTATCTGGCGCAAGAAGTGGCGGTGATGTATCTGGGGCGCATCGTTGAGCGCGGCACGGTGGATGAGGTATTGCGCGGTGCGCGCCACCCCTATACGCAGGCGCTGCTGGCGGCGGTGCCGAAAATCGAGGGGGGCAACGAGTATCTGCGCGTGGCGGGTGATCCGCCGTCGCCGGCCAATCCGCCGGCCGGATGCCATTTCCATCCGCGCTGCCCGCGTGCCGTGGCACGTTGCCGGGAGGCTTATCCTGAGGCGGAGGCCTTGTCGGCGACGCATGCAGCGTGTTGTTTCCTCGCCGGTGCAAAGTGAATCATTTCGCCTTCTTCTTTGACTTCGGTTGAGGGGTTTTCTGGGTGACGGTTTTGGGTTTTTGGGTGACAGAGGATTTTGATTTCTTAGCGGCTGACGTGGCTTTCTTGCCACTTCCATTTGACTTTTTGACAACGATCTTGGGGGACGGGTCTTTCGGCAGGGAATGAGACACCAATTCGCTTGCCTGGCTTCCCGGGCGCGGCACGAGCAGGTTGAAGCCGGGACCCACTTTGATGCGGCGTGTGATGCCATTGATCCGCTCAAGCTGGGTTTGACTGATTTTGTAACTTGTCGCTACCTTGGCCAGCGTGTCGCCTTTCTTGATTGTGTAAGTCAGCCAGTTGGAGAGCGGAATATCTTGGGCTTCATAGCGTTCGAGGTTGGCCAGGTAGGTATCGACTTTTCCGGCAGGCAGCACTAGCGGACCGGCCTGATTGCCGTGCATCACCGGACGATGGTAGGCAGGATTGAGCGAGACGAATTCCTCGATGGGAATTTCCGCGAGACGGGCCGCGACAGCGACGTCCATGCGTTCCGGTTTCAATACGGTTTCAAAGTACGGTTGATTGGGGATGGGGGGGAGATGAAAGCCGAATAGCTCCGGTTGCGCGACGATGTTCTTCAGGGCTTGCAGCTTGGGTACGTAATAGCGGGTTTCAGCCGGCATGGTAAGGCTGCCGTAATCGGTAGAAAGGCCCTTCGCTGCATTTTTGGCCATGGCTCGCGCCACGGCGTTTTCGCCCCAGTTATAAGAAGCCAGTGCGAGGTGCCAGTCGCCGTTCATCTCATAGATATTTTGCAGATAATCGAGTGCCGCATCAGTTGAGGCGATGATGTCGCGACGCTCGTCGACCCACCAGTTCTGGTCAAGTTGGTAGCTCTTGCCGGTGGAGGGGATGAATTGCCAGATGCCCATGGCACGCGCACTGGACAAGGCGAGCGGGTTGTAGGCGCTCTCGACCATCGGCAGTAAGGCCAGTTCGGTAGGCATGCCGCGCTTTTCCAGTTCTCCGATGATGTGATACAGGTAGCGGCCGCCACGCTGAAAGATGCGCCGCAACATGTCGGGGCGGTTGAGATACCAGGATTGGCGGTCTGCCACGAGCGGGTTATGCAGGTCAGGCATGCCAAAACCGTTCCTCATCCTCTGCCAGAGATCGGCGGGGGGGACGGTCAGATCAATGGCGATGGGTATTGGCGGGGTGGCGATGCTAGTCGGTGTTGTTATATCTGGCCGCGCCTGATCAGCTGTCGCGCCTGCATCTCCCGCAGGGCCGCCAGTGCTGGCACAACCTCCGAGCAGGAGGGTGGAGCCCAGCAGTGCTGCCAGTGCAACCCGGTACATCTTTTGCGCGGCCGCAAAAACGAATGAGTCGATCATCGAAAGGTTCAAGGGTCGGAAGATCAAAGGGCTGCATTCTAAACGGCAGGGCGGGTGATTGCCGGATTTGCTCACGGACGGGTTGCTCCGGAGTGTCCGTGCTTACGGAAATCCACAATGGTGCAGTCGCATCGGATGCGGATAATCGCCCCACACAAATCTGTGCATCTCTATAACGAAGGAGGGGTATCCCATGAAAATCCGCACACTTGTCATCGGTCTTGCTGCCGCCACATTTTCGCTGGCAGCGTTCGCCCAGCAGCCCATCGTGATCAAGTTCAGCCACGTTGTCGCCAACGACACGCCGAAGGGCAAGGCGGCCGACTTCTTCAAGCAGAAGGCCGAGGAACTCACCAAGGGCAAGGTCAAGGTCGAGGTATACGCCAACAGCACCCTCTACAAGGACAAGGAGGAGATGGAAGCCCTCCAGCTTGGCGCCGTGCAGATGCTTGCACCGTCCCTGGCAAAGTTCGGTCCGCTCGGTGTCAAGCAGTTCGAAGTCTTCGACCTGCCCTATATTTTTGATAACTACGATGCCCTGCACAAGGTCACCTTGGGGCCGGTCGGCAAGTCAATGCTGAAGTTGCTGGAAGCCAAGGGCATCATGGGCCTTGCCTACTGGGATAACGGCTTCAAGGTGATGAGCGCCAACAAGGCACTGAAGAATCCGGAAGATTTCCGCGGGTTGAAGATGCGCATCCAGTCTTCCAACGTGCTGGATGCCCAGATGCGCGCGCTCGGCTCACTCCCTCAGAAAATGGCTTTCTCCGAGGTCTATCAGGCGTTACAGACGGGCGTGGTCGATGGCACGGAAAATCCGCCTTCCAACCTCTACACGCAAAAAATGCATGAGGTTCAGAAATATGTGACGCTCTCCGACCACGGATATCTTGGCTACGCGGTCATCGTCAATAAAAAGTTCTGGGATGCTTTGCCGTCGGATGTGCGTCAGCAGCTCGACGCGGCAATGGAACAGGCGACCCGCTACGCCAACCAGATTGCCAAGATCGAGAACGATACGGCTCTCGAGGCGGTGAAGAAGTCGGGCAAGAGCGAGCTCATCACCCTGACACCGGATCAGAAGAAGGCCTGGAAGAAGCCTCTGGTCAAGGTACATGAACAGATGTCAGAGCGCATCGGCAAGGATTTGCTCCAGTCGATCTACAAGGAAACCGGGCTCGACCCGGCCAAACTCTAAGAAATATCCGTGGGGGCCATGTATTGGCCCCCATAGCTTTTCAGGGGGTAGTCTTTATGAAAATTCTCGATCACCTCGAGGAATGGCTGATCACCTTCCTCATGGGAGGGGCGACGATCATCATTTTCATTTCCGTGATGCACCGCTACGCTTCCGGCTATGCCATTCCCGGTGTGCAGGACTGGCTGATCGGCCTGAATTTGAGCTGGGCGCAGGAGCTCTGCATCATCATGTTTGTCTGGATGGCCAAGTTCGGTGCCGCGTATGGCGTGCGCACCGGCATCCACGTCGGTGTCGATGTGCTGATCAATCGTCTGTCACCCGGCAATCGTGGCAAGTTCATCATTTTCGGCTTGCTGGCGGGCGCCCTGTTCACCGGCATCGTCGGGACGCTCGGTGCCGAGTTCGTCTGGGAAAACGGCGCCCACTACAGCTTTTTCAAGTTTTTTGGTATCGAAACTGGTGACCTCTACGAAGGGCCAATCACGCCGGATCTTGAATGGCCGACCTGGATAGTCTATTCGGCCATTCCGCTCGGTTCGAGCCTGATGTGCTTCCGCTTCCTGCAAGTGGCTCTGGGCTTCGTGCGTACTGGTGAGTTGCCGCACCACGATCATGGCCACGTCGATGGCCTGGATGAAGGCGAGCCGCTGGAGCCCGGCAAGGACGATGCGATCTACCGCATGGATGATGGTCTGCATCCCCATGACATGTTTTACGGTCAGGAGCGACGTGAGCGCAATGAGGGGCCGCCGCCTCCCGGCACCGAGCGCCGTGAGACACAGAACGTATCCGGGAGCCAAGCGGGAGGCGAGCGGCCATGAACACGCTCATCATTTTCTCGCTGCTGGTGGTACTGATGCTCTCCGGCATGCCGATCTCGATTTCGCTCGGCCTGACGGTACTGTCTTTCCTGTTTTTCCTGACAGATGTGCCGGTCGAGGCGGTGGCGCTTAAATTATTCACCGGCATCGAGAAATTCGAGATCATGGCGATCCCGTTCTTCATCCTTGCCGGCAACTTCCTGACGCACGGCGGGGTGGCGCGGCGCATGATCAAGTTCGCCACGTCGATGGTCGGCCACTTCCACGGCGGTCTCGGTCTCGGCGGCGTGCTGGCCTGCGCACTGTTCGCGGCGGTGTCGGGTTCCAGTCCGGCGACTGTGGTGGCGATCGGGTCGATCCTCATGCCGGCCATGCTCAAGGCAGGGTTCCCCAATCGCTTCGGTGCGGGGGTTATTACCACTTCCGGTGCGCTGGGCATCCTGATTCCGCCCTCCATCGTCATGGTGATGTACTCGGTCTCGACCAATACCTCGGTGGGCGCGCTGTTTATGGCCGGGGTCATTCCCGGCCTGGTGCTGGCATTCTTACTCGGCTTGACTACCTGGTACCGCGCCTGGAAGAACAACTATCCGCGCCAAGCCAAGGCAAGCTGGATCGAGCGCTGGAAAGCCTTCCGCGAATCCGCCTGGGGACTGTTCCTGATCGTCGTGGTGATGGGCGGCATCTATACCGGCATCTTCACGCCCACCGAGGCGGCGGCGATGAGCGCGGTGTATGCCTTCTTTGTTGCCGTGTTCGTCTACAAGGACATGGGTCTCAAGGATGTGCCGCGCGTGCTGCTTTCGTCCGCCAACATGAGCGCGATGCTGCTCTACATCATTACCAATGCGGTGCTGTTCTCTTTCCTGATGACGCACGAGAACATCCCGCAGGAAATGGCGAACTGGATGATGGGAACTGGCGTGGGCGTGATCGGTTTCCTGATTGTTGCCAACATCTTGCTGCTGCTGGCCGGCAACTTCATGGAGCCGTCCTCCATCGTGCTGATCCTGGCGCCGATCCTCTTCCCGATTGCCATGAAGCTCGGCATCGATCCGGTGCATTTCGGCATCATCATGGTGGTGAACATGGAAGTTGGCATGTGCCATCCGCCGGTTGGCCTCAACCTTTACGTGGCATCCGGCATTACCAAGATGGGTATTACCGAGCTGACGATTGCCGTCTGGCCCTGGTTGCTGACCATGCTGGGGTTCCTGCTCCTCGTCACCTATTGGCCGCCTCTGTCGCTCTGGCTACCCCGGATGCTCGGCATGATCAGCTGAAAGCGTCAGCCAGCAAGGCCCGGTCGCTGCAAGGTGGCCGGGCTTTTTTCGTTGGCCGGAGGCGGGTGCAAGCTCAATCTGCGATAAAATCGCCAGCCCTTTGTTTTACTTATCAATCTGCTGGAGAAAAGAATGGCCGTCGAACGTACTCTGTCCATCATCAAGCCCGATGCCGTCGCCAAGAATGTGATCGGCAAGATCTATTCCCGCTTCGAGACCAACGGTCTCAAGATCGTCGCCTCCCGCATGGCCTGGTTGTCCGAGCGCGAAGCCGGCGGTTTTTATGCCGTGCACAAGGAGCGCCCCTTCTTCAAGGACTTGGTTGCCTTCATGTCCTCCGGTCCGGTGATGATCCAGGTGCTGGAAGGCGAGAGCGCCATTGCCAAGAACCGCGAGCTGATGGGCGCGACTGACCCGAAGAAGGCCGACAAGGGCACCATCCGTGCCGATTTCGCCGACAGCATCGATGCCAACGCAGTGCACGGCTCTGACGCTCCGGAGACCGCCAAGGTCGAGATTGCCTATTTCTTCCCGGCGCTGAACGTTTTCTAAGCGCTTACTCATGGTCAATTTGCTCGATTTCGATGCTGAAAGCCTGACTGCCTGGTTTGCGCAGCTGGGCGAGAGGCCCTTCCGTGCTCGCCAGGTGCTGCGCTGGATGCATCGTTTCGGAGTGGATGACTTTGCGCAGATGACCGATGTGGCCAAGTCTTTGCGTGCCAAGTTGGCTGAAACAGCCGAGATTCGCGGCCCCGTGTCGGTGCGTGATGCCAGCGCCGCCGATGGCACGCGCAAATGGCTGTTGGGCGTGGATGGCGAGGTCGGCAATGCCATCGAGACGGTGTTCATTCCCGAAGCCAATCGCGGCACGCTGTGCATTTCCAGCCAGGTCGGCTGTGCGCTGGAGTGCTCTTTTTGTTCCACCGGCAAGCAGGGTTTCAACCGCAACCTGAAGACTGCCGAGATCATCGGCCAACTCTGGCACGCCAACCGCATGCTTGGCGCCGTGAAGCAACCGGGCATCGATGACAGTGGCGAGCGTGTGATCAGCAATGTCGTGATGATGGGCATGGGCGAGCCGCTGGCCAATTTCGACAATGTCGTCGCGGCGCTGAAGTTGATGCTGGATGACAACGCCTACGGCCTGTCGCGCCGCAGGGTCACGGTATCGACAGCCGGCCTGGTGCCGGCGATGGACCGGCTGCGCGAGAGCGTGCCGGTAGCGCTGGCAGTTTCACTGCACGCGCCGACCGATGCATTGCGCGATCAACTGGTGCCGATCAACCGCAAATATCCCTTGCGCGAGTTGATGGCGGCCTGCCGACGTTATCTCGAAAACGCACCACGCGATTTCATTACCTTCGAATACGTCCTGCTGGCCGGCGTGAATGACAGCGATGCCGATGCGCGGGCATTGCTGGAATTGACGCGCAAGATTCCCTGCAAGTTCAACCTGATTCCGTTCAATCCCTTCCCGGGTTCCGACTATCGTCGGCCGACTGCGGAGCGGGTACGGCATTTTCAGGAAATACTGATGAACGCCGAGGTGGTTGCCACAGTGCGCAAGACGCGCGGCGGCGACATCGACGCGGCCTGCGGACAACTCGCCGGGCAGGTCAGGGATAAATCAAGACGGCTGGCGAGTGTGCCGCTGCAGCCCATGCACAATGTGCAATCTGTAGCGTTGGAGACTTATCCGTGAATTTTGACAAACTGCTGTTCCCCCTGCTACTTGGGGTGGTCCTGCTGGCCGGTTGTAATAGCAATTTAACCAGACAGGACAGTGGCCCGCCCACAGATGTCAGTGCTGTCGAGCAGTCCGTTTCGACTCAGACCGCCACGACCGATGTGCGCCAGCGTGCCAAGGTGCATACCGAACTTGGCTTGATCTACCTTCAGGACAACAGGCCTAATGTGGCGCTGGAAGAGGCGAAGATTGCCCTCGATGCCGAAAGCAGCTACGCCCCGGCCTACAATCTGCTGGGCCTGATTTATATGCAACTGAGACAGAACGATCAGGCGGAATCCAATTTCAAGCGGGCCTTGAGCCTGGCGTCCGGCGACCCGGAAATCAACACTAACTATGGCTGGTTCCTCTGCCAGACGGGCAGGGTGAATGAATCGTTTGCCTACTTCAATCTGGCGTTGCGCAACCCCCTGTATCAAACGCCGGCGAAGGCGCTGAGCAACGCCGGGGTTTGCTACATGATGAACAAGGACGATCTGAACGGTGAGTCTTATCTTTTCCGCTCTCTCAAGGTGGACCCCTCCAACCTGCGGGCCTATTATCTGCTTGCCGATATCAGCTACCGTGCCAAGCGCTACGAAGACGCGCGCGATTGGCTGAAGCAGTTGCATACCCAAATTGAACCGACATCGGAGACGGCCTGGCTGGCGCTAAAAATTGATCGCAAACTCGGCAGCCGTGACGGCGAAGCTAACAACACGGCGATTTTGCGCCGCAAATATCGCGACACCATTGAATATCAACAGATGTTGCGTGGAGAGTTCGATTGAGTGACATGTCAGAAAATCCTTCCGATATTGACGAGGACGAAAAAGTCGGCGCTGGCGAGACGGCGCCGGCTGAACTGTCGGTGCTGTCGGTGGATCCCGCAGTGATCCCGGCTGTATCGGCCGTCGTGCTGGCATCGACGGTCGGCAGGAAATTACGCGCCGCGCGCGAGGCGGCCGGTCTGTCGCTGGCCGACATTGCCCAATCGCTCAAATTTACCCCGCGTCAGATTGAACTGCTCGAAGCCGACGACTACGCAGCGCTGCCCGGGGTGACGGTCGTGCGCGGTTTCATCCGCAGCTATGCCAAACTTCTCAAGATGGATGCCGATGCCCTGTTGCACTTGCTCGCCGAGGCCTCGCCGAGTGCGCCGCTAGAAGTGCGGCCGCCGGATAACATGGGTGTCGCCAGCCAGCCGGGCATGATGCAGCAGCTTTCCTTCAGTGCCTCGGCGGTGATCGTGCTTGTCATGGCGGGAATATTGCTCGGGCTCTGGCATTTTCTGGGTCCATCCTCGCTGAGATTCATCCTGCCCCAAACGCGCGAAGCACCCAGTGAGCCGCCGGTCCAGCCATTACGCACCGTGCCGCTGGGTAGCGGCACGATAGCGCCCACCCCGGAGCTTGCGCCTGCTGCCCCCGCTTCTGCTGATGCTGCCTCCGTAAATCCGGCCAATCCCCGCACGGGTGATACGGAAACCGCATTGAATTTCGCTTTCACCGGCCGTTCCTGGGTTGAGGTTACCGATGCCGCCAAGCAAAGGTTGCATACCGGTGAAAATCCCGCCGGGAGCCAGTTGCGACTTACCGGCCGCCCTCCCTTCGATCTGGTCATCGGCAACCCGGGCAAAGTCACGCTCACCTATGGCGAGCGCGTTATCGACCTGACGCCGCATATCCGTGCCGACGTGGCGCGGCTGACGCTCGAATAATGAATGCTGTTTCTTCAGCAGCACCCTTGCGCCGGCCAACGCGCCGCGTGATGGTTGGAAAAGTCGGCGTTGGCGGGACGGCGCCTGACGGCATGCCCGCGCCGGTCGTCGTGCAGTCGATGACCAATACCGATACGGCGGATGTGTTCGCTACTGCACAACAGGTGGCCGAACTCTATCGCGCCGGCTCGGAAATTGTCCGCGTCACCGTGAATACCCGCGAAGCCGCTGCCGCCGTGCCGAAGATCAAGGAACGACTGGCGCAACTCAATCTCGACGTGCCGCTGGTCGGCGACTTTCACTTCAACGGCCACAAGTTGCTGACCGAAGTGCCGGAATGCGCGGCGGCGCTCGACAAGTTGCGCATTAACCCGGGCAACGTCGGCAAGGGGGCGCGTCGCGACGAACAGTTCGCCAACCTCATCGAGATCGCCTGCAAATACCGCAAGCCGGTGCGCATCGGCGTCAATTGGGGCAGCCTCGACCAGTCCTTGCTGGCACGCCTGATGGACGAAAATGCCCAACGTGCCGCGCCGAAAGACGCCACTGGCCTGATGCGCGAGGCGATGGTTGCCTCGGCGCTCGAGTCGGCCGCACAAGCCGAGAAGCTCGGCCTGCCGGGCGACGCCATCATCCTCTCCTGCAAGGTCAGTGGCGTGCAGGATCTGATTGCCATCTACCGCGATCTGGCTGCGCAAAGCGCTTATCCCTTGCACCTGGGCTTGACCGAAGCCGGCATGGGCAGCAAGGGCATTGTGGCTTCCACCGCTGCGTTGGCGGTACTGTTGCAGGAAGGCATCGGCGACACCATTCGCATTTCCCTTACGCCCGAGCCCGGCGGCGAGCGCACCCGCGAAGTGATCGTTGCCCAGGAAATCCTGCAGACCATGGGGCTACGCGCCTTTGTGCCGATGGTGGTCGCCTGTCCCGGCTGCGGCCGCACCAGCAGCACGGTATTCCAGGAGCTTGCGCAAGACATCCAGACTTACGTGCGTGCCCGCATGCCAGCGTGGCAGTTGCGCCACAAGGGCGTGGAGAACATGACGCTCGCCGTGATGGGCTGCGTCGTGAATGGCCCGGGTGAAAGCAAGCACGCCAACCTCGGCATCTCGCTGCCCGGTACCGGCGAAGAGCCCGTTGCACCGGTTTATTCCGACGGTGAGCGCATCACGACCTTGCGTGGTGAAAATATCGCTGCCGAATTTCGCACCCTCATCGACGCCTACGTCGAAAGAAAATACCCATTGCATTCATGAGCCAGACCCTGCAAGCCATCCGCGGGATGAACGACATCCTGCCCGCCGACGCCGAACGCTGGGAAGCCTTCGAAGAACTCGTGCGCGACTGGCTGACCGCCTACGGCTACCGGCCGATCCGCATGCCGCTGGTTGAGCCGACGCCGCTGTTCGCGCGCGCCATCGGCGCCGTCACCGACATCGTCGAAAAGGAGATGTATTCCTTCACCGACAGCCTGAACGGCGAGCAACTGACGCTGCGCCCCGAAGGCACCGCCTCCTGCGTGCGCGCCGTGCTGCAAAATAATCTTTTGTACGATGGCCCGAAGCGGCTCTGGTACATGGGCCCGATGTTCCGCCACGAGCGTCCGCAGAAGGGCCGCTACCGTCAATTCCACCAGGTCGGTATCGAGGCGCTCGGCCTGTCGGGGCCGGACATCGATGCCGAACAGATCATCATGTGCTCCCGACTGTGGGACGATCTCGGGCTGAATGGTGACGGCAGCATCAAGCTTGAAATCAACTCGCTCGGCCAGCCGGAAGAGCGCGCGCAGCATCGCAGCGCACTCATCGCTTATCTGGAACAGCATGCCGACCAGCTCGACGAAGAAGCCAAACACCGCCTGCATGCCAATCCCTTGCGCATCCTCGATACGAAGAACCCGGCGATGCAGTCGCTTGTCGAAGGTGCGCCGAAGCTGATCGACTATCTGGGTGAGAATTCCCTCAAACATTTCGAGGGCGTGCAACAAATGCTTAAGGATGCGGTAATTCCCTACCGGATCAACCCGCGTCTGGTGCGCGGACTCGACTACTACAACCTGACCGTGTTCGAATGGATCACCGAGTCGCTGGGTGCGCAGGGCACGATTTGCGCCGGCGGCCGCTATGATGGTCTTGTCGCCCAGTTAGGTGGCAAACCGGCTCCGGCCTGCGGCTTCGCCATGGGCATCGAGCGTCTGATGGCACTGCTCGAGGCCAAGGAAGGTTTCATCGAACCGCTCGCGCCTGACGTGTATGTGGTGCATCAAGGCGAGGCTGCGCAGCGTCTGGCCTTCCGCGCCGCCGAACTGCTGCGCGATACCGGTTGCGCCGTATTGACCCATATGGGCGGCGGCAGCTTCAAGTCGCAATTCAAGCGTGCCGATGCGTCCGGCGCCCAATTGGCGATCATCATCGGCGACGATGAGGTCGCCGCGAACGCAGTGACCATCAAGCCCTTGCGTGCGGTGGCAGAACAGCAGCGCGTGGCGCTGGAAGAATTGGCAGACCGTGTCGGCGACTGGCTCTACGGCGCGGATGACGAACTAACCGAGGAATAAGACATGGCAACCTACGATCTTGAAGAGCAGGAACAAATCGAAGAACTGAAGACCTGGTGGAAGCTGCACGGCATGATCGTCACGGCAGTGATCGTGGCTCTGGCCGTTGCCGTGGTCGGTTGGCAGGGCTGGCAGTGGTGGCAGCGCAGTCAGTCGGTACAGGCCGCGCAGCTTTACGGCGGGGTGCAGCAGGCGCTGACCCAGCAGGACGTCAAGCGTGCCCGCCTGCTCGCCGGCGAACTCATCGAAAAATATTCCGGCACCGCTTATGCCGGCATGGCCGCCATGTTGTCGGGCAAGGCGCTCGCTGAGTCAGGTGATCTCAAGTCTGCCCAGGCACAGTTTGGCTGGGCGGCCGAAAACGCCAAGGATCCTGCCTTGCGCGATCTCGCGCGCCTGCGCCAGGCTATCGTGCTTGCCGAAGACAAGTCTTACGACGAAGCCTTGAAACTGCTCGCCGTCCCGCCAGCGCCGAGTTTTATGGCGCGCTTTCTCGAAGTACGCGGCGATATCCTGGCGACGCAAGGCAAGGCTGCGGAAGCGCGCAGTGCTTACGCAGAATCCATCAAGCAGTTCGAGGAAACGCGCAAGGCCGAAGGTCTGCCCGCCGGCCCGTATCGTGACATTCTGCAAGCCAAGCATGATGCCAGCGGAGGCCAGTCGTGAGCCGGTTGAGTCGGAAACGCGCAGCGTTGCTCTCGGGCCTTGTCCTGGCAGCGGCGGGCTGCTCGACGATCAGCTCTACCGTCGATACGCTCAATCCGTTCAGCAAGTCCGCACCCAAGATCAAGCCTGCGGAACTCGCGACGATTCAGCCGACTGCCGAACTCAGGAGCCTCTGGCAGGCGAGCATCGGCAGCGCCGGTGAATTTGCCTTCACGCCCGCCGTGGTCGGCGAAAGTGTATATGTGGCCGCGCGTGACGGCACGCTGGCACGCTTCGATGCCGGCCGTCAGGTGTGGCGGGTGAGCGCCGGCGCGGTGATCTCGGGCGGGGTTGGCGCCGATGGCAAACTGGTCGTGGTTGGCTCGCCAAAGGGCGAGGTGCTGGCCTTCCATGCCGCCGATGGCAGCCCGGCCTGGCAGACCCGCACCAGTTCAGAAATCCTTGCCGCGCCGGCCGTATCCGGCGATCTTGTCGCCGTGCGCAGCGGTGATGCACGCATCTTCGGTTTCGATGCTGCTGACGGCAAGCGACGCTGGGTGTATCAGCGCAGCACGCCGGCCCTCGCCTTGCGCTCGAACGTCGGCGTGGTGCTGACTGACCGGGCGCTGTATGCCGGCTTTCCCGGCGGCAAACTGGTCGCCGTGGCACTGAACAATGGTGCGGCGCTGTGGGAGTCGACCGTCGCCCTGCCGCATGGCTCGACGGAACTGGAACGCATTACCGATGTGGCCAGCGATCCGGTTGTCCTCGGTCGCAGTATCTGTGCCGTTGCCTATCAGGGGCGGGTGGCCTGTTTCGATGCCACGAATGGCAGCCAGCAATGGACGCGCGATGTGTCGTCCACCAGCGGTCTGGACATCGGCAATCGCTACCTCTATGTCAGCGACGAGAAAGGTACGGTACAGGCGTTCGATCGCAACAGCGGTGCCAGTATCTGGAAGCAGGACAAACTTTTCATGCGCAGTTTGTCGCGCCCGCTGGCCGTAGGTCGCCGTGTCGCCATCGCCGACTTTCAGGGCGTGGTGCATTTGCTGTCCGAAGACGATGGTTCCTTTGCCGCACGTCTGACGACCGATGGCTCCGCTATCGTTGCCGCGCCGCGCCGCCTGGGCGAGGACTTCGTCATACAAACCAAGAACGGTTCAGTGCAAGCGCTGACCATCAAATAGATGTTACCTATCCTGGCCCTGGTGGGCCGTCCCAACGTCGGCAAGTCGACGTTGTTCAATCGCCTGACCAAGTCGCGTGATGCCCTCGTCGCCGACCAGCCCGGCCTGACGCGCGATCGCCATTACGGCCATGGCCGGCTCGGCAAACGGCCCTTTCTGGTCATCGATACCGGCGGCTTCGAGCCGCAGGCCAAGGACGGCATCGTCCATGAAATGGCGCGTCAGGCCGAGGCGGCGATCGCCGAAGCCGATGTACTGCTGTTCCTCGTCGATGTCCGCACCGGCCTGACGCCGCAGGACAAGGTGATCGCCGAACTGTTGCGCCGCACCGGCCGGCCACTGCATCTGGTCGTCAATAAGGCCGAGGGCATGAATCGCGACGTGGTTGCAGCCGAATTTCACGAACTCGGCTGCGGCGAGCCGCGCGTCATCTCGTCGGCCCACGGCGAAGGGGTACGCGAACTGCTCGAGTTTGCGCTGGCAGGTTTCCCGGAAGAAGCCCAGGAAGAGGAAAGCGACAGCGGCCCGCGCGTCGCCATCGTCGGGCGCCCCAACGTCGGCAAGAGCACGCTCATCAATACCCTGCTCGGCGAGGAACGCATGATCGCCTTCGACATGCCGGGCACCACGCGCGATGCCATCGCCACGCCTTTCGAGAAAAACGGCAAACACTACACGCTGATCGACACCGCTGGCCTGCGCCGCAAGGGAAGGGTCTTCGAGACCATCGAGAAATTCTCGGTGGTCAAGACGCTGCAGGCCATCGAAGCCGCCAACGTCGTTGTGCTGATGGTCGATGCGAGCCAGGACATCTCGGACCAGGATGCACACATCGCCGGCTTCTGCATCGAAGCCGGCCGCGCGCTGGTGCTGGCGGTAAACAAGTGGGATGCCATCGATCAATATCGTCGTGAGCAGGTGAAGCAGGACGTCGCCAGGAAACTCAACTTCCTCGGTTTCGCGCGCGACCATTACATCTCGGCGTTGCACGGGCAGGGTGTCGGCAGCGTGCTGCAATCGGTCGACAAGGCGTATGCCGCCGCGATGGTCAAGCTGACCACGCCCAAGCTGACCCGCGTACTGCTCGATGCCGTGCAGAAACAGTCACCGCCACGCCATGGCAACGTGCGCCCGAAACTGCGCTACGCCCACCAGGGTGGCAGCAATCCGCCGGTCGTCGTCATCCATGGCAACGCGCTGGAACATGTGCCGCCGGCTTACGTGCGCTACCTCGAACACGTTTTCGTCGAGACCTTCAAACTGCAAGGCACACCGCTGCGCATCCAGTTCAAGATCACCAAGAATCCTTACGTCAATAAGGATTGAAAGGAGTCGCCCGATGACTTACGTTGTCACCGAAAGCTGCATCAAGTGCAAATACACTGATTGTGTGGATGTCTGCCCGGTCGATTGCTTCCGCGAAGGACCGAATTGTCTGGTCATCGATCCGGACGAATGTATCGATTGCACCCTGTGCGTGCCGGAGTGCCCGGCCGAAGCGATCTTCGCCGAGGACGATGTTCCGGAAAGTCAGCGTGGCATGATCGCATTGAACGCCGAACTGGCGAAACAGTGGCCGGCTATCATCGAACGCAAGGAACCGGCAGCAGATGCGGATGAATGGCGCGGCCGTCCGGACAAGCTCGCCTTGCTCGAGCGCTGAAAATATCAGTCCTTGCCGAACAGCCAGGTTAGGAATTCGTCGCCCGGCATGGGTTTGGCAAAGTGATAGCCCTGCAGATAGTCCGCGCCCAGCGTCCTGAGTAGGGTGGCGGTGGCCTCGTCCTCGACACCCTCGGCGATAGTCTTGAGGCCGAGTGCCTTGGCCAGGTGGATGATCGCCTGCACCATGGAATAGCCGGACGGTTCGTGGATGCGGCGCACGAACGAGATATCGATCTTGAGCTCGTCGACCGGCATTTCGTGTAATTGCGAGAGTGCCGAATAGCCGGTGCCGAAATCGTCGATGGCGATGTGAAAGCCGATGTGATGCAGGTCGCTCAGCCTTTCCGAGGCGTTGGTGACATCGAGCAGGGCGACGCTTTCGGTTACTTCGATGATCACTGACTCCGGGCTGAAATCGTTCGTCGCCAGTTCGCCGACGAGTTGCTCGGCAAACTGGCTTGAGAAGAGTTGCCGCTTCGAAACGTTGATCGCCGCGCGTATCGGACGACCACGTTCTCGCCATTCGATCATGGCGGCGAGGGTTTGCTGCCAGATCTGGTAACCCAGTTCGCGAATCGCACCGGTGTTTTCGGCGATGGGAATAAAGGTTGCCGGGCTGACCCAGCCGAACTCGCTGTCATGCCAGCGTGCCAGCACCTCGACCACGGCGCATTCCCCCGTTTTTGCATCGATGATGGGCTGGAACCAGGCCTGGATACGCCCGGTAGTGACTGCCTCGACCAGTTTGTTCTGGATGTAGAGTTCGCGCTTGCCGCCCCCTTTGTCGGCAACTTCCCCGAAAAAACAGGTCTGGTTGCGGCCCTGGGTCTTGGCATAGAACATGGCGCGATCGGCGTGCGAGAGCAGGCCCTCGACATCGAGCGCATCGTCCGGATACATTGCCACGCCCATGCTGAAGGTGACGACATAGTCGTTGCTCTCATCGAGGCGGATCGGCACTTTGAGTGCCTGCTCGACCTTGTTGACCACCGTGCGTGCAGCTTCTTCGCTGGCGAGTTCCGGCAGCAGCATGACGAATTCGTCACCCCCCCACCTTGCCAGAGTGTCACCGGTGCGCAACTGGTCGCGCAGCGTAGCGGCAAACGAGGTCAGCAAACGGTCGCCAGCCTTGTGGCCGAGACTGTCGTTGATTTTCTTGAAGTGATCGAGGTCGATGAAACAGATCGCGACCCGGTGCGAACCCCGACTGGCCATGCGCGTGGCAATCTTGATGCGGTCTTCCAGCAAGATCCGGTTGGGCAGATCGGTCAACGCATCGTGCAGCGCCATGTGGGTGATCTGCTGCTCGTGCAGGTAGGTCTGGGTGATGTCGCGCAGCACGCCGCGGATGCCGCTCAGCTTGCCGTCGCTGCCCAACTGGGCGATCAGCCGGCACTCCGCCCATTGTTCGGTGCCGGTATCGTTGCGCAGGCGTATCCGCAACAGGGCTTGCGCCTTTTCGCGACTTTGGAATGAACTGCGCAGGTTGCGCATCGCTTCGACATCATCCTGATGAATGAACTCGGTGATCGAAACGCCTTTCAGGTTGTCGGGGCTACGCGTCAGCCGGTACCAGCCGGGACTGGCGTGCAGAATGCGTCCGTCGCAGTCGAGTTCGAGCACGGCCTCCTCGAGAATGGCGAGCGTTTCCAGGTAGGTGCGCTGCTCGATATCGCGTGCATGCACCTGGTGCATCATGATTTCCAGGGAATCGGCGACGTCGTCGATCTCGTCGTGGGTGGCGTGTGCCGGTGCCAGGCTGCGTGAGGCCTCCTCGATCGAGCCGCCCCCGGCATACTGGTGCGTCGCGACCTCGAGCGCTTCGATGCGTTTGACCGAGCGTGTCAGCCAGCGCCCCAGGCCCAGCCAGACCATGATGGCCACCAGGATGATCGCGGCCAGCGGACGCAGCATGAACTCAAGCAAGGAAATACTCTCCTTGAATTCGCGATGGATCAACAGGGTCGGCGCCAGCGGGTTGTCGCCCCAGCGCTGATCAATCTGAATCACCGGCGGCACCATCTCCTTGTGCAAGCCTTCCTCGCCGGGGCGGGCCTCGGCGGGTGTAAACGGGTCCGAATTGGCAATCAACCTGCCAAAGCCATGGAGGTGCAGGTGCGTTTCCGGTATCAGCAGGCTTTGCAAGGTGCCGCTATTGAAGGACTTGAACAGCACGAGCGCCCCCTGTCCTGTGTTGCCGAGCCAGATCGGGAGCTGGAAGATCCGGTATAACTCTTGGGTATCGCTGGAAAAGTACCAGCCGCCGCTGATGACTTTGTCCGTTATCGGCAGGCGGGTGGCTTCCGTACCATAGCGGTAGAGTGCTTCGCCCTGCGGGGAAAGCACGATCAGATTGGAAAATTCGACGAATTCCCATTGTGCGGTGAGGAAGGTGTTGAGCCTAGCCCAGCGCATGCTCTCTTTATCTTCTTCGAGGATGCGGGTGTACTCGATGCGCACGCGGGTTTGCTCGGCCTGGTTGGCCCACTGGGCTTCGAGGCGCGGCACCGTTTCCGCGTAGAAAGCGCGGGTGATATCGATCTTTTGTTCGATTTCGCGCTGCTGGCGGGTGAAAAACGCATTGGCGCCGATCAGGGAGATGCCGACGATGAGGGTGATCATGACCCCGGCCAGCCGGATCAGGGCCTGACGGCGCATCGTCAGGCGATTTTTCCGGGGTGGCGGGTGCGACATTACTTCTTTCCGGCCCAGCGGTCATCCACCAAGCTGGCTGCCGGTGCCAGCTTCAGGTCGCTCTGCGCGGCGTGCAGAAACTGATCGGTGTCTTGGATCTGCTGCGCAATGAAACGTGCATCGGTACTGTAGATGCGGGGGGTTTGCTTGAGCAGGAGTGCAATCTCCTCGCGCTCCTCGGCAGAGTTCACTACCGCGTGCCGGGCAACCGTCTCGGGCGTGGAGGTCTGCAGCCAGACCAGGGAGCGACGCAGCATGCGCACCATCAGGTCAGCCTTGTGTGATCCGTCCGGCTGTTTGAGCAGCGTGCGGCTGGTGGCAATGATGCTGCGCAGCGCATCGATGCCGGCGATGCGTGAGCGGATGCGTGGGTCGCTGAGGTCGGCCAGAGAAACGCCCAGCCCGGTTCGGATCAGGCGGTTCGGAAAAGGTTGTTCGCAGAAAACGGCATCCGCCGCCTTGCTGAGCAGTGCGCCACTGACACTTTCCCAATTTTGCCCGGTGGGCAGCCAGCGCACTTGCTGGCTGCCTATGCCGTGCGCGGCCAGCAGAATTTCGGTGACCATCTGCATGTAGGTCTTGCTGTTCGGGCTGCCGGTCGAAGCCGCGATGGTGCGTCCCTTGAGATCCTGCAGACGGGTAATCTGCTTGGCCAGATCCTTGCGTACCACCATGTGAAAGGTGTGCTCCTCGCCGGAAATGGGCGCAATGGCGACGACATCCTTGCCCTTGGCCTGCAGAACCGGCAAGGCGGGGAAGCCCAGTGCGGCGAAGTCGGCATTGCCGCTCATCACGTCCTCCATTGCACGGATGCCGCTGGGGTGATAACGCAGCAGCAGGCGCGCGCCCATCTCGCGGTCGAAACCCAGAGCGGGAATCAGTTCGAGCGGTAGAAAGGGCAGGGAGCCGGGGCCCGGCAGATTGAGGCGGATGACCGTCTCATTGCCGGAACCTGATTCTGGCGAATTCGAATTCTTTTGCTGCGCAATCCCCAATGTGGGGAAGAGTAGCGAACCCAAAAGCGACTGCAAGGCACGACGACGGCCTGACTGCATGAGGTTTTCTCCGCTGGCGAGGTGCTCGCGGCCGTAACAGGCAAGCGCGAACTTGTTGTTTTCATCATGGTAAACTGGTTTCGACAATATATCAAAGGTCTTTCCATGTCGGGTAATACCATTGGCACGCTGTTTTCAGTGACCTCGTTTGGTGAATCGCATGGCCCGGCAATTGGCTGCGTGGTGGATGGTTGCCCGCCCGGACTGGCTCTCTCCGAGGCCGACATCCAGTCCGAACTTGACCGCCGCAAGCCCGGCACTTCGCGTCATGTCACCCAGCGGCGCGAGGGAGATATCGTCGAAATCCTTTCCGGCGTGTTCGAGGGCAAGACGACCGGCACGCCGATTGCCTTGCTGATCCGCAACACCGACCAGCGCAGCAAGGACTACGGCAACATCGCGCAGAGCTTTCGTCCCGGACATGCCGACTACACCTATTGGCAGAAATATGGCATCCGCGATTATCGTGGTGGCGGGCGTTCCTCGGCGCGCGAGACGGCGGTACGCGTCGCTGCCGGCGCCATCGCCCGCAAGTGGTTGCACGAGCGCTATGGCGTGACGGTACGCGGCTGGATGAGCGAACTGGGACCGCTCAAGATTCCTTTCGTCACGGCGAGTGCCATCGACAGCAATCCATTTTTTGCACCGAATCAGGACATCGTCCCCACACTGGAAGCCTACATGGACCAGTTGCGCAAGGATGGCGATTCGGTCGGCGCGCGCATCGAAGTCGTGGCGACCGGCGTGCCGCCGGGCTGGGGCGATCCGGTGTATGGCCGGCTCGATGCGCAGATCGCCTATGCGATGATGGGCATCAATGCCGTCAAAGGCGTGGAGATCGGTGCCGGCTTTGGCTGTGTTGCCCAGCGCGGCAGCGAACATGGTGATGAGCTGACGCCGCAGGGCTTCCTCAGCAACCACGCCGGTGGCGTGCTTGGCGGCATTTCTTCAGGGCAGGAGGTCACCGTCAGCATCGCCATCAAGCCGACCTCGAGCATCCGCCTGCCGCGGCGTTCAATCGACCTGGCCGGCCAGCCGACTACCGTGTCTACGGAAGGTCGCCACGACCCCTGCGTTGGCATCCGCGCCACACCCATCGCCGAGGCCATGCTGGCGCTGGTGCTGATGGATGCGGCCCTGCTGCACCGTGCGCAGTGCGCCGATGTGCGTTGCCCGACCCCCGCGATTCCCGGTCAGGCTGCCGATTTTGGCTGATAGAATTCACCTCACGGATTTCCAAAAAACACGATAAACAGGGAAGAAATGCCATGCACATTGAACACCACGATCTCTACACCGAATTCCCGGCGTTGCGCGATGCCATCGATGCGATGAAAACCGATAGTGGCCACTTTGCCGGCCTGTTTGCCCGCTATAACCGCCTGACCGGCAAGGTCGAAGATCTCGAAGAGCACGACATGCCGGTGGCAGATTTCACGCTCGAAGATATGAAAAAAGCGCGCGTCAAGCTGAAAGACGAGATCTACCAGCTCCTCATGGCTTTCCGCGTCGGCCAGAAGCGTCCCGCCTGACTTCATACGGCATCCCCATGGCGGCGTCCTGATTTCCATCCACGGGCGCCGCATGCCGGTTTCTCCCCTCGGGTGGCTCGCCACCTGGTATTTCTTCTACTTCGCGTTCGTCGGCGCTTTCGCGCCGTATTTCACGCTTTACCTGCAAGACATCGGTTTCACTGCCTGGGAGATCGGCGTGCTGATGTCGGTGCCGCAGGTCATGCGTCTGCTTGCCCCCAATCTGTGGGGCTGGCTGGCTGATCATCTGGGGCGACGCGGCCTGATCGTGCGTGTGGCAGCCTTTTTTTCCCTGCTCGGTTTTGCCGGTTTTTTCTTTACGCGCGATTACGTCCCCATGCTTGCGGCGATGGCGCTGGTCTGGTTTTTCTGGAGTGCCGCGCTACCATTGGTCGAGGCGCTGACGCTCGATCATCTGGCCGGACACACCGAGCGCTATGGCAGCATCCGCCTGTGGGGGTCAGTCGGTTTCATCGTCAGTGTGCTAGCCATTGGTGCGCTGCTGAATCATCTGCCGATTACTGCACTATTGTGGGCCTGCCTGTTCATTCTGGCCTGTGTGCTGGCCAGCGCGCTGCCTCTGCCGGAAACAAAAGTCGGCGCTGGCGGGACGGCGCCTCCCTTGGGAAACCTCCTCAAACGCCCCGAAGTCTTGACCCTACTGGCCGCCTGCTTCTTCATGTCGGTGGCGCACGGGCCACTCTATGTGTTTTATTCGATCCACCTGGTCGACCACGGTTACGACAAGATGGCCATCGGCCTGTTCTGGTCGCTCGGCGTGCTAGCCGAGATCGGTGTGTTCATGTTCATGCCGCGGCTGATGCGCCTGGTCTCCCTGCGGGTCATCCTGCTGGCGAGCTTTGCCCTGGCGGTGCTGCGTTTCCTGCTGATCGGCTGGGCGGCCGACTCGCCGGTGCTGCTGCTGTTTGCCCAACTTTTGCATGGCGCGACTTTCGGCGCCTACCACGCGGGTGCTGTCGCGGTGCTGATACGCTGGTTCGCTCCCCAGCAGCAGGCGCGCATGCAGGGCCTGTATGGCAGCCTGTCGTTCGGCGCCGGCGGCATGATCGGCGGCTTGCTCAGCGGCGAGGCCTGGGGCAGTCTCGGTGCGGGCATGACCTACACGCTGGCTGCCGGCTTTGCGGCGATCGGCTGGGTGCTGGTCTGGCGTGGCTTGACAGCGGAATCGCTGAAGATTCGTTGAACCTGCGCTGTGCGATAATTTCCCCTTTCCCCCTTTTTAACTTCTAAGCCGAGAATACTCATGAAAACACTACTGCTCATCATCGCCGCCGCTTTTGCCATCGCTGCTTGCAATACCGTGCAGGGTGTTGGCAAGGATATTGAAAAAGGTGGTGAAGCGATTCAAAAATCGGTCAAGTAATTACGCTGATTGATTCACCCTGGCCAGCAAGTGGCGTTTTGTGAGCCACTGATGTCGCATACGGCTTTTTGTTAGGAATTTGATATGAAGATTTGCGTTCTCCCCGGCGATGGCATCGGCCCGGAAATTACCGCCGAGGCGGTGCGCGTACTCAAGGCTCTCGATCTGAAATTCGAGATGGAAGAGGCGCAGCTCGGTGGTTGCGCTATCGATGCGGCGAAAGATCCATTTCCACCGGCGACGCAGAAGCTTGCCAAGGAGGCCGATGCCGTGCTACTCGGCGCTGTCGGTGGTCCGCAATGGGACAATAACCCGCGTGAGTTGCGGCCCGAAAGCGGCCTGTTGCGTATTCGCAAGGATCTCGGCTTGTTCGCCAACCTGCGTCCGGCGATTCTTTATCCTGAACTTGCCAACGCCTCGACGCTCAAACCCGAAGTGGTGGCCGGCCTCGATATTCTCATCGTGCGCGAACTGACCGGCGACATCTACTTCGGCCAGCCGCGCGGCATCGAAATCAGAAATGGCGAACGTTTTGGCTTCAATACCATGCACTACACCGAAAGCGAGATTCGCCGCATCCTGCGCGTTGCTTTCGAAGCCGCACGTAAACGTAGCAGGAAGGTCTGCTCGGTCGACAAGATGAACGTGCTCGAGTGCACCCAGCTCTGGCGCGATGTCGCCAAAGAGGTGGGCAAGGAGTATCCGGATGTCGAGCTGTCGCACATGCTGGTTGATAACGCGGCGATGCAACTCGTGAAAGCGCCGAAGCAGTTTGACGTCGTAGTTACCGGCAACATGTTCGGCGACATTCTCTCGGATGAGGCGTCAATGCTCACGGGTTCCATCGGCATGCTGCCTTCGGCATCGCTCGACGAAAAGAACAAGGGCTTGTACGAGCCCAGCCACGGCTCCGCGCCGGATATCGCCGGCAAGGGTGTGGCCAACCCGTTGGCGACGATCCTGTCGGTAGCGATGATGTTGCGGTATACCTTCGCTAACGAGGCGGCGGGACGGCGTATTGAGGACGCAGTGAAGAAAGTGCTGGCACTAGGTCTGCGGACGGGGGATATTTACGAACCGGGCACCCAGAAGGTCGGTACCCGCGCAATGGGCGACGCCGTGCTGGCGGCGCTGTAATTAGCCGATAGGAACGAGCATCATGAAGAAAGTAGGTCTGGTTGGGTGGCGCGGCATGGTGGGCTCTGTGCTCATGCAACGCATGCGCGAGGAAAATGATTTTGCGCTGATCGAGCCGGTATTTTTCACGACATCGAATGTCGGTGGCCAGGCGCCTGCGGAAGCCGGTGGTGCGCCGCTCAAGGATGCGAAAGAACTCGCTGCGCTGAAGCAGATGGACATTATCATCACCTGTCAGGGGGGCGACTACACCAAGGAAGTGTTCGGCCCGTTGCGCGCCAGTGGATGGGATGGCATGTGGATCGACGCGGCCTCATCCTTGCGCATGGCGGATGACGCAATCATCATTCTCGATCCGGTCAACCTCGACGTCATCAAGGCCGGCTTGGCGCAGGGTGTGAAGAACTACATCGGCGGCAACTGCACGGTTTCGCTGATGTTGATGGGTCTCGGCGGGTTGTTCCGCCATGACCTGATCGAATGGGTTTCAGCCATGACCTATCAGGCGGCCTCGGGAGCCGGTGCGCAGAACATGCGCGAACTGATCACCCAGATGGGTGTGCTGCACGATGCGGTGAAGGCCGAATTGGCCGATCCGGCCTCGGCGATTCTCGAGATCGATCGCAAGGTGGCGGAGACGATGCGTGCCTCTTCGTTCCCGACCAAGAACTTCCGTGGCATGCCGCTGGCCGGCAGCCTGATCCCGTGGATCGACGTGCAGGTCGAAGGCGGTCAGTCGAAAGAGGAATGGAAGGGTGGTGCCGAGTGCAACAAGATTCTCGGCAAGCCGGCGTTTCGTTCGCCCGGCAGCATTCCCATTGATGGCCTGTGCGTGCGTGTCGGCGCCATGCGTTGCCATTCGCAGGGTCTGACTATCAAACTGAAGAAGGACGTGCCGCTCGATGAAGTCAGCGACATCATTGCTCAGGCCAACGACTGGGTGAAGGTGGTGCCGAACGAGCGCGAGATTTCCGAGCGCGAACTGACGCCGGCTGCCGTCACGGGAACCTTGTCGGTGCCGGTCGGGCGATTGCACAAACTGGCCATGGGGCCGGCGTATGTGGGTGCCTTTACCTGTGGTGACCAGTTACTGTGGGGAGCCGCAGAGCCGTTGCGCCGCATGTTGCGGATTTTGCTCGATTGATTAAATCTGACAAGGTAAAGCAAAGGTTGAGCTTGCGCTCTTAACACCATGATGTTATTTTGAATATCATCCAATAAGTCCCCAGCCGGGAGGCATCGTGAATAAACCAGGCAAACCATCCTTTTTTAAAGCATCCTTGTTGGCAGCATTGATGACCACGGCGTTGGGGACTCAGGCTGCCGGCTTGGGCAAACTCACGGTGTTTTCGGCCATCGGTCAGCCACTTAGAGCCGAAGTCACCTTGACCGCAACAGCGGAGGAGCTGAGCTCTCTTTCCGTTAAATTGGCTGCGCCTGATGCTTTCAGAGAGGCGGGCATTGAATTCGTGCCCGTACTGGCCGGTTTGAATATGAGTATCGTTAGTCTCGACAAGGGTAAACCGATTTTGAAGCTGACGACCGAGCGCCCGGTCAATGAGCCTTTCCTGCACTTCCTGGTTGAATTGAACTGGACCGCTGGACGCATGGTGCGGGAATACACCTTCCTGCTGGATCCACCGGAAATGTTGCGTGTCGCCAAAGCGGCCTCGAGCGTTTCTCCCGTGGCACCGGTCGCCACGCCTTTGCCCATGAGTCAGCCGGTGCCGGCGAAATCTTCCTCGCAGGTTGCTGCGCCGCGCGTTACCGAGCCAAGTGCGGGCAAGACCTCCATGGACCCTGCCACAGGGTCCGAATATCAGGTGGTACGCGGCGATACTCTCAGCAAGATCGCCCGGGACAGCATGTCGGAATCCGTCAGCCTGGACCAAATGCTGGTCGCACTCTTCAACAGCAATCGTGATGCGTTTGTCGGCAACAACATGAACCGCCTGCGCGCCGGCAAAATACTCCGCCTGCCTGACGCCGCCGAGGTTGCCAAAGTAGATGCAGGTGCGGCGCGCAAGCTGATCACCGGTCAGAATGCCGAATTCAATGCCTATCGCCGCCGCCTTGCGGAAGCTGCCGGCGCCGCGCCGGTTGCTGATGAAGCCCCAACGCAACAGGCTTCCGGGACGATCAAGCCGCGTGTTGAAGAGAAGGCGCCTCCGGTTGCAGCGAAAGACAAGCTGGAGGTGTCGCGTACCGAAACAGCGAAGTCGGCCAAGGCCGTTGGCGGCAGCAACCTGGAAGAAGATTTGATCGCGCGCGACAAGGCATTGCGCGAAGCCTCGGAGCGCATCGTTGATCTCGAGAAGAATATCGAGAATCTGAAACATCTGGTCGAACTCAAGAGCCTGACGGGTGCGAAGTTGCAGCAGGACGCCCAGACTGCGCCTGCGCAAGCTCCGCAACCTGCTGAAGCTAAACCCGCCGCGCCGAGTGCCGAACCTGCAGCACCACCCACGGCGACGGCACCTGTCAAATCAGTGGAGCCCCCGCCAGTTGCAGTTGAACCACCACCTGCACCTGCTGCTGCCAAGCCGGAAGTCAAGAAGCCGGCCGCACCGCCACCGCCGCCACCGGAGCCTGACTTCATCGCCGAAAATCCGGAGCTCGTTTATGGCGGTGGAGCGCTTGCGGCACTACTGTTGGGATATTTCGGTTATGCCGCCCGGCGCAAGAAGAAAGCATCTGGCGACGAGGAGTGGCAGAACGAATTGGTGGTTGCGACACCGAAAGCTGGTGCCGAGACCGCTCCCTCCGCAGCAGTTTTTGGCGCTGCCAGCGAGAGCGTTGATAACGGTGAGGTTTCCATCCAGGGTGACTTCAGCGATATTGGCATGCTGACTACCGAGGAAAAAGTTGATCCGGTGGCTGAAGCTGACGTTTTGATGGCCTATGGACGGAATCGTCAGGCGGAAGAGATTTTGCTGGAAGGACTGAGACAGGATTCCGGACGGGCAGCGATACATATGAAACTGCTTGAGCTCTATGCAAAGCAGGAAAACATTGCGGAGTTCGAAACAATCGCCAATGAACTGCACAAGCTGAATGGAGGACGTGGCGCCGATTGGGAAAGAACCCAGGATATGGCGCTGAAGTTGGGCTTGGCCGGGGGGCTGTTCCTGGGTACCCAATCAGCAATGGCGGACACGCAAGACCAGGCGGTACCTGACGAGTATCCCGCTGTGTCAACTCCAGACCAGCCCGCGTGCGCAGAAACACTTGATGCGGGCACAACCTCTCCTGAAGCTGAGCAACCCGAGGACGAGGATACCGGAGCGCTTGATTTTGATCTGGATCTCGGTACGACCGATGGTGGTCCCGCAGCCGCAGTCGATGCTGCACCGGCTGTGGCAGCTCCAGCGCCTGAAGAGGCGATGAGCCTTGATTTCGATTTTGATCTTGGTACGCCTGAATCTGCGCCACCGCAGGCTCAGGAGTCGTCCTCGCAAGCATCCGCAAATGTGGTTGAGGATGATGGCTCCATCGATTTCGCACTCGATCTTGGTTCCGATGCCAATGCCACCGCCGAGGCTAGCGCGGGCTTAGTGGAATCTGCGGCTTCTGCTTTGGCTATGGACTTTGATCTCGATCTGGGGAGTGCAGAGATACCTGATGCAATTGAGGTGCCCGATGTGGCAGCATTGGCCGAACCTGCCGAAGAGATTAGCCGTTCCGTAGCGCCTGTTGAATTGCCCGCTGTCCCTGCGCATGAAAACCCAGTAGCAGAGGCTCCGGACGATCTCCAGATTGATTTTGATCTCGAGCTGGATGCGGAAGTTGAACAGGTGCCGGAAGCCGAGGTTCCCGCGCCGCTTGATCTCGCAGATATCAGTCTCGATATGGATGATGTTGAGCCTGTTGCGCCGAGCGCTGGGCCGGGGCAGTCCGATGTTCTCGAAACGGCACTTGAAGAAGTGGCAAGCGCCGATGTTGTGGCGACCGCAGAGAGCGACGGAGTGTCCTCGGAAGACAGTTACGTTGAGGTAGCTCCGGTCATGCAGCCTGATAATCCCGAGGTGACTACCAAGCTCGAACTTGCCCAGGCTTATGAAGAGATGGGAGATCAGGAGGGAGCGCGTGATCTTCTCAACGAGGTCCTCAACGAAGGTAGCGCGGCGCAGCAGGCGCAGGCACGCGCGCGGCTCGATCAGCTCAGCATTTAACTTCGGCGCGCCACGGCGAGTCTGATGCCGTGGCGCTGCTTACCCCGCAACTTTCCCCAAAGTTGCATCCGGCAACGCTTTTTGTTTCCTGGATCTGCTTTGCGTTGATCCTGCAGGCGGCCACAATGAGTCTGCTGGCAGGTCTGGTGGTGATTTCCTTGCTGTTGGCTGCAACACTCGCCCCGACGCGCAGCCTGCGATTGTTGCTGCGATCGCGCTGGTTGTTGCTGTCCATTGGTGTACTTTTCCTGTTTTTTTCGCCGGGCGAGTATTTGCCGGGGTTTGCTGGGCGCATCGGGCTGACCTACGAAGGCGTGACACATGCCGGCGAGCAGACCGGCCGTCTGCTGGCGATCTTGCTCAGCATCGCGTTATTGCACGAACGCATCGGTACACCAGGTTTGCTTGCCGGACTGTATAAATTATTGGGGCCATTTCCCTGGCGGGAAACAACGGTCGTGCGCTTGATGCTGGTGCTGGAGTTCGTCGAGGACAAGCGGGTGACCGGTTGGCGTGAATGGTTAGCGCAGGGGACGCAGGCGGATAGTGCCGAGCGTAATCATTTCGCCCTCTTCATGCCGCACTTGCGCCGGCTGGACGTGGCCGTGATGGGCGGGTTGGCGGCGGCAACCTTTCTGTTTGTATTCCGGTAATGCGCATCGCACTCGGGATTGAATATGACGGCGCAGGATTCCATGGTTGGCAATCGCAACCGGGAGGCAACACTGTGCAGGATGTGCTGGAACAAGCGCTGGCGCAAATTGCCGGTGCACCAATGCGCGTGATCTGCGCCGGCCGCACCGATACGGGGGTGCATGGCTTGGCGCAGGTCGTGCATTTTGATAGCGGGGCAGCGCGGCACATGACGGCCTGGGTACGCGGCACCAATGCCCATTTACCCCCCGGCGTGGCTGTGCAGTGGGCGGTGCCGGTGGCAGATGAATTCCATGCGCGCTTTGCTGCGCGTTCGAGGGCATACCGTTATGTGCTGCTGAATCGCTCTGTGCGGCCGGCGTTGTTGTCCGGCAAGGTTGGCTGGTGCCATCGTCCGCTCGACCTGGTGGCGATGCAGGCCGCAGCAGTTTGCCTGGTGGGCGAACACGATTTTTCTGCCTTCCGTGCGGCAGGCTGCCAAGCGAAGTCACCTGTGAAGACGCTTTATCAGCTGGAGGTTGTCCGGGAGGGTGATCTGATTCGCTTCGATTGTCGAGCCAATGCTTTCCTGCATCACATGGTGAGAAATCTTGTCGGCGCACTGGTCTATGTCGGCATGGGACGCACGCCGGTCGACTGGCTTGAGCACCTGCTGGCAGCTAGAGATCGCAGCCTGGCGGCACCAACGTTTGCACCGGATGGCCTGTATCTCGTCGAGGTCGAATATGCTTCGGATTGGGGATTGCCACGGCAGGGTCGTATCATGGCGCATCCGCAACTGTTTTTTATCTGACGCCATGTCCCGTACCCGTATCAAAGTCTGCGGTATTACTCGCGATATCGACCTGGATGCTGCGCTGAGTGCGGGTGTCGATGCCATCGGCTTCGTGTTTTATCCGCCCAGTCCGCGTGCGCTGTCTCTCAAGGACGCGTTCAACCTGGCGCGACGCGTGCCACCCTTTGTCACGCGCGTCGGACTTTTCGTCAATGCCGAACCTGCCGATGTGCGTGCGACGCTTGCCGCCGTGCCAGTCGATCTGTTGCAGTTTCATGGTGAAGAAGATGCCAGGTACTGCGCTCAATTCGGCCTGCCTTACCTCAAGGCGGCACGGGTGAGGCCGAATAGCACAAGGGGCGATCTGTTAGAATTCGCCCGCGCTTATCCGACTGCTCAGGGTTTGTTGCTGGATGCTTGGGTCGAAGCGTATGGGGGTGTTGGTCAGTCATTCGACTGGTCGTTGATTCCGGGGGATTTGCCGTTGCCGATCGTGCTATCAGGTGGTCTTCATGCTGACAACGTCATTGAAGCAGTCGCTAAATCACATCCTTGGGCGGTTGATGTGAGTAGTGGTGTCGAGGTTGCCAAAGGCATCAAGGATGCCGGCAAAATTTCCGCTTTTGTTGATGCAGTGAGAACAGCTGATGCAGGTTAATGAATACAACATGCCCGATGATCGTGGGCATTTCGGCAAGTACGGCGGCATTTTTGTTGCCGAAACATTGATTCCGGCGCTTGCGGAACTCAATGCCGCCTACGAGCAGGCCCAAAAAGATCCGGAATTTCGTGCCGAGTTCGAGGACGAACTCGAGCATTACGTGGGACGTCCCAGCCCGATCTACCATGCGAAGCGCTGGTCACAGTTGCTCGGTGGCGCGCAGATTTACCTGAAGCGCGAAGATCTCAACCACACGGGTGCGCACAAGATCAACAACTGCATCGGCCAGGCTTTGCTCGCCCGTCGCATGGGCAAGCCGCGCGTGATTGCGGAAACCGGCGCTGGCCAACACGGGGTGGCGACGGCTACTGTGGCGGCGCGCTATGGCATGGACTGCGTGGTTTACATGGGGAGCGAGGACATCAGGCGCCAGGCGGCTAACGTCTATCGCATGAAACTGCTCGGCGCCAAGGTGGTGCCGGTCGAATCCGGTTCGAAAACGCTCAAGGATGCGCTCAACGAGGCGATGCGCGATTGGGTTACCAATATTGCCGATACTTTCTACATCATCGGTACCGTCGCCGGCCCGCATCCCTATCCGATGATGGTGCGTGATTTTCAGGCGGTGATCGGTCGTGAATGCCTCGGGCAAATGTCGGCGCTGGCGGGACGGCAGCCGGACCAGGTGATCGCCTGTGTCGGTGGTG
Organism: Rhodocyclaceae bacterium; assembly: GCA_011391215.1. GTDB lineage: Bacteria > Pseudomonadota > Gammaproteobacteria > Burkholderiales > Rhodocyclaceae > Sulfuricystis. The sequence continues at coordinate 42,514 of JAABQX010000081.1, forward strand.
GTTCCAACGCGATGGGCATCTTTTACGATTATATTCCGCATACTGATGTCAAACTGGTCGGTGTCGAGGCTGCCGGGCACGGCATCGAGAGTGGCAAGCATGCCGCCTCGCTGACCGCCGGACGTCCAGGTGTGTTGCACGGCAATCGCACCTATCTCTTGCAGGATGCCAACGGCCAGATTATCGAGACGCACTCGATATCCGCCGGCCTCGACTATCCGGGCGTCGGCCCGGAGCATGCCTGGCTGAAGGATTCCGGCCGGGCCGAATACGTTACTGTCACCGACGACGAGGCGCTTGCCGCATTCCACGACCTCTGTGGTTACGAGGGCATCATCCCGGCGCTCGAGTCGAGTCATGCACTGGCCTATGCCAAGCGCTTGGCGCCGACATTGGCGCAAGACCGGATTCTGCTTGTCAACCTTTCCGGACGCGGCGACAAGGATATGCATACCGTCGCCGAAAAATCCGGTATCCAGTTCTGATCATGTCGAGAATAGCCGCCAAATTTTCCGCACTTCAGTCGCAGAACCGCAAGGCGCTGATTCCTTTCATCACGGCCGGTGATCCCGAGCCCGGCCAGACGCTGCCGCTGATGCGCGCCCTGGTCGCTGGCGGCGCCGACATCATCGAACTCGGCGTGCCATTTTCCGATCCGATGGCGGACGGACCGACGATTCAGCGTGCTTCCGAGCGCGCCCTGGCTTACGGCGTCAGCCTGCGTATCGTGCTGGGTATGGTGCATGAGTTTCGCAAGGTCGATGCGACCACGCCCGTGGTCTTGATGGGCTATGCCAACCCTGTCGAGGCGTATGGCCTGGAGAATTTTGCGCGCGATGCGCAGGCAGCCGGTGTCGATGGCGTGCTGATCGTCGATTACCCGCCGGAAGAGTGCGCGGAATTTTCGCGGGTCATGAAAGCGGTGGGGATCGATCCGATTTTCCTGCTGGCGCCAACATCGGTAGAAGCCCGTTTTGCCGATGTGGCACAGCTGGGCAGTGGCTACATTTACTATGTTTCACTAAAGGGCGTGACCGGCTCGGCGACGATTGATCTGGACGAGGTGGCACGCCGCATCCCGGCGATCCGCGCCCAGGTGGGCATGCCGGTCGGCGTCGGCTTCGGCATTCGCGACGCCGTCAGCGCCGCCCGCATTGCGAGTGTGGCTGATGCCGTGGTGATCGGCAGCAAGATCATCGAAACCATCGAGCAGGCGCCCGCCGGAACCGCGCCGGCGCTGGTGACGGCTTTCCTGCGCGAAGTACGGGCAGCCATGGATAAAAGGGAACAAGCATGAGTTGGCTCCAGAAGCTTCTGCCGCCGAAGATCAAGCGCGCCGAAGGTGTCAAGAAATCCATTCCTGAAGGTTTGTGGTGCAAATGTCCATCTTGCGAGGCGGTGCTGTATGCCACCGATCTGGCGCAGAACCTGAGTGTCTGCCCGAAATGTGGCCACCATCACCGGATCAAGGCCCGCGAACGGCTTGATATGCTGCTTGATCCCGAGGGGCGTTTCGAGATCGGCGCGGAAGTGCTGCCGATAGACGCCCTCAAGTTCAAGGACAGCAAGCGCTATCCCGACCGTTTGGCCGCAGCCAATGAGGACTCTGGCGAATCCGATGCAATGGTGGTATTGCAGGGCGCGATCAAGACCGTGCCGGTGGTCGTCGCCTGTTTCGAGTTTGATTTCATGGCCGGCTCGATGGGGTCAGTGGTCGGCGAGCGCTTCGTGCGCGGTGTGAATGTTGCTGTCGAAAATCAGTTGCCCTTTATTTGCATCACCGCTTCCGGCGGTGCGCGCATGCAGGAAGGCCTGCTGTCGCTGATGCAGATGAGCAAGACCACGGCGGCGGTTACGCGCCTGGCGCGTCACAAGTTGCCCTTCATTACGGTGCTGACCGATCCCACCATGGGAGGCGTTTCGGCCTCCTTCGCCTTCGTTGGCGACATCGTGATGGCCGAGCCGGGTGCGTTGATTGGCTTTGCCGGGCCGCGCGTCATCGAGCAGACGGTGCGCGAAACCCTTCCCGAGGGCTTCCAGCGCGCCGAGTTCCTCGTCGAAAAAGGCGCCATCGACCTGATCGTCGATCGTCGCGAGATGCGCGACCGCATTGCATCCGTCCTGACCTTGTTGCTGCGTATCCCCGCCGCTTGATGGCAGAACATCCAGACCTCAGTCTGGACGATTGGTTGGGTCACCTGGAGCGTCTGCATCCGCGCGGTGAGGCGGGCATCGAACTCGGGCTCGAACGTGTGCAGCAGGTCAAATTCGCCTTGGGGCAAGTACAGGCCTGTCCGGTGGTGACCGTGGCCGGCACGAACGGCAAGGGTTCCACCTGTGCCTTGCTCGAACGCATGCTCCTGTCTGCCGGTTATCGCGTCGGTGTATATAGCTCCCCACATTTGCTGCGCTACAACGAGCGGGTGCGGATCAATGGTGCGCCGGCCCCTGATGCGGAATTTTGTGTCGCCTTTGCCAGGGTCGAGGCAGCACGTAAGGATGTGCCGCTTACCTACTTCGAGTTCGGTACTCTGGCGGCCTGGGAGATGTTTGCCGCTGCAAATCTCGATGCGATCATCCTTGAAGTCGGGCTGGGTGGGCGTCTCGATGCCACGAATGTCTATGATGCCGATTGCGCCATCGTTACGAGCGTGGCGTTTGATCACATGGACTTTCTGGGCTCGACACGCGAGGCTATCGGGCGCGAGAAGGCCGGCATATGCCGCCCCGGGCGACCGTTGATCTGTGGCGATGGCGCTCCGCCGCAGAGCTTGGTCGAAACCTGCCGTCTCGCTGGCGCCGACTTTTGGCAGTTGGGCCACGATTTTGGTTTCATGCGCCAGGAAGGCCAGTGGCAATACTGGGGGCGGGGCGGTAATCAACGCGGCGGCCTGGCTTTCCCTGCGCTGCGCGGAGATTGTCAGTTGCTTAACGCCAGTTGCGCACTGGCGGCGCTGGAAGCCTTGCATGAGCGTTTGCCGGTCACGGCACAGGATGTCCGGCGCGGCCTGTCCGAGGTCGAGATCGCGGGGCGTTGTCAGGTCTTGCCGGGACGGCCGCAAATCGTCCTCGATGTCGCCCACAACCCGCAGGCGGCGGCCGCCCTCGCGGCGAGCCTGGGTGGCATGGGCTTCGCGCGCACCACCTGGGCGGTATTCGGCATGATGGCGGACAAAGATATTGCCGGTGTGGTCGAGGCGCTGAAGCAGCGTGTCGATCGCTGGTTGCTTTGCGGCCTGCCGGGGCCACGTGCTGCGCGGGCGACAGAGCTGGCTGGAATCCTCGAAAAAGTCGGCGTTGGCGGGACGGCGCAATGCTTTGCCACGCCAGCTGAGGCATTCGCCCGGGCACTCGATAACGCGCGAATGAATGAGAATGGCGATGATAGAATCCTCGCCTTCGGATCGTTCCTGACAGTAGCCGACGTAATGCGTTACCTCGGCCGCAAGGCGTGACATGGCACAAGAAGACAAACGTGATGCAGAGCAGGGTGCGGAGCCCGCAGACGGTGCGACGCAGCTGAAAAAACGCGCGCGCCGCCGCCTGATCGGTGCCGTGGCCTTGGCCATGCTGGCGGTCATTGTGTTGCCGATGGTGATGGATCATCAACCGGCGCCTTCGCTGCGGGATATCCAGGTACGTATTCCCAGCCCGGACGAAGGCGTGACGCAGCGTGTCGCTCCCAAGCCAGTCGCAGCGCCGGTGAAATCGAAAGAGGAAAAACCGCTTCCGCCGCCGGCGGCCGAACCGGTTACCTCTGCCCGGGAGGCCGCGGTGATGCCTCCCGCAAAGCCTATTGCCAAACCAGAGTCCAAGCCTGAGCCAGTTGTAGAGTCAAAAGTCGAGCCCAAGGCGGAAACCAGTGCAGGGGGCAACCCGGTTGTTGAAAACTGGGAAATCCAGCTCGGGGCCTATCAGGAGCCTGGGCGCGTCAAGCTGCTGGTGGGCAAGCTCAAGGAACTGGGCATCCCGACTTATACGGAAAGGGTTGATACGCCGAATGGCTCGCGGACGCGCGTACGCGCCGGGCCTTACCCGAGTCAGGAAGCGGCAGAAAAGGCGCGCTCACGCGTCAAGATCGTCGGTGTCGATGGCCCGGTGGTAAAGAGGCCGTGACGGGAGCGCAGGCGTTTTGGCGGCTTTGACGGTATTTGATTATTTTGTCATCGTGGTAGTGGCGCTGTCCTTGCTGATCGGTCTCTGGCGGGGCGTTGTGAGTGAAATTCTGGCGTTGGTGGCGTGGGTCGTGGCATTCTTCGCCGCACGCACCTGGTCGGGGCAAGCGGGCGAGTTGCTGGCATTCGGACTGACCGATCAGGCGTGGCGACAAGTGGCCGGGTTTGTCGCCGTGTTTGTCGCCGTCCTGATATTGTTCGCCTTGGCGCGCTGGCTACTCTCGCTGCTGTTGAGCGCGGTGGGGCTGGGGCCGCTGGATCGCTTGCTGGGTGGGATGTTCGGCGTGGCGCGCGGGGTGCTGGTGACATGGGTGGCAGTATTGCTGGCCGGGCTGACCGCCTTGCCGCAACAGCAGTGGTGGCGACAGGCGGTATTGGCGCCGCCGTTCGAAACGGCGGTGCTTGCGGCGAAACCTTGGCTGCCACCGGATTTGGCGAAGCGGATACGTTACCGATAGGGGCGAACGATGTGCGGCATTCTGGGTGTGGTTGCGACCACGCCGGTAAATGAGTTGCTCTACGACGGTTTGCAGGTGCTGCAACATCGCGGTCAGGATGCGGCCGGCATCGCCACGGCCGAGGGCGGGCGTTTCCACATGCATAAGGGGCCCGGCTTGGTGCGCGACGTGTTCCGCACACGCAACATGCGCGACCTGGTCGGCAACTGGGGTATCGCCCATTGCCGCTATCCGACGGCGGGATCGGCATCCAATGCAGCCGAGGCGCAGCCCTTCTATGTGAATTCGCCCTTCGGCCTGATGCTCGCGCACAACGGCAACCTCACCAATTCCGAGCCGCTGAAACGCGACATGTTCCTGCAGGATTTGCGACACATGAACACCAACTCGGATTCCGAGGTGCTGCTGAATGTTCTGGCGCACGAACTGCAGGTTGCATCGACCAAATATCAGGTTGATGCCGAAACCATCTTCAAGGCGGTAGCCGGTGTGCATCGGCGTGTCAAGGGCGCCTACGCCGTGGTAGCGATGATTGCCGGTTACGGCCTGCTGGCCTTCCGAGATCCGTTTGGCATCCGTCCGTTGGTGATCGGCCGCAACGAGACGGCGCAAGGCATGGAGTATCTGGTCGCCTCGGAAAGCGTGGCCATCGACACGCTCGGTTTTCATTTTCTGCGTGATGTCGAACCTGGTGAAGCGGTGCTGATCGACACGCGCGGGCAGTTCGTCAGCCGCCAATGCGCCGAAAAGACTCTGCATGCTCCCTGCATGTTCGAGTACGTTTATCTGGCCCGCCCCGACTCTCTGATGGACGGTGTTTCGGTGTATGAGTCGCGCGTCAAGATGGGCGAATTCCTCGCCGACAAGATTCGCCACACCATGCCGCATCTCGCCATCGACGCGGTGATTCCGATCCCCGATTCGAGCCGGCCCTCCGCGCTCGAGCTCGCCCGCCGGCTTGACGTGCCGTTCCGTGAAGGGTTCGTGAAAAACCGCTATATCGGCCGTACCTTTATCATGCCGGGCCAGGCGTCGCGCCGCAAATCGGTGCGTCAGAAACTGAACGCGATCGCCCAGGAATTCAAAGGCAAGAACGTCATGCTGGTCGATGATTCCATCGTGCGCGGCACCACCAGCCGCGAGATCATCCAGATGGCGCGCGATGCCGGCGCGAAGAAGGTCTATTTCGCATCGGCCAGCCCGCCGGTTCGGCACGCCAATGTCTATGGCATCGACATGCCTTCACGTGCCGAGCTGATCGCAGCTTATCGTAACGACGAGGAAATCCGCCGCGAGATCGGCGCCGATGTTCTAATCTATCAGGATCTTGAAGCCTTGAAGAAGGCCGTGCATACAGTCAATCCCTCCCTGACGCGCTTCGATACTTCCTGTTTTGACGGCCAGTACATCACCGGCGACATCAGCCCGGATTACCTGGTCAGCGTTGAAAATACGCGTGGCAGGCCGCGACCGGGAGACGGCGACGGCGAGGGCGGCCAGCTCGATCTTAATTTGGTAACGTCGGAATGAGCGCGGCATGAGTGAGTCTTCATTGCATATCGATACCCTGGCGGTGCGCGCTGGTCAGCAGCGCAGTCAGTTCGGGGAGCATGCCGAAGCGCTTTATCTGACCTCCAGTTTTGTTTTCGAAAGTGCAGCACAGGCGGCGGCGCGGTTTTCCGGTGCAGAGGAGGGCAACGTTTATTCGCGCTTCACCAACCCGACCGTCACGATGTTCCAGGAGCGTCTCGCAGCGCTTGAAGGCGCGGAAAAATGTGTCGCCACAGCCAGTGGCATGGCGGCGATCTTGGCGACTGTCATGGCTTTGCTCAAGGCGGGCGACCATATCGTCGCGGCACGCAGTATTTTCGGTGCCAGCCAGCAATTGTTCGGTACGATCATGCCGCGCTTTGGCGTTGAGACCAGTTTCGTTCCCGGTAGTGCACCTGCGGCATTCAAGGAGGCGCTGCAACCCAATACCAAACTCGTCTTCATCGAAACCCCTTCAAATCCGCTTACCGAGGTATTCGATATTGCCGCGATTGCCACCGTGGCGCACGATGCGGGCGCGCTGCTGATCGTGGACAACTGCTTTTGTTCGCCGGTGCTGCAACGCCCGCTCGAATACGGCGCCGATTTGATTATCCATTCGGCCACCAAATATCTCGATGGCCAGGGACGCGTGCTGGGCGGCGCGGTGTGCGGCGGCCAGATACTGGTCGAGGAAGTATTTAAATTTCTGCGCACGACGGGGCCGACACTCTCTGCTTTTAACGCCTGGGTGCTTCTAAAGGGCCTCGAAACCTTGAAGATTCGCATGTTGGCGCAATCGGCCAATGCGCTTGATCTTGCCCGCCGGCTGGAAGCGCATCCCACTATCGAGCGTGTGTTTTATCCTGGTTTGCCCTCGCATCCCCAACACGCGCTCGCCATGCGTCAGCAGAGCACAGGCGGGGCCATTCTTGCCTTTGAGGTCAAGGGCGGACGGGAAGGGTCCTGGCGTGTCATCGACGCTTGCAAGATGCTTTCGATTACCGCCAACCTCGGCGATGTGAAAACCACGCTGACCCATCCGGCTTCCACGACGCACGGCCGTATTTCCCCTGAAGCGCGTGCGGAGGCCGGCATTACCGAAGGCTTGTTGCGCATCGCCGTCGGCTTGGAAGCGGTGGATGATATTGAAGCCGACTTACGGCTAGGGTTGGGGTAGCGCTAATTCTGCTGTTTTGTAACAACGGCAGCAACTTCGTACTTAAGGGAACCGGTTAGCGTCGAAAGTTATCAGGATCGTTGTTGTTTGCGGGGCTGATGCAGATCGACGAACTGCTAGAATCCGCGCCCGGCAGCCATGCGTGCTGCCATTGGACTGACTCTTGTTGATTGCCATGAAACAACGTTCCCGCTTTTCCCGCCGCAGCAAACAGACCCCCGATACCGAGGATTTGATCAGGGTTGCCACCCAGTTGAGCCTTTCGGGCAGCCGTCTGGAGGATGATTTCTGGGAGCGCCGCCTGGCGAGCTTGATTGATCGTCTGCTGGCGACTAACGATGAGGCCGCACTGAATGCCGCGCTCGATCATTTGTATGGGGCGGGCGGGCGCGCCTATGACGAACTGGCGGACATGGTGGAATCATGTGCCGAGTGCCGCCATCATGCGATGTCGGGAACGGGACAAGTCAGCCAGGATATTCTGTTGTTTGCCGCACCGGTGTTGGCCTGGTCGCGTTATGCGATTCCCGCCGGCCCGATTGCGCCCGAGGTGTTGGCGAGTCTGCGCGTGCAGTTGCAGGCCCATGTGCTGGCGGCCGATGTGCGTTTCGGCCTGGCCGACTTTTTTTACAGCCCGGATCAGCTGCCGCAAAGTTATTGCGACACGGCGGCATTGACGGAAAAGCTTACCAAAGCGGCCTTGCATGGTCGTGATCTGAAGCTTGACCCGACCCAGATGGCCGAAACGATGAATTTCCTTTCGGATACCCGTTATCTGATTGGCGTGGTATGCGCCCCTGTGGGGGCACCGCTGTTCCGCTGGCAGGAAGAGGATGGCAATCGTACCGAAGCACACAAGCAGTGGCGTGCCCAGGGGGGCGAAGCGCTGCGGCCGCTGTTGCCGGCCTGCGCGCTGGAACCTTTGTTGCCGCAGTCCTTCCACGCGGCCGTGCGCGAAGCGGACCGCGCCTCGCGCCCGTATTCTCTGCGCTCGGCGGTTGCCTTCCTGCAAACCACGCTGAATGCTTCCGCTGCCAATCTGCGTGCGGTTGTTGCACCGTACTACGACCGCCAGATCGAAGAGTTTCGCATCGGCTTCACGCTCGGTGAAGCGCCCGAAGTGGTGCATGGCGTGGTCTGGCCGCTGCTGGAAAACGAGGAGGAAGCCGCCGAAACGCCCGGTCAGATCGAGGCCGTGCTGAATGAGGCGGGTGTGCACGAGGTGCTGATCCTCGACCATCGTTTTCCTCTCGAGTACTGCGACGATTGCGGCGCGCCGTTATATCCGAATCCCGAAGGTGAGCCGGTGCATGCCGAATTGCCTGAACAGGAAGAAGAGGCGGTGCCCCGCCACTTGCATTGAACCATGGCCGCGCTATCGAGTCTCGATGAGTTGATCGGGGCATTGCGCTGCCTGCCCGGAGTGGGTCCGAAGTCTGCCCAACGCATGGCCTATCATCTGTTGCAGCATGATCAGCGCGGGGCGCAGCGCCTGTCGCTTGCCCTGGATGTCGCACTGAAAACGCTGCGCCGCTGCGAACGCTGCAACAGCTTCACCGAGGCTGAAGTGTGCGAGCGTTGCCTGTCGTCCAAGCGTGATCCCGCACAGCTTTGTGTCGTGGAAATGCCCGCCGACCTCAATACGATGGAGCAAACCCATGCTTATCGGGGCCTCTATTACGTATTGATGGGGCGGTTGAGTCCGCTCGATGGTGTGGGGCCGCGCGAACTGGCATTTGACCGCTTACTGGCGCGCGCCAGCGACGGTTTGGTCAGGGAGGTAATTCTCGCCACTAACCTGACGCACGAGGGTGAGGCGACCGCCCATTACCTCTCAGAAATGCTGCACGCCCGGGGCATCAAGGTCAGCCGCATTGCGCGCGGCCTGCCGTTGGGCAGCGAGCTTGAGTATTCCGATGCTGCCAGCGTGGCGCAGGCGCTGCTGGAACGTCGTGATTACTGATGAAGTTCCATGGATGCCCCCTGACGGGGCAGGTCCGTTGTCCAAGATTATAAGTTACCGCTAATTTGCACTTTAATCCCGTTTCGAACTTGGGTATAATCAATCGGTTTTTCGTATTTGCATTTTCACTTTTCAGGAAACCCACCATGAGTTGTGACGATAAAGTGGATTGTGGCAGACGCCGTTTGCTTGTAGCCACGTCGGTTGCTGGTGGCGTAGCTGGCGTTGCCGCCGCCATACCGTTTGTCAGTACCTTTGCACCTTCCGAACGCGCCAAAGCAGCCGGCGCTCCCGTTGAAGTCGATGTCAGCAAGCTCGGTCCGGGTCAGATGATGACCGTCGAATGGCGCGGCAAACCGGTGTGGATCATCAGCCGCACCAAGGAAATGCTCGACGGCCTTGCCAAGAACGACGAGAAAGTTTCCGACCCGAAATCCGATCGCCAGATGCAGCCCGAGTATGCCAAGAACGAGTTCCGCTCGATCAAGCCGGAACTCATGGTGGTCATCGGTATCTGTACTCACCTGGGTTGCTCTCCGTCAGAAAAATTCAAGACTGGTGCTGAGTCTGGCGTCGAGGCCGATTGGCAAGGTGGTTTTCTTTGCCCCTGCCATGGCTCGACATTCGATTTGGCCGGGCGTGTTTTTAAGAGCAAGCCGGCGCCGGACAACCTCGAGGTTCCGCCGCACTATTATCTGTCCGATGCCAAGATTCTGATTGGCGAAGACAAGAAGGGAGCGTAAGGAATGGCTGCTGCCAACGTTGAAAAATACAAATCCGACGGTACTGTCGCTGGTGGGCTGCTGGAATGGGTAGATGCCCGTTTCCCGCTGATGTCCTTGTGGAATGATCACCTTGCCAAATACTACGCACCGAAGAATTTTAATTTTTGGTATTTCTTCGGTTCCCTGGCGCTGATGGTTCTGGTGATCCAGATCGTCACGGGTATCTTCCTGGTGATGCATTACAAGCCGGATGCTTCGTTGAATTCTTCCGGAGTGCCGGTGGCTTTCGCCAGTGTCGAGTACATCATGCGCGACGTACCCTGGGGATGGCTAATTCGCTATATGCACTCAACAGGTGCGTCCGCTTTCTTCATCGTAGTCTATATGCACATGTTTCGCGGCATGCTCTACGGTTCCTACCGGAAGCCACGTGAACTGGTGTGGATCTTTGGCGTCATGATTTTCCTGGCACTGATGGGCGAGGCCTTCATGGGCTATCTGCTGCCCTGGGGCCAGATGTCCTACTGGGGTGCGCAGGTCATTCTGAGCTTGTTCTCGGCGATCCCCTTGATTGGCAATGATCTAGCGACGTTCATTCGTGGTGACTTCGTGATCAGCGATGCCACGCTGAACCGTATGTTCTCTTTCCATGTGATTGCCGTGCCTTTGGTACTGGTGGGCTTGGTTGCCGCGCACATCATGGCGCTGCACGAAGTGGGTTCCAACAACCCGGATGGCGTCGAGATCAAGAAGAAGAAAGGACCGGATGGCATTCCTCTCGATGGTATTCCGTTTCATCCGTATTACACGGTGAAGGACATCGTCGGTATCGTGGTGTTCCTGATGGCCTTCTCGATCATCGTCTTCTTTATGCCCGAGGGTGGCGGTTATTTCCTTGAGTTCAACAACTTCCTCCCTGCCGATCCGCTGGTGACGCCGCCGCACATTGCGCCGGTCTGGTATTTCACTCCCTATTACTCGATTCTGCGTGCCAATACGGTGAATTTCTTCTGGATCGATGCCAAACTTTGGGGGGTGATCTTCATGGGGCTGGGTGTGATGGTGTTCTTCTTCCTGCCTTGGCTCGACCGTAGTCCGGTGAAGTCGATTCGCTACCGTGGCCCCCTCTACAAGGGTGCGCTGGCGATCTTCGTGGTTTCTTTCTTCATTCTTGGCTATCTGGGCATGCTGGCGCCGACACCGGGTCGCACATTTGTTTCGCAGATCTGCACAATCCTCTACTTTGCCTTCTTCCTGTTGATGCCGATCTACTCATCGCTCGACAAGTGTAAAGCCGAACCGGAAAGGGTGACGGGATAATGAAAAAGCTGCTTATCGCGCTGCTGTGCGCACCGCTCCTGGCCTTTGCCGCAGGCGCCGAGTTGCATCTTGACAAGGCACCGGATCATTCGCGTGATCTTCCTGCACTGCAAAATGGCGCCAAGGTATTCATCAACTATTGTCTCAACTGCCACTCGGCGTCCTATTTCCGCTACAACCGGCTGACCGACATTGGTTTGAACGAGTCGCAGATCAAGGACAATCTGTTATTTACCACCGACAAGGTGGGCGAAACCATGACCATTGCAATGCGTCGCGCCGAGGCAAAACAATGGTTTGGTGCAGCTCCCCCGGATCTCACGGTGATTGCCCGTGCGCGGGCTTCCGAGTTCGGCTCCGGCGCTGACTGGCTCTACACCTACCTGCGTGGTTTCTATCGCGACGACGAACGTCCGACAGGTTGGAACAACACCGTGTTTGCCAACGTCGGCATGCCGCACGTGCTCTGGGAATTACAAGGTCAGCAGGAGATGGGTCCGGACCATAAGTTGGTGCTGGCCAAACCAGGCATGCTGAAGCCGGAAGAATTTGACACCATGGTGGGTAACCTGGTCGCTTTTCTGAACCACATGGGTGAGCCGATGGCCAATTTCCGTAAAGGGCTTGGTGTTATCGTGCTGATCTTCCTTGCTGTTCTGTTTGTCTTCTCGTATGCGCTCAAGCGTGAATACTGGAAAGACATTCATTAACCAAACAGTGTGACCAAAACGCCATGGGGCATCGAGATATGAATCCACCCGTTCGTCGCGTGGTGCGTGATTCTGACTATTCCTGGGGAACGAGTGCAATGATGAACCTGTATTCGGGCACGACCTGTCCGTTCAGCCATCGATGCCGCATCGTTCTCTACGAAAAGCAGATGGACTTTCAAGTGATCGATGTCGATCTCTTCAACAAACCTGAAGATATCGCTGTCATCAACCCGTATAACCGTGTGCCGGTGCTGGTGGATCGCGACCTGGTTCTTTATGAATCCAATATCATCAACGAATACATTGATGAGCGTTTTCCGCACCCACAATTGATGCCGCCCGATCCGCAAACGCGGGCGAAGGCGCGTCAGCTGTTGCATACGATGGAACACGAGTTGTTCAGCCATATCGACGCCCTTGAGCGCAATCTCAAGTCTGCCGATAAGTCGCGCTCACATATTCGCGACCGTCTGGTCGAACTGGTGCCGTTGTTTTCCAAGCAGAAGTTCCTCCTCGGCGATGATTTTTCGATGCTTGATGTCGCGATTGCCCCCCTGCTGTGGCGGCTTGAGCACTATGGCATCGAACTGCCTAAGTCGGCAGCCCCGGTGATGAAATTTGCCGAACGTATTTTCTCGCGCCAGGGTTTCATCGATGCGCTGACACCGTCGGAAAAGGTGATGCGCCGCTGATACAGGCGCGGCGTGCTTCCCCGTTTCTACCTGTTCATCGATGGTCTCGACCAAGCCATACCTGATTCGCGCCATACATGAGTGGTGCTCGGATGAAGGTTTTACTCCTTACCTGGCAGTACAGGTTGATGCGCGCACCCGCGTGCCGCGCGAATTTGTCAGCGATGGGCAGATTGTTCTCAATGTCAGCCCCGGCGCCACCCATCAGATGCTGATGGGGAATGACGAAATCACTTTCCAGACCCGTTTCAATGGTGCATCGTTTCCGGTCCTCGTGCCGGTCGATGCTGTGGTCGCCATTTATGCCCGTGAAAACGGTCAGGGCATGTCCTTCGAAGCCAGTACAGTAGCCCATGAAACACCGCGAGATGCTGCGGGAGATGCTGGTGCCGACAATACTGCAGATACCGTAAATGCAGAGGCAGTCGAGCTGGAACAACCTGCCAAGCGCGGCAGTCACCTGACGCGTATCAAGTAGCTTCAGACGTCAAGGCCGGGCGTGCCGAGAAGTCGGCGCTGGCGGGACGGCGCATTTTCGCGTACTTGCAGTCCATCACCCAGATGCCGTCCCAATCGACACCGGGTGGGTTGGCGATAAAGTGCGCGCAGCGCTCAAGGTAGAGCTTCGCTGAATTCCGCAATGGCTGCCTGCCATTCCTGTTTGCGATACTTGATCCTCCAAACGGCAGTTGAAATCGTGATGAGATAAGCTAACGGCGTGTGGGGTCTGGGTTTGCGGCCCATTGAGTCGGCCATAAGGAGTCACCCGGTGGGTGAAGCGAAACGCAAAGAATTGGCATGTCAGAAATCGACGGTAGCGCTGGATACGTTTGGTGGTCGGATCCATGTGGAATGGAATCCGAGCGCGGCGGTCACGCCGCTGGGTCAGTTGCCGTTCCAGGGCAATCGCATGAACGTCAGGCCAAGCCGAGAAGTTGAGCACGGTAGCGATTGGAGGTGGCGGCAATAAGTCTTCTGGCCTTGATACCGCCTTTGCGCTTGACGGGATCGAGGCGAATGAGGTTGAGGGTAATGTGCTTCAAGACGGCGAGATTGTGAGCGGCATGGCCTGTGCGGGTACGCATCTGATCGTCGGCGAAGGCCACATCCATACACCAATGCAGACTGTTCTCCACGGCCCAATGCGCCCGCACCGCCTGGGCCAGACGCA
>JAABQX010000082.1 GCA_011391215.1 Rhodocyclaceae bacterium
TCCCCGCCGTGCTCGGCAGCGAGGCGGCCACGCTGGTCGCCGCCGAGCAGTTGCGCGCTGCCGGCATCCTCGCCGTGGCCATCCGGCCGCCGACGGTACCGGTGGGCAGCGCCCGACTGCGCTTTGCACTTTCCGCCGCGCTGACGGACGCCGCATTCGAACGCGTGCTGGCTGCCGTCGCCAGGTTGCAACAATGACCATCGCCGTACTCGTCCACGGTTGGGGCTACGATGCCCATCTCTGGGATGCGGTGCGTGCGCTGCTGCCACCCACGCTGCACGTCGAAACACTCGACTTCGGCTACTTCGGCGCCGTCTCCCTGATGGCGCAGCCCGGCTATGCCGTCCTGCTGGCGCCGACTTTTGCAGAACCCGTCATCTCTGTCGGCCATTCGCTCGGCGCCCTGTGGTGGCTCACGCAAGCTGACATCCCCTGGCAACGCCTGCTCTGCATCAACGGCTTCCCGCGTTTCACCGAAACCGCCGATTTCACACCAGCGGTGGCACCGCGCGTGCTCACGCGCATGCGCGCCCAGTTCGCGCTCGATCCGGCTGCCGTGCTCGCCGACTTCCACACGCGCTGCGGCGCACCGGGGCCGGATTCGGCACCTTGCCCGGATCGCCTGGCCACCGGACTCACCTGGCTGGCCGAGCGGGATGGCCGCGCCACGCTCGCTGCCCGGCGCGCGGAGGTCTTCGCACTGGCCGGCACACACGACCCGATCGTGCCGGCGGCGATGAGCGCAATGGCCTTCTCCGGCCTGCCTGCCGCACATCTTGAAACCATCGATACGCCGGGCCATCTGCTACCGCTGACGCATCCTGCTCAGTGCGCACGATGGATAGCCGGGCTCGCCACCGCATGAGCAGCGGCGCCTTCCACCGACGTGTGGCACAACGTTTCGCCACGGCCACCGCCAGTTACGACGCCCACTCGGCAGCGCAGCGCCATGCCGCGCACCGGCTCGCCGAACGCATCGTTTCCCTTGGTCTGCCGCCGCGTCCCCATGGACCACGGGTCCTCGAAATCGGCTGCGGCACCGGCCACCTGACCGAGTTGCTGGCGCTCCACCTGTCGGGCGCGCAGATCCTAGCCACCGACATTGCGCCGGCGATGGTTGGCGCCTGCCGCACCCGGCTGGGGCAACACAACTACTTGGCCTTCGCGACCATGGATGGCACGCGCCCCGCCGTCGCCGGCCCCTTCGACCTGATCTGCGCCAGTCTGGCCGCGCAATGGTTCGACGACCTGCCCGGCGCATGCGCCCGACTGACCATGCTGCTCGCCCCCGGCGGTGTGCTCGCCCTCTGCCTGCCCGGCGGCGAAACCTTCCGCGAGTGGCGCGCCGCACATGCCCGCCTTGGCCTCGCGGCAGGCACGCTGGCCCTGCCGACGGCCGAGCAGTGTCGTGCCGCTTTGCCGGATCACGGCAGCCTGCACATTGAAACAGATTACTGGCTCGACCGACCGCATGGCGGACTCGACTTCCTGCGCACGCTGCGTGCCATCGGCGCCAACACCCCGGCCCCCGGCCATATTCCCCTGTCGCCGCCTCAGCTGCGCCGCGTACTGCGCGAACTCGGCGCAACACCAACGCTCACCTACGAATTGATCTACCTGTTCTGGCGATGCGGGAAGAAGTCCTGAACCCCGCCGCTGCCTTCCTGCTCGGTGTGCGCGCCCTCCTTCCGATGCTGTTGGGTGTAGCACCCTTCGGTGTCATTTACGGTGTGGTCGCCCTGCAAAGCGGCATCCCGCCGCTGGCTGCTGTGTTGATGTCGTCGCTGGTCTTTGCCGGATCAGCCCAGTTCCTGCTGGCCCAGTTGATCGGCGCCGGCGCACCGGCCCTACTTTCCATCGGCGCCGTCGGCCTGATCAACCTGCGCCATGCGCTTTACAGTGCTTCGGTCGCCCCCGTGCTGCATAACCTGCCACGCCGCTGGAAAGTGCTGCTGGCCTATCTGCTCACCGACGAAGCCTATGCGGCGGCCATTCCCCATCTGCTCGCCGCACCGAAATCACCCGTGGCGCACTGGATCCTGTTCGGCTCGGGCCTCGCCCTATGGGCAGGCTGGCAGCTTTCCACGCTGGCTGGAGTGCTGATCGGCGCCCAGTTGCCAGCCGATCTCGGCCTCGATTTCGCCCTGCCGCTCACCTTCATCGCCATCGTCGTGCCTTTGATCGAAAGCCGTGCCCGCCTCATCGCTGCCTTGACCGCAGGTGCTGTCGCCGTCCTGCTGGTCGCCCTACCCTACAAAACCGGCCTGTTCGTCGCTGCACTGGCAGGCTTGAGCGCCGGCGCATTTTTCCAGAGCAGGGGGAAACCATGAACTGGCTCCCCCTGTGGCTCACCTGCGGGCTGCTCACCTTCGCCGTCCGCTATTCCTTCATCGCCCTCGAAGGCCATTACCGGCCGCCCGGCTGGTTCATCCGCTGGCTGCCTTTCGTGCCGATCGCCGCGCTCACCGCGCTGGTCGCCCCTGAAGTGCTGCTGGTCGCCGGCAAACTCAGCCTGGACATCGACAACCTGCACCTGTGGGCCGCACTCGTCGCCATCGCCGTCGCTGCCCGTTGGCGCAATACCCTGCTGACAATTGCCAGCGGCTTCGTGACACTGGGACTGCTGCGCTGGCTGGTTTGAAAAGTCGGCGCCGGCGGGACGGCAGCCTCCGGCCGCAGCTCACTTCATTGCCGAGCCAGTGACGATCCAGGCTGCCGACCCAGCTGGACAATGCTGTATCATTCGCCGAGAAGATTGGCGGTTCAAAGTTTGGATCATCAGGGAAGGTTGCCTTGTTTATACCGCCTTGATTTATATGGTGTTAAAAAGTTTCAGGGTACCTGAGTAATCGGGTGCCCTGTTCTATTTGGAGTACGTGAATATGCCCGTAATTACGCTGCCCGATGATTCTCAGCGCGACTTTCCGCAATCCCCGACGGTGGCAGAGGTTGCTGCCTCGATCGGCGCCGGATTGGCCAAGGCAGCGTTGGCCGGGCGTGTCGACGGGCGGTTGGTCGATACATCGTTCCGCCTGGATCAGGATGCCAAGCTCGCCATCATCACCGACAGGGATGCCGAGGGCATCGAAATCATCCGCCATTCGACCGCGCACCTGCTGGCGTATGCGCTGAAGGAATTGTTTCCGGATGCGCAGGTGACCATTGGTCCGGTCATCGACAACGGCTTTTACTACGACTTTGCCTGCAAGCCATTGACACCGGAGGATCTGGCGGCGCTGGAAAAGCGCATGGCGGAGTTGGCGAAGAAAGACTTTCCCGTAACCCGCGAAGTCTGGCAGCGCGACAAGGCTGTTGAGTTCTTCAAGTCCATCGGCGAGCACTACAAGGCGGAGTTGATTGCTGCCATTCCCGCCGACCAGGACGTGTCGCTGTATCGCGAGGGTGATTTCATCGACCTCTGTCGCGGCCCCCATGTGCCTTCTACCGGCAAGCTCAAGCACTTCAAGTTGATGAAGGTGGCGGGCGCCTATTGGCGCGGGGATTCGAAGAATGCGCAGTTGCAGCGCGTGTACGGTACGGCCTGGGCAAAGAAGGAGGAACTCGACGCTTACCTGCACATGCTGGAAGAAGCCGAGAAACGTGATCACCGCAAACTGGGCAGGCAACTTGATCTCTTTCATTTGCAGGACGAGGCGCCCGGACTGGTCTTCTGGCATCCGCATGGCTGGGCGATCTGGCAGGAGATCGAGCAATACATGCGTGCCGTCTATCGCGACAACGGCTACCTGGAAGTGCGCTGCCCGCAGATTCTCGACCGCAGTTTGTGGGAGAAATCCGGCCACTGGGAGCATTACAAGGACAATATGTTCACCACCGAATCGGAAAAACACGACTATGCGGTGAAGCCGATGAATTGTCCGGGTCATGTGCAGATATTCAACACGGATGTGCGTTCCTACCGTGACTTGCCTTTGCGCTACGGGGAGTTTGGCTCCTGTCACCGCAACGAGCCTTCCGGCGCGCTGCATGGCGTGATGCGCGTACGCGGCTTCACGCAGGATGACGGGCATATTTTCTGTACCGAAGACCAGATTCAACCTGAAGTCACGGCTTTCAACGACCTGGTGCGGAAAGTTTATGCGGACTTCGGTTTTACCGATGTCGCGGTCAAGTTGGCGTTGCGTCCGGATAGTCGTGTCGGCGAAGACGAGTTGTGGGACAAGGCGGAAAGCGCACTGCGTTCCGCGCTATCGGCCAGCGGCCTGACCTGGGAGGAACTGCCCGGTGAGGGCGCTTTCTATGGCCCGAAGATCGAATTCCATATCAAGGATGCAATTGGCCGTTCCTGGCAATGCGGCACCGTGCAGGTGGATTTTTCGATGCCGCAACGCCTCGACGCCGAATATGTCGGTGAAGACAACACCCGCCATACGCCGGTGATGCTGCATCGGGCCATCCTCGGCTCGTTGGAGCGTTTCATCGGCATCCTCATAGAGAACCATGCCGGGGCGTTGCCCCTGTGGCTGGCACCCGTGCAGGCGGTTGTGATGAATATCTCTGAAGCGCAGTCTGATTACGCCGATTCTGTGGCGAAAATGTTGCGCGCCGCCGGCTTGCGAGTCGAGTGCGATTTGCGTGGTGAAAAGATTAACTATAAAATTCGCGAACATAGCTTATTGAAGCGGCCTTATCTCGTTGTCGTTGGCGACAAGGAAAAGGCCGCCGGGTTGGTCGCTTTACGTGCCCGAGGAAATCTCGATCTCGGGCAGATGTCCCCGGATGCCTTGATTCAGCACCTGTTGCAGGAATGCAGCAGCAAAGGCATGGCGGTTTGATTTTTAATTATTTTTGGAGATTTGAGCCATAGCCCAGGATAAGACGCAGCGCGTCAATGAAGAAATAACGGCCCTCGAAATTCGTTTAGTCGGGGTCGAGGGAGAGCAGTTGGGAATATTTTCTGCTCGTCAGGCGCTGCAGATGGCAGAGGAAGCTGGAGTCGATCTGGTGGAAATTGCACCAATGGCAACGCCGCCGGTCTGCCGCTTGATGGACTTTGGCAAGTTCAAGTATCAGGAAGCCAAGCGTTTGGCCGAGGCCAAGAAGAAGCAAAAGGTGGTCGAGGTCAAGGAAATCAAGTTTCGCCCGGGGACGGATGAGAACGATTACCAGATCAAGTTGCGCAATACCATCAAGTTTCTTCAGGATGGCGACAAAGCAAAAATTACCTTGCGTTTTCGTGGTCGCGAGATGGCCCACCAGGAAATCGGTATGCGCGTGCTGGAACGGATCAAGCTAGACCTCGAGCAGCATGCGCTTGTAGAACAGTTCCCCAAAATGGAGGGGCGCCAGTTGATCATGGTGCTGGCCCCAACCAAGAAGCAGGTGAAGCCGGTAGATGTAAAGGTTTAAGCAGTACGGGTAGTACCAACAAGCGGTTGTGGGTTGTTGAAGCGTTCCCGGATCGGGGACCACCCAGCACCGTGTTAAAAAGGAGATCTTCGATGCCGAAGATGAAGACCAAGAGCGGTGCCGCCAAGCGCTTCAAAGTGCGCGGGTCGGGCAGCATCAAGCGTGGGTGCGCGTTCAAGCGCCACATCCTCACCAAGAAAACCACCAAGAGCAAGCGCCAGTTGCGTGGCATGCAGACCGTGCATGAGGCGGATGCCGCATCCATTCGCGCAATGCTGCCCAACGGTTAAGGAGACGCCACCATGCCAAGAGTTAAACGCGGTGTAACGGCGCGCGCGCGCCACAAGAAAATTCTCGACCAGGCCAAGGGTTATCGCGGCCGTCGTTCCTCGGTTTATCGCATCGCCAAAGAAGCGGTGATGAAGGCCGGTCAGTATCAGTACCGCGATCGTCGTCAAAGAAAGCGTCAGTTCCGTGCCCTGTGGATCGCCCGTATCAACGCTGCGGCGCGCGAGCTGGGCATGAAATACAGTACCTTGATGAATGGCCTCAAGAAGGCCTCGATCGAAGTCGATCGCAAGGTACTGGCCGATCTGGCCGTTTTCGACAAGCCGGCGTTTGCCGCACTGGCGAATCAGGCCAAGGCACAATTAGTCTGATATCAGGCTAAACCTCCCGGAAGGCCGCTCGACACATCGGGCGGCCTTTCTGGTTTAAGGCTTCTTTGTTTTTTCTGCCATGCATGACTTTGAAAAACTGATCGCCCAGGCGACGGCCGACTTTGCTGCCGCCACAGAGCTTGCCCGGCTCGAAGAGTCCAAGGCAAGCTACCTTGGCAAGGAAGGCTCGCTCACGGCATTGCTCAAAAGCCTGGGTAAATTACCGCCCGAAGAGCGCAAAGCAGCGGGCGCGGCAATCAACATCGCCAAGACCCAGGTGGAGTCGGCTCTGGCGGCACGGCGCGAGGCGCTACGCCTGGCCCAACTGGAGTCCCAACTGGCTGCCGAGGCGCTGGATGTGACCCTGCCCGGTCGCGGCCAGACGCGCGGTAGCCTGCACCCGGTGATGCGCACGCTCGATCGTATCGAACAACTCTTCCGCTCGATCGGCTTCGAAGTGGCCGACGGCCCCGAGATCGAAACCGACTGGCATAACTTCACCGCGCTCAACACGCCTGAAAATCATCCGGCGCGTTCGATGCACGACACGTTCTATCTGCTCGACGAGACTGGCAAGGTGAGAGACGATTTACTGTTGCGCACGCACACCAGCCCCGTGCAAATCCGCACCATGCTCGCGCATGCCGCGCAATACAAGCATCTCGACCGTATGCCCGAGATTCGCGTCATCTGCCCCGGACGCGTCTATCGTGTCGATTCGGATGCCACGCACTCGCCGATGTTCCACCAGGTTGAAGGGCTCTGGGTGGGTGAGGATGTCAGCTTCGCCGACCTGAAGGGCGTGGTCGCCGATTTCCTGCGCCGCTTTTTCGAGAGCGACGACCTCAAGGTGCGTTTCCGCCCCTCCTTCTTTCCCTTTACCGAGCCTTCCGCCGAAATCGATGTTGCCTTTATGCATGGTCCGATGGAGGGCCGCTGGCTCGAGATTGCCGGTTGCGGCATGGTGCATCCGAACGTCTTGCGCTTTGGCGGTATCGATCCCGAAAAGTACACCGGCTTTGCCTTCGGCATGGGGCCGGACCGTTTGACCATGCTGCGCTATGGCATCAATGATCTGCGCCTATTCTTCGACGGCGACCTGCGTTTCCTTTCACAATTCCAGTAGGCCGCCATGCAATTTCCCGAATCCTGGCTACGCGCCCTCGTCAATCCGCCACTCTCGACCGAAGAATTGTGCCATCTGCTGACGATGGCAGGCCTGGAAGTCGAGGAGTGCCGTCCCGCCAGCGCCGACTTTTCGCATGTGGTTGTCGCGCGCGTCCTCAGTGCCGAAAAGCATCCTGATGCCGATAAGCTCAAGCTGTGTTCCGTCGATGCCGGTGATCATGGCGTGCTGCAAATCATCTGCGGTGCGCCGAATGTGGCCGCCGGCATGACCGTACCTTGCGCGCTGGTCGGCGCGAAGCTACCGGGTATCGACATCAAGAAAGCCAAGGTACGTGGCATCGAGAGCTCCGGCATGCTCTGCTCGGCGCGCGAACTGGGCATGTCGGAAGATCACGGCGGTTTGCTGGCATTGGCCGCAGATCTCCCGCTGGGTCAGGATGTGCGGACAGCACTGAGCCTCGACGATCACCTGATCACCCTGAAACTCACGCCGAACCGTGCCGATTGCATGTCGCTGTCGGGTATTGCGCGCGAAGTGGCTGCCCTTACCGGTGCGCCACTGCAGTTACCCAAGGTTGTGCCGGTTGCTCCTGCGTTG
>JAABQX010000083.1 GCA_011391215.1 Rhodocyclaceae bacterium
CGAGGCACTGGGCGGTGATCGCGCGGCCTGCGGCCAGCAGCTCGCTATCTTTGCCGAACAGCAGGTTTTGCACGGCGCCGTTGTAGGCGGGCGTGCCTTCGATGGGCTGGTAGCCGCGCGGTGGCTGGGTCTCGAGGCGGACTTTCTCGGCAGACTTGACGGCGGCCAGTAGCGGGATCTTGCCATCGTCGCCAAAGTAAACGCCAACGCCGAGGTTCACCTTGGCGGGATTGGTTTCAGCGTTGTAGGCTTCGTTGAGGCCCAGGATAGGGTCGCGGGGTGCCATTTCGACGTTGGCGAACAGGGAATTACTCATGGCAGCAAGGCTCCGGAAAGGGGGGAATGAAAGCAAACGCGTAATAATATCTGATTAGGGCCATCCCGCCAGCGCCGACTTTTGATCGAAATTTCTGATGAACGAGCAAGTTGTTGAATTTCCCGGCAGTCCTTTCCGTCTGCACCAGCCATTTCTGCCCGCTGGTGACCAACCGGAAGCGATCCGTCTGCTGACGGAGGGCATCAACGATGGCCTTTCCTTTCAGACCTTGCTCGGCGTCACCGGTTCGGGCAAAACCTACACGATGGCCAACGTGATCGCCCGGCTCGGCCGGCCGGCGCTGGTGCTGGCGCACAACAAGACGTTGGCGGCGCAGCTGTATTCCGAGTTTCGCGAGTTTTTCCCCGAGAATGCCGTCGAGTACTTCGTTTCCTACTACGACTACTACCAGCCGGAAGCTTATGTTCCTTCTCGCGACCTGTTTATCGAGAAGGATTCGTCGATCAACGAGCATATCGAGCAAATGCGCCTGTCGGCAACCAAGTCGCTACTCGAAAGGCGTGATGTGGTGATCGTTTGTACCGTATCGGCCATCTACGGTATCGGCGATCCGGTCGATTACCACGCGATGATCCTGCACCTGCGCCAAGGCGAAAAGACCGGCCAGCGCGAGATCATCCGCCGCTTGTCCGAAATGCAGTATGAGCGCAATGAAATCGATTTTCATCGCGGCACCTTCCGCGTGCGCGGCGACGTGATCGACATTTTCCCTGCGGAAAACGCCGAGAGCGCCTTGCGCGTCACCCTGTTCGATGACGAGATTGAAACGCTGACGCTGTTCGATCCCTTGACCGGCCACACCAGGCAGCGACTCGGGCGCTTTACCGTTTTTCCGTCCAGCCATTACGTCACGCCGCGCGCCACGGTCTTGCAGGCCATCGAGAAAATCAAGGCTGAGTTGCGCGAGCGTATCGAATGTTTTCAAAACGAGCAGAAGTTGGTCGAATGCCAGCGCATCGAGCAGCGCACCCGTTTCGACCTCGAAATGCTCGACCAACTGGGTTTCTGCAAGGGCATCGAAAACTACTCGCGGCACTTGTCCGGCCGCCAGCCGGGCGAGCCGCCGCCGACGCTCTACGACTATCTGGCACCGGATGCGATCATGTTCATCGATGAATCGCACGTGACGATCTCCCAAGTCGGCGCCATGTACAAGGGCGACCGGTCGCGCAAGGAAAACCTCGTCAATTATGGCTTCCGCCTGCCTTCGGCGCTCGACAATCGCCCGCTCAAGTTCGAGGAATTCGAACGCCTGATGCCGCAAACGGTGTTCGTCTCGGCGACACCGGCCAATTACGAACGGGAGCATCAGGGCCAGGTGGTCGAGCAGGTGGTGCGGCCGACCGGCCTCGTCGATCCGGTGCTGGAGGTGCGCCCGGCAACCTCGCAGGTTGATGATCTTCTGACGGAAATCAAGCGTCGCGTGGCGGCCGGAGAGCGCATTCTCGTCACCACGCTCACCAAGCGCTTGTCCGAGCAACTCACCGACTTCCTCGCCGATAATGGCGTCAAAGTGCGCTATCTGCACTCGGACATTGACACCGTCGAGCGTGTCGAGATCATCCGCGATCTCCGGCTGGGCATGTTCGATGTGCTGGTGGGCATCAATCTGCTGCGCGAAGGCCTGGATATTCCCGAGGTGTCGCTGGTCGCGATTCTCGATGCGGACAAGGAAGGCTTCCTGCGTTCCGAGCGCGCGCTGATCCAGACTATCGGCAGGGCGGCGCGCCATCTGCACGGTACGGCCATCCTCTACGCCGACAGGATCACCGATTCAATGAAACGCGCGATGGCTGAAACCGAGCGGCGCCGGACCAAGCAGCTAAGCCATAACGCCGAACATGGCATTACCCCTGTGGGGGTGACAAAACGCATCAAGGACATTATCGATGGCGTTTACGATGCGGAGGCCGTCAATCGCGAACTCAAGGTCGCGCAGGAGGCGGCGAAATACGAGGCGATGAGCGAAAAAGCGCTGGCGCGTGAGATCAAACGGCTGGAAAAAGCCATGCAGGAGCATGCGAAAAATCTGGAATTCGAGCAGGCTGCTGCCGCGCGCGACGAGTTATTCCGCGTGAAGAAGCTGGCCTTCGGCGACAGCGGGCACGATGCGACAGCAGCGTGAAAGTCGGCGCTGGCGGGACGGCTGGCAACACTATTCAAGCGTTGCCAGCGTGATCCAGACGACAACTATTGGCCAAGATTTTGGTGTACATTTGGTGCACTTTTTCGTGCGTACTGCGTGATCCGGAGGGGGAGGGAAAGATGTTTAGACTAGGCGATGCACTGAGTGCCAGGCCGAAAGTGCTGGAGGCTCGGTCACAGAGGCAGAAGGCTGATCCCGCCTATTGGCAGGCAGGGGACCTGATCATGATCTCCTGTTACGTGCGCATCGGCGACACTCCCCACCCGGACAGCGGCCGCATCGTCAGGATCGTCCAGACCGGCGGTAGGCGGGACAATGATAATCTCATGGTGCAAACTATGGAGGGCAACCTCGAAAAGTGCATCGAGGGCGACATGGCGGAAATCAACAAATACATCCTGATGCCGCGACTCGCCTTCCGGCCGGTTCCGCCTTCCTGCATTGAAGGCTACCCGACTAAGCTTGGCGCCCAAGCCTGGAGGCTCAGCAAGCAGGGCGTGCAAATTTTTCGGGAAATGAAATGGGCCTATGCGCCCCCGTCGCTGGGGCAGTAGATCACCGCTGAGGTGGGTTGCGGGCAGCCGTTTGAGTATCTCCGGTCCCCGTCACGCGCCCGCTGGACATGTAAATGGTGAGACCTGCCGAACGCTAAATTTTGCGGCAGGCTGGTTAGCGGCCGGAACGGCGTTTTTCGAGCGCGGCGGCGGCCTGTTTTTTGGTGCGGGGTTTGGCTACACGGCGAGGTTTAGCCGGAACCGGCGTAGCTTTTTCGGGATTTTCCCGCCACAAGATCAGAATATTGCCGATATGCTGCACGGGTGCGCAGTGCAGCGTGGCACAAATTTCGGTCAGCAGGGCGGCGCGGTCATCGCGCTCGATGCCATGAACCTTGACCTTGATCAGTTCATGCGAGTTCAGCGAGGCATCGATTTCCTTCAGCACGCCGGCCGATAGGCCTTTCTGGCTGATGGCGACGACAGGCTGCAAAGAGTGCGCGGTGGCGCGCAAGGCGCGGCGCTCGGCGGGTGTTATTTCAAGAGTTTCGGGAGTTATTTCATTCATGCGTGAATTTTAGATGAGTTGGACGACCAAGCAGAAGAAAAAAAGCAAGATGTGGATGACCGAGCACGTCAACGATACCTATGTCCAGCTTGCACAGAAAGAGGGGTGGCGCTCCCGCGCCGTCTTCAAACTCAAGGAAATCGACGAAAAGGATCATCTTCTCAAGCCGGGCATGACGGTCGTCGATCTGGGGGCGACGCCGGGTAGCTGGTGCCAGTATGCGGTGAAACGTATCCAGCCCGGCGGGTGCATGATTGCGCTGGACCTGCTGAAAATGGAGCCGCTGGTCGGGGTCGACTTCATTCAGGGCGATTTTCGTGAGGATACGGTGCTCGAACAGCTAAAGTCGGCGTTGGCGGGACGGCAGGTCGACCTTGTTTTATCTGATATGGCACCCAATATGACCGGCATAACGGATACGGATAACGCACAGATGATGTTGCTGGCAGAGCTGACGCTTGATTTTGCCCGCGAGTATCTGAAACCGGGTGGTGCGTTGCTGACCAAGGTATTTCAGGGCGCGGGTTTCATGGAGTTGCGTAAGGCGTTGCAGGAGAATTTCGGCACGCTGGCGACGCGCAAGCCGGCGGCATCGCGGGATCGTAGTGCCGAGTTGTATCTTCTGGCGAAGCAAAAAAAAGCTTTGTAGCGTGATTTGCGGTGGAAGAAGCAACTTAGAATGAAAGCTTGTATTCACCCTTGTGGGGAAATGTGAGGCATTGACTTGAATAATCTTTTCAAAAATCTCGCCGTCTGGCTGGTGATCGGCATCGTGCTGATGACTGTGTTCAATCAGTTCAACACGCGGCAGGCCGCGCAGAACACCATGGAGTACTCGGCTTTCCTCGACGAGGTAAAGTCAGGGCGCATCGCCAAAGTGGTGATCCAAGGGCGTACGCTCGAAGCGACGACTCAGGACGGTAAGCGTATTACCGCATATGCGCCGCCCGACCTCTGGATGGTCTCCGACCTGCTCAAGAACAATGTCAAGGTGGTAGCCAAACCCGAGGAAGAGCAGTCTTTCCTGACGAGTATTTTTGTTTCGTGGTTCCCGATGCTGCTGTTGATTGGCGTCTGGGTCTTCTTCATGCGCCAGATGCAGGGTGGCGGGCGCGGCGGCGCCTTCTCCTTCGGCAAGAGCAAGGCGCGCATGCTGGACGAAAACAGTAACACCGTGACTTTTGCCGATGTCGCGGGTTGCGACGAGGCGAAGGAAGAGGTCTCCGAGTTTGTCGATTTTCTGCGCGATCCCACCAAGTTTCAGAAGCTTGGCGGCCGCATTCCGCGCGGCGCGCTGATGGTCGGCAGCCCCGGCACCGGCAAAACCCTGTTGGCGCGTGCAATAGCCGGCGAGGCCAAGGTGCCGTTCTTCTCGATTTCCGGTTCCGACTTCGTCGAGATGTTCGTTGGTGTCGGCGCGGCGCGCGTGCGCGACATGTTCGAACAGGCCAAGAAGTCCGCCCCCTGCATCATCTTCATCGACGAGATCGACGCCGTCGGCCGCCAGCGCGGCGCCGGCCTGGGCGGCGGCAACGACGAGCGCGAACAGACGCTGAATGCCTTGCTGGTTGAAATGGACGGCTTCGAAGCCAGCGTCGGCGTCATCGTCATCGCCGCGACCAACCGTCCCGACGTGCTCGATCCCGCGCTGCTGCGCCCCGGCCGCTTCGACCGCCAGGTGGTCGTGCCGCTGCCGGACATTCGCGGCCGCGAACAGATCCTGAAAGTTCATATGCGCAAGGTGCCGCTGTCGACCGATGTCGAGCCTTCTGTGCTGGCGCGTGGCTGTCCCGGTTTTTCGGGTGCCGACCTTGCCAACCTGGTGAACGAGGCCGCCCTGTTCGCTGCGCGTGCCAACAAGCGCCTGGTCGATATGGAAGACTTCGAGCGCGCCAAGGACAAGATCATGATGGGTGCCGAGCGTCGTTCCATGGTCATGCCCGAGGAAGAGCGCCGCAACACCGCCTACCACGAGTCCGGTCATGCCGTGGTCGCCAAGCTTCTGCCCAAGACCGACCCGGTGCATAAAGTGACGATCATCCCGCGCGGTCGCGCGCTGGGCGTGACCATGCAGTTGCCGACCGAAGATCGCTACAGCCAGGATCGCGTACGTTTGTTGAATACCATCACCGTGCTGTTCGGTGGCCGCATTGCCGAAGAATTGTTCATGGATCAGATGACTACGGGCGCTTCCAACGACTTCCAGCGTGCCACCGATCTTGCACGCCGCATGGTGACGCAGTGGGGCATGTCGGATAAGCTCGGACCGATGGTGTATGGCGAAGAGGAGGGCGAGGTTTTCCTTGGCCGCTCGGTCACCACGCACAAGAACATGTCAGAAGCCTCGCTGCAGACGGTCGATGCCGAAATTCGCCGCATCATCGACGAGCAATATGCACTGGCGCGTCGCTTGCTCGAAGAGAATCGCGACAAGGTCGAAGCCATGACTGCCGCTCTGCTCGAGTTGGAAACCATCGATGCCGACCAGATCAACGACATCATGGAAGGCAAGCCGCCGCGTCCGCCCAAGCCTTCCAGCGCACCGGTCAAACCTTCCACCGGCGACAACACGCCGGGTGCTGCACCGACCGCCACCGCACCCGCCTGAGTCTTGGGCTACGCCGCACCCCAATGCGGCGTAGTGATGCCTTCGCCGAGGTCGGCTTCGACCAGGCGGCGACGCACCTCCAGCAGCCTTTCTATCAAACCGGTTTCGGCCTGGCCGTAGGCATCGGCATCCGGCCGGCGATTCACTACGACGCCCAGCAACTCCGTAATTGCATTGCCGATAGAGTTCTGACTGATGGTGACGATGAGCTTGCCTTCGTCGTTGCGGTAGATTAGCTGCTTGAACGCCGGCTGCCAGCGGATCGAGTTGGCGTATTTCGCGTCCTTGATGCAGCGGTCGCGCACCATCTTTGCCGCCTTGAGGAAGTCGTTGTCGAACTGGAGTTTGTCCTCCACCAGTTCGGGGAAATTGATGTCGCGCGGCAGCGGGGCATTGCGCGTCGATACCTGAGTGAAGAAGGTACGATAGAAGTCGATGAAGCCCTTGAGAATGGTGTCGTACTCCTTCCAGAAACGCACCTCCTTCAGCGCGCCCGCGCCGCCCTGGATTTCCCAGCTCGGCAGCCCCTGCGGATAGCCGGTCAGGGCCAGGCGGCAGGCGCCTGACTCGCAAGGCTTGAGGATCTGCAGGTCGAGACCATCGAAGAAGGCGCGATAGACATCGCGCATATGTGCCTGAAACAGCGAGTGTTGGCCGCCGTCCGTCAGGTTGGGGTTGCTGGCATCGGCAATCGGCGCAGCGCGCAATGCAGCCTTGTCGAAAGTGATGAAGTGATTGTGCAGCATGCGGATACTCGGTACTCCGGGTGAGGTCAGCGGCCAGGTGGCGTCGAGGCTGGCTTCACCGGCGAGCACGAGATGCGCATCCGGATCCGGGTAATGTTCCAGCATGTACTCGATGATGATCTGATTCATGCGATTCCAGACGTTCTTCACCTGGTCCGGCACCTGGGTGCGACGCACCGGGCGGCCGAGCGGATCGAGAATGCTGCGTGAAGTGTTGTAGATGATCGAGCAATCGAAATCATTGCTGTGGCCGAGCGCTTTGCGGTAAAGCAGCAGACCTTCCTGGTTCTGCAACAAGCCGTTGTTATTGACTAGATCGTTGAGGTTCTCGGTACTGTTGAAGAACTCGTTGGGCTTCATGCCCTCCGGCACTTCAAGGGGAATGGGGCGGAACGGCGTGACGATTTCGCGCGGGCCTGATGTCATGGTCTTGTACCTTATGCAGCAACGGAAAGTCAGGATTGTGCCCGCAAAAGCAAGGGAAAAAATGACTTACGTCAGGTGCGTAGTCAATGAAGGAGTATTTTGCTATTATCGTTTCTATAATTCTGGAACTAACGAAATGAAGTCATCTGAAGTCGTTACCGCGCTGGCT
>JAABQX010000084.1 GCA_011391215.1 Rhodocyclaceae bacterium
GAGGAAATTCGCCGCCGGGAGCGGGTCATCCGCATCTTCCCCAACGATGAGTCAGCCCTGCGCCTGATCGGTGCCCTGCTGGCCGAGCAGAACGAGACTTGGCAGGAACGGAAGTACCTCGATATGGATGAATTCAAGGAGTGGGTTGCCTCCTGCGCCGCCGCCAGAGAGGGCAACAACGTTGTTGCCCTCGCCAGCTGAAAACCATTCGTCATTGACCGGGTCAAAGCGAATTTACAGCAGATTTTGGACTTGACTGACCGGGATTGCCTGAGCGCAACAGGATGCCATTCGGAATACGGCAAAGCTGCTTGACGGTGAACCCACCATCGACAACGGCAATGACCACGCTACGGTCCGCCAGATCGAGCGCCCGATCCACCACCAGCAGGTCGCCATCGTGAATGCCGAACCCTGTCATGGAGTGCCCTTGGACACGGACGAAAAACGTGGCCTCCTTATGCTCGATGAGATGTTCGTCCAAGCTCGGGCGATCCTCGTAACAATCGGACGCCGGGGACGGAAAGCCTGCGGGGACGGGTTGCACCAGGACAGGGCACCCCGGCAAGGGAATGGAGGGCGGCGGAAGTGAAAGGACTCCATCCGGGGATGAGAGATTCCTAGTGGTTGCACTGCTGGCCATGGGGAGGAATCAGTGCTGGTAACGTCGCACCGGGCCGGTGACAACGCCAAAGATCTCCCGCATCCGCCCTCTACATCGGCGCAGTAATCGAGGTATTCGGTGTTGCGGAAGGTGTCGGATGGAGGCATTTTAGGATCCTTGCACATAGTGCCCATAAGAACACCATAGTAGTGTCTGATGAACACCTGTCAACCATTCCCGCTTCTTGCCGTTATAGGTACCATGCATGCACTGTCATTCAGCCGTAATACTGCCGGAGCATGATGTTCTGGCATATCAAAGAAAATAGGGGAAACAGAAGCAAATGGAATGTGAAGATTTTTTAGAACCCAAGCAGGATCAGGAATACGACGATCTTTGAGGTCGGGGAATCATCACTGTGATTAAGCGTGGAGCCGCCTTTGGGCGGTTTTTTGCTTTCCGCTCACTATAACCGCGCATCCCATGTATTAATCTGGCGAGATATAGCGAAAAAAGGATACCGAGCTTGAAGACTTCCTACAGCCACATCGCCGCGTATATCACGAAGGACGGATCGGTGATCCGCGAACTGATGCATCCTGTCCTGCACGGCGGCCAAAACCAGAGTCTGGCCGAGGCGACCGTTTCGCCGGGAACCCGTACCCTTTTCCACCGGCATCACATGACCGAGGAAATCTATCACGTGACGGCTGGCAGCGGCAGGATGACCCTGGGTGACGAGACATTTGAGGTATTAAGGGGGGATTCTGTGCTGATCCCGCCGGGAACGCCGCATTGCATCGAGGCAGTCGGCACGACACCGCTACGAATCCTGTGCTGTTGCAGTCCGGCCTATACGCATGACGACACCGAGTTGCTGGAAGCGGAGGCAGTTTCTCGATGAGTCTCGCAGGCAAACACTACATTGCTGCGATCATCTGGGTTGCCTTGCTGGGCGCTGCCTATGTCGTCATCGACGGCCAGATTCGGCCCAAGGTGGCCACGGCAGTCAATGAAACAGTGATCGACATCCCCCGCTCCCCCGATGGTCATTACTATGTGGCGGGAATGATCAACTCGCAGGACGTGACATTCCTTGTCGATACCGGCGCCAGTACGGTGTCTGTCAGCACGGCTGTCGCCCGACGTATCGGTTTGCCGCAAGGGCGTCCAGTCAGCATCGGCACGGCAGGCGGCGTCTCACGGGGCGAAGAAGTCACCGGACAGACCGTGACGCTCGGTGGCATCACAATCCGCGATGTCAGGATCGTCATTCTCCCGGGTATGCCCGGTGAAGCTCTGCTCGGCCAGAATGTGCTGCGGCACCTCAACGTCGTGCAGAGTGTGGGTCGCATGACGCTACGGGCAGAAGGACCTTAAACTGACGGGCCGGCCCTCCCATGAATTTCGGGAGGGCCGTGTCTTGCTGCATAGCCAGTTTGATGACGGCTACTGCTATCCAGCGTTCGCGAATTACGCGAAAAACCCCGAAATCAAAGAGCCTTTAGTGCGGCAGCGTAATCCGGTTCGTCCGCGATTTCCGGAACGAGTTGTGTGTACAGAACCTTGTCACTTTCATCCAGAACAACGACGGCGCGCGCAGTCAGGCCGAGCAGCGGGCCTTCGGCCATCGCCACACCCCAGGCTTTCATGAATTCCGGATGGCGGAAGGTCGACAGGTGGGCGACGTTCTTCAGACCCTCGACCGAACAGAAGCGGCCGGCCGCAAAAGGCAGGTCAGCAGAAACCACCAGCACGACAGCATTATTCAGGCTGGCGGCAGACTCGTTGAACTTGCGCGTCGAGGTGGCACAGGTTGGGGTGTCGAGGCTCGGCACGATGTTCAGCACCTTGCGCTTGCCGGCGTAATTGGCCAACGTGACATCGGCGAGATCGCCGTTGGTGAGGTTGAGTGCAGGCGCGGCAGCACCGACGGCAGGCAGGCTGCCATCAACGCGGAAAGGGTTGCCTTGCAGGGTGACGGTGGTCATGGTTTTTCTCCAGTGGTGGTAAGTGATCTGAGGCGCGGTAAAACCGCATAGGCGTTGGCAGTGGTCGCCGCCGAAACTTCCGCAAGCGACAAACTGCGTAATTGTGCCAGCGTTTCGGCAATTGGTCGCAAATCAGCGGGCGTATTGCGCGCACCGGCTTTCCAGGCCGGGGGAATATCGGGCGCATCGGTTTCCAGCACAATGCTTTCCAGCGGCAGGGTGGCCGCCAATTCGCGAATACGCAGGGAACCCTCGAAGGTCATTGCACCGCCAAAACCGAGTTTGAAGCCGAGCTTGATGAACGCCTCCGCCTGCTGACGGCTACCGTTGAAGGCGTGGGCAATGCCGCCAGGCACGCGCGCCTGCCGCAGGTGTTTGAGAATCGGGTCGATGGCACGACGCACATGCAGCAGCACCGGCAGGCCGAGTTCGCGAGCGATCTTGAGTTGCTCGACGAAATAAAATTCCTGCAATGCATCGTCGCGGGGTTCAACATGGCGATCGAGGCCGATCTCGCCTACCGCAACAGCCGGCTCACGAACCAGCGTGGCGCACAGCACGTCGAGATCCTCCGGTCGTGCCCGCTCGACATACAGCGGATGGATGCCATAAGCGGGTGAGCACCCCGGGTAGTCGCGACAGACGCTTGCCACGGCACCGAAGTTGCCACGCTCGACGGCAGGCACGACGATTGCCGTCACGCCAACGCCGACTTTTTCCACCATCAGCGCATCGCGATCGGCATCGAACTCCGCCGCATCGAGATGACAGTGCGTGTCGATCAAGCCGGAAATCATCGCACCGCGATCAGGGTTGCTTGACAGGAACCGTGGTCAGCCCGAGGCTTTTCCATTCCTGCATGCCGCCGCGATACCACTTGAGCTTGTGGGCCGGGTAGCCCAACGCCAGCAACTGCTTGATATTCGTCGGCGACTGCCCGCACCACGGGCCGTTGCAATAGAACACCAGCGTCCTGGCATTCTCGAAATTCCACAGCAGACCCGTGCGGCTGGCACCGAACAGCAAGGTCAGGATATCGGCAATCGCCTCGGGATCGGTATGCGCGGGGTGCAGTTTTTCCCATGGCAGATGGATGGCACCCGGGATGGTGCCGGAGCGAATCAACCAATCCCGATCACGGGAATCGATCACCAGAAGGTTGTCTGCACCAAGGGTAATGCGCTTGATAGTTTCGAGAAGTTCGAGTTCGCCGATGGTCTCGACCCCCGGCGCCAGCTGCATCGGCTGAACGCAATAAGGCGGGCACGGCCGCGAGGTCATCGCGTAGTCCGGATCGATCTGGCTGAAGTTATCCGGGTCACGCTGGATACGTACCGGTCGTCCCTCGTGCAGGACATCGACCCAGGGCTGCTGCGCGGTGATACCCACCGGCTGGTCGGCCAGCGCACTACCCGTCAGCAATAAACATCCCAAGCAGGCCAGCAGGCGCAATGCACCACTCATGTCATTCAGTCTCGTCGATCCACGCCTGCTGGATCGCTTCGAGTTTCTTCTCACCGCAATGGCTTGCATTTTCTTCGAAGTCAGGCAATGCCATCACCCAGCGCATCAGGTCGACAAAATTGAGCACCTTGGGGTCGACTTCCGGATGGCGCTCGGCAAGTTCGATGGCGATATCGAGGCTATCGGTCCACTTCATTTTTTCGAGTGTCCTTCTTTTGCCATGTTAATCGTGTACTTCGGAATTTCCACCACCAGCGGCGTCTCGGTCACCAGCGCCTGGCAGGACAGACGCGACGTCGGCTCCAGCCCCCACGCTTTGTCGAGCAGATCTTCCTCGAGTTCCTCAGCCGCTTCCAGCGTCTCAAAGCCCTCGCGGATCACTACATGGCAAGTGGTGCAGGCGCAGGACTTTTCGCAGGCATGCTCGATGTCGATGTCGTTATCGAGCAGCGCATCGCAGATAGAGATTCCCGGTGCTACCTCAATCACCGCACCCTGCGGGCAAAGTTCGACATGGGGGAGAACAATAATTTGTGTCATATCTCTTCAACTTTCTTTCCGGCCAGCGCACGCTGGACGCTCTGATTCATGCGACGGGCGGCAAATTCGGCGGTAGCCTTGGAGAGCGCATCCATGCCGGCGTCGATGGCACGGCGGTCGTCGCCAAGCAGCACCGTCTGCAATTTGGCGAGGCAACTTTCAATATGCGCGCGTTCGAGCATGGAGAGCAGTTGCGCATCTTCCTTGATGGCTGACTGTACCGCCTCGACCAGGCGTTGCGCCTCGACCTGTGCCTCGCGTAGCGCACGCCGGAAGGCATCGTCGGAGGCGTGGTTGTAACCATCCTTGAGCATCGAAGTGATCTCGTCGTCGCTCAAGCCATACGACGGCTTCACCTCGACATTTGCCTCATGGCCGGTCGTCTGCTCGCGTGCTGAAACCGACAGCAGTCCGTCGGCATCCACCTGGAAAGTGACACGAATGCGTGCCGCGCCGGCCACCATCGGCGGAATACCTCGCAACTCGAAACGCGCCAGCGAACGGCAATCCGAAACCAACTCGCGCTCGCCCTGCACGACTTGCAGCGCCATCGCCGTCTGACCGTCCTTGAATGTCGTAAATTCCTGCGCCCGCGCGACGGGAATCGTCGAGTTGCGCGGGATGATCTTTTCCACCAAACCGCCCATGGTTTCGATACCCAGGCTAAGTGGAATCACATCCAACAATAACCAGTCGTCGCCGGCGGCGCGATTGCCGGCCAGCAGATTGGCTTGTGTGGCGGCACCGAGCGCAACCACCTTGTCCGGGTCGAGATTGTTGAGAGGCTCCTGGCCGAAATAAGCCTCGACGGCATGCTGGATCTGCGGCATGCGCGTCGCGCCCCCGACCATCACCACACCCTTGACCTCGTCCGGGGTAAGGCCGGCATCGCGCAGCGCCTTCTTCGTCGGCCCCAGCGTCTTCTGCACCAGCGTACGAGTGATCTCGGCAAAAACTTCCGTCGACAATTTGAGGTCGACGAATTCACCTGTCGAGAGCTTGGCAGTAATCGGCGCCTCGCCATGCAGGGTCAAAAACTCCTTGGCCTCGCGGGCACGCATCTGCAACAGACGCGCATCGCCTAGCGAAACAGGCGCCAATTTGGCCTGCTCGATGACCCAGCAAAACACGCGGTGGTCGAAATCGTCACCCCCCAGCGCGGAATCGCCACCGGTGGACAGCACCTGAAATACACCTTTCGATAACTTGAGGATCGAGATGTCAAAGGTGCCACCGCCCAGGTCGTAGACGGCATAAATTCCTTCAGAGGCATTGTCAAGCCCGTAGGCAATCGCCGCCGCCGTAGGTTCGTTAAGCAATCGCAGTACCGACAAACCGGCCAGCCGTGCCGCATCCTTGGTGGCCTGGCGCTGGGCGTCGTCAAAATAGGCCGGCACAGTAATCACCGCGCCGGTAAGCGGACCGCCCAACGAAGCCTCGGCACGCTCGCGCAGGGCCCTGAGAATATCTGCCGAAACCTCGACCGGGCTTTTGATGCCCTGCGCCGTCTTCAGCTTGATCATGCCCTCGGCTTCAATGAAGTCGTAAGGCATCGACTCGATATGGGCGATATCCTTAAGGCCACGCCCCATGAAACGCTTCACCGAGACGACAGTATTTTTCGGGTCGATGGATTGATGCGACTGGGCGCTGAAGCCTACTTCGGCAGGGCCGGCGCCATAGCGCACGATGGAAGGCAACAGGGGACGCCCCAACTCATCGTTGAGCACGACCGACATGCCGCTTTTCACCGTGGCAACCAGCGAATTAGTAGTCCCCAGATCGATGCCGACCGCCAACCGGTGTTCGTGCGGCGCGGTCGATTCTCCGGGTTCGGAAAGTTGCAATAGTGCCATTCTTGTTATTTACTCCCTGCGCCTACATTTGCGGCGATCAGCCCTCAACCAGTGCCAGGGCGTCGTCGATTTCCTGTAATAGTTTTTCCTGGAACATCAACTGCCGAACCAACTCACCCGCCCGCCCGAGCGCACCGGCATCGAGCGCCTCCTGCAGCAACGCGTATTCAGCGCGTGAATCTTTTTTCAGGTGCCGGTGCAAATCATCCAGCGTTTCTGCATCGCCAGCATCTTTTGCTTCGGCCACGGCCTCACGCAATTCCATCTGCGCGATCAGAAATTCTGCTGGCATGGCGGTATTGGTTTCCAGCCGCACATCGTGGCCGGCCAATTGCAGCAGGTAACGCGCGCGCTTGAGCGGATCCTTCAACGTCTGGTAGGCCTCGTTGACATGCGTCGCCCATTGCATCGCCAGGCGCTTGTCGCTGTCAGCCAGATGCGCATGCTTGTCAGGATGCACCTTGGATTGGATGTCGCGGTAGAGCAGTTCCAGCTGGTCGGCATCCAGCCCTTGCTGGCGTGGCAAACCGAACAGGCTGAAAAAATCCTGCTGGAGTGTTTCGCGGTCAAAACTGGTCATTGGCTGGTCATTGATGAGTCGTCATCAAACGTGGAAGCTCTCGCCGCAGCCACACTGGTCCTTGACGTTCGGGTTGTTGAACTTGAAGCCTTCGTTCAAACCCTCGCGGGTGAAATCCAGTTCGGTGCCTTCCAGATAGGGCAGACTTTTCGGGTCGATCAGTACCTTCAGTCCGTGCGAATCGAAGACGATATCGTCGGGTTCGCTGCTGTCAGCAAATTCGAGTTTGTAGGCCATGCCCGAGCAGCCGGAAGTCTTGACACCGAGGCGGATACCGATGCCCTTGCCACGTTTGGCGATAAAACCAGCCACGTGTTTGGCGGCGGCTTCAGAGAGTGTCACGCCCATCACTTGCTCTCCTGCTGTTTCTTGTAGTCGGCGACGGCTGCCTTGATGGCATCCTCGGCGAGGATCGAACAGTGGATCTTCACCGGCGGCAGTGCCAAC
>JAABQX010000085.1 GCA_011391215.1 Rhodocyclaceae bacterium
TGACCAGCGGTAAGCGGTGTCGAGGATGAAGGCGTATTTCCGGCCCTCCAGTTCCGCCTCCATCGCCTTGTCCTGTTCAAGCCCGTCGAGATACTTGAGGAACAGCAGCCAGGAGGTTTGTTCGGTGTAGTCGAGTTCGGTGGTGCAACCCGCTTCATTGCGCAGGTCGGCGTCGATATTCTTGAAGGCTTGCTCAAACATGGGGGCCAGTCATCTCGTGTGATATTGCCAAACCAGATACTCTACTGGAAACCCCCTCCCGGACATAGGCGGATTGTGCCGGTGTCATGCCAGCCAAGTTTCTGCCGCTCTTTGCGCTGAGGTTGCTCGAAGCCAACGAACCCGCATTTCCCCTCATTTTAGTGTTGAAGGAACTGTACTGCATTGGATGGCTTCGATGAGCGTTACACTCTTGGCTAAGAGGAGGGCGTTGCTTGCGTCGAGACTGCCTCCTGTACCAAAACGCAAACCATGGAGAAAAGCAATGAGCACCAGATACGGATTTGGCAAGCAGGTAGATGTTCCCTTTGAACTGGCCCTCGAACGGGTAACAGCGGAACTGCAAAAAGAGGGCTTCGGGGTGTTGACGGAAATTGACGTTGCGGCGACGTTGAAAAAGAAACTGGACGCTGACATGCCGTCTTATCGAATTCTTGGTGCCTGCAACCCGGCACTGGCGCACCAGGCACTGACGGCTGAGCCGTCAATCGGGCTGCTGCTTCCCTGCAATGTCGTCGTCCGGCAGGACGCAGCAGGAGCGGTCTTCGTCGAATTCATGGATCCTCTGGCCGTACTTGCCCTGGTCGATAACCCCGGCGTGGCGATGCTGGCCGAAACGGTACGGTCAAAGCTTATGCGAGTGATGCAGGCGTTATAGAAAAGTCGGCGCTGGCGGGACGGCGTGCCTGCCGCGTTAAAACCCGTCACCCCAACGATACTGCCATGCGACTCCGATTGTATCGAAGTCAGTTCCGGTGCGCGTATATATACCGGAGTTGGCATATAGCTTGATCGAGTGGTGACGATCTACCGGCAGCGCCAATGTCGCACCCAGGCGGAAGTTCTCCTGCAGATCGTTGCCACGGATGCCATCTAGCGTCGTCCGCCCGCCGTTCAAATAGGCCGCCGTAAAAGCAGCCCAGATACCGGAGGAAAAACCGTAAATCAGGTGTCCCTGCAGCGAATAGATGGGATCCTGCGCGCGCCGCTTGCCACCAAAAAAGTCATCGTTGTCGCCAAAGAGCGTTACTCCGGTGATGAGCTCCAGAGTCCATGGTCCCCATGCCTTGGACGCACCCAGTTCCGGCTTGATGTACCAGCGGTTGGTGCCGATATTGATCAGCTTGTCGCTGTCATACTGCCCGGTCGGTATGGATACCTGCACACTGCCACCAACGATCAGGTCTTGCCGGTAAGCCGAAAAATCCTGCACTGTCAGAGCGGGTGCCCCGGTGAAATTCATGGAATAGCGCAGTCGCGGGTCGCCGTAGCCGGAAACCTCGCGGGCTACGGGGCTGCCCATATAGTCCGCCGTCCCATTGAGTGAGGCATACGGCAGGATGATGTCGAACTTGCCTGATTGCCCGCCCACCTCCAGCACTCGTGCATAGGCGACTGCGGTCAGGTCGGTCTTGATGTTTGCGTTTGTCAGCGGCACCGAGGGATCGAAGGAAACGCCCCCTTCCGAGTAGCCATAGGCCGCGACCAGGAAATTCATGCCGACTGGTGCGTTGGAGTAAGCCCTGGGCTCGATATCCTGCGCTTGCGAGATGCCGCTCGCCAGCAGGAGGAAAAAGAAGATGATGCCGCCGGCTACAGCGCCGACTTTTTCAATCTTCATGGGGTTAGCGCATCAGCCAGAACAGCCCCATGACATAGAGCGAAGATACCGCCAGCTGCACCAGGGTAATTGGCAAGCCGAGGCGCATGAAGCGCATGAAGCTGACACGCTCGCCTTCGCGTGCACAAATGCCGACGCTGACGATATTGGCCGAGGCGCCGATCACCGTGGCATTGCCGCCGAGCGTTGCGCCGAACATCATCGCGATGAAGACCGGGATCGTGGCCGCCGGCCAGTCGGTAAAGCCTGCCGCCAGAGCCAACTCCGGCACTGCCTCGGCCGCCACCAGGTAGCCCTTGGTCATAATCAGGGATGCGGCTACCACAGGGATATTCGCCAGAACTGCCGACAACAGACCGATGGCAGCGAGGAGTATCAGTGCCACCAGGGCGAAATCGGTGCCGAACCATTCATAGAGTTTGAAGGACATGCCTTGCAGCAAGCCGGTTTTGGTGAAGGCCTGCACCAGGCAGAAGATGGCGGCGAGGAACACCAGGGTTTTCCAGTCGACGTCGCGCAAGACATTGTCGATCGGTTCGATGCGGGCGCCATAGATCACCAGCAGGGCGAACGACGCTGCCATGATCGCGGTGCCCGGCGGACCGAGATGGATGGGCAATTCCTCGCCGACAAGAAACAGA
Source organism: Rhodocyclaceae bacterium (assembly GCA_011391215.1). Lineage (GTDB taxonomy): Bacteria > Pseudomonadota > Gammaproteobacteria > Burkholderiales > Rhodocyclaceae > Sulfuricystis. The sequence continues at coordinate 2,482 of JAABQX010000085.1, forward strand.
CCGACCATGATCGCCAGGACAAAAAGCGCAAAGGCGGCGAAAAGCGGTCGCTGGATCGGCGGCAAAGCGGTTTCAGCAGCGACCTCGACACGGGAATTCCAGACATCGGGCAACAGGCGCGGCAACAGCGGGATGATCACGAGTACCGCCAGCAGGCCGGCCAGGCTGACTTTCTGCAAATATTGACCAAAGCTCATGCCGATTGAGCTACCCACCAGGAAAGTTGCCGGGTCACCCACCAGCGTCAGCATGCCGGCCGAGTTGCTGACCACTGCGGTGATCACCAGGGGGCCGACAAAGCTCACCTTGAGCGCGCGCGCGACGCCGACGATCACCGGCGCCAGCAGAATTACCGTGGTGGCATTCGGCAACAGCGCGCAGACTGGCGCGACCACGGCGACCAGCAGGATCAGGTAGCGCTTGCCACTGCCGTGGGTCGCCCGGAGCATCAGCGCTCCGAGGCGATCGAACAGGCCGGTCATGGCCAGCATGCGCGCCACCACCATGCCGCCGAACAGCAATGCCAGCGGTCCGCCGGCCGTCTCCAATGCGGCAGATACGTCAGGTTTGTCGAGAATGCCGAACAGCGCGAGTACGGAACAGCCGAGTAGCGCTGCCAGCGCCATGTCGATGATGTCGGCCGCGATGGCAATGATCACGACGCCGAACACGATGAGCGTGATAGTGATCTGAAAATCCGTCATCAGCTTGGAACTCCCTCAGTCGATGGGCGGGGCATACATCAGACCGCCTTGCGTCCACAAACGATTGAGGCCGCGTTCGATATCCAGCGGCGATGCACCACCGAGATTGCGCTCATAAATCTCGCCATAGTTCCCGCCCGCTCCGATAGCCCGCTGCGCCCAATTTCCGGGCACGCCCAGCGTGCGCGCCACCCACTTATCCTCGCCGCTGATGAGTTGCCAGGCATTCTTGCGGTGTTTCATTTTTTCTGCCAATGAGGCAACGTTTTCCTGGGTAACGCCAAACTCCTCGGCGGCAACCAGCACGTGCCGGGTCCAGCCCACCAGCATTGCCCATTCCTGGTCACCGCTGCGGATGACGGGCCCCATGGGTTCCTTCGAGATACGGTCGGGCAAAATGGCGTAGCTCTTGGCGCCGTCGGGCGCACGGCTGCGGACGGCGGCAAGTTGGGAGGCATCCGAGGAATAAGCGGCGCATTTGCCGGCGAAGAACGCTTCAGCAACTCCCCGTGCAGAGTCAACCACCAGCGGCTGCGCCGTCATCTCGCGCATGGCGAAACTATCGAGAAGACGTGCCGCGTGGGTCGTTCCCTTCTCGACGCAAATCGTCGCGCCATTCAGGTCTTTCAAGGATTTGACACGCTTGGATAGCGGCACCATAAACGCCTGGCCGTCGTAAAAAAGCACGGCAGGAAACTGCACTTTCAGCAGCACCTCGCGGGACAAGGTCCACGTCGTATTGCGTACCAGCAGATCAATGGTTTTCGACTGCAGGGCAGGAAAGCGCATTGAGGCTTTCAGCGGGAAAAACTTCACCTTCTCCGCATCCCCCAGCACCGCTGCGGCCAGCGCACGGCAGAAATCGACATCCATGCCTTGCCATCGTCCGGAGGCATCGATCTCGGAAAAACCGGGAACCTCGCCGCTGACGCCGCAACGCAGGACGCCGCGCGCTTTCACGGCATCCAGGTCCGTACCCGCCTGTGCCGCAGAAAATAATAGTGTGACTGTGACGGCGACCGCAAATTTCAAGATGAGCTTGCGCATCGATGTCACGCTACTGGCTTCAAGCGGGCTCGACGAGCCAGGCGCCTTTCGGGTATTCCGTGATGCCGGGCGCCAGGCTCAAGCTGATGATGTTTTTGCTATTGACCAGAACGGCGCCACCGCGCGGATGCGGTATCGAAATGACCGGTTGTTCGATGATGCGGTTCAGATTGGTGAACAGCTGCGTTTGGTCGCGCAGCTTTTGTTCGACCTCCATCAACACGCGGTGGCCGCCAACCAACTCGATGCAGACGTAACCCAGGTAATCTGTACCGGGTTGCACGCCCCCCTGCATGGCCAGTGTTGCCGCCAACGCACGGGTACGGAACTTCGCCTCATCCTCAATGAGTGTTCTGGCGCCGGGGCCTTCGGGCATGGCAACCGGCTTGTCAGTCAGCAGGTCAATGCGGCAAATCTGCTGGCTGTGGGTCAGGGTGCAATTGCTGGCGCTGCCAAAAACGATGGTGCTGTTTGAAAACATCCGGCCGACCTGCAAATCAGCCAGCAACAATGCCTCGATTGCCGGATCGTTTTGGACAAAGCGTTCCTGCTTGCCGTTGGCTAGATAGACAATGAGTTCCATGAAGATTTCTCCCGGTTGATTAGGTCACGGCTCCAAGCGCAGCTTTGTTTGTATCACATCGCTTTCAAATAGGCTTCCGTTGCGGCGAAACGCAGCAAGGCGCCGATGACGACATCGAGTAGGCCGAGAATGTGGGCCGGCTTCTCGGCCGCAATCCAAGCCTTGCCGGTGGCGCCGACAGGAATATGCACGCCATCGGGATCTTCGAATTCGAGAATGACTGTCCGGCCCGCATCGTTGCTGTTCTTCATCATAAACTGGGTAGTGCTCTGCGGCACGCCGGCAATGAGTGCGCCCTGTGCTTCGCCGGTCGCTTCCGTGATGCTATGCACGCGCGCCCGGAAGATCTTGCCGGGATAAGCGTCGACATAGAACTCGGAAAACGCCTTCGGCTTGATGTACTCATACACTTGGTCCGGGATACGCAGTTCGATGAACTTTTTCGTGGTGAACATGAGGATCGAAGCCGGGCGCTGCTCACCGAAATACTGGCCCTCGGACGTGAATTGCACCATGACCTGGCCATCCACCGGGGCAAATACTATAGCCTTGTCGATTTTCCACTGTAGATCGGCCATGTCCTGTTCGGCCTTGATGACCAGTTCGCGCTGGTTTTCCACTTCGGCCACCTTGGCGTCATATTCAGCCTGTGGCACCACTTCGCCAACCAGCTTGCCCAGACGCTTGAGGTCGGTTTCGAGCTTGCCCAGTTGCGTCTGCAGGCGCGATTTTTCGGCTTTCTTTGCCGCCATCTGGATTTCGTAGCGGTCGGTCTTGAAGCTGTAGACCGGATCGCCGGCCTTAAGCTTCTGGTTGTGCGTGACGAAGATCTTTTCGATTTCGCCGCCGGCGGGGGTGTTGAGAACAATGTGTGGCGCCCTGACCGTCGTCGTTGCCGTCAGGTCGAGGAAGGCGTAGAAACGGGTGAAGGTCAGCAACATGAACAGGATGAAGACGGCGCCCAGACCCATGGCAACGAAGTTGCCGGCGGTTTTCTTGACGATGCCGTATTTGACCAGCAGCCAGCAGATCAGGATATAAGGTACGAGGGTGATCTTCATGCCTTGGGCTCCTTGTCGGGGGCTGTGGCAGAGACTGCACTCAAGCGGGGTTCAAGCGGTGCCGATTGGGCGGCTGCCGGTGCAGGTGTGGTTGCAACAGGAGCCCCCGTTGTATCTGTAGCTGGCGCAAAAGTCGGTGCTGGCGGTACGGCAGTATTTCCGGGATCGACCTGGCGCGAAAGGCGCAGGATGCGCACCAGCCAGTCCTCGGTGGCCTGCCAGTCCATGTAGGCGATGAACAACGCCACGGCCCACACCCAGTGCTCCAGGAGGCCGAGCAGGGTAAGTGCGCTGACGAGCTCCGCCTGCCGCATCTTCTTGTGGTCGGCCTTGTGTGCCGGAATTTCATGGACGCGCCAGGCCAGCATCAATCCGCCAACGACGATGATCAGCAGTAAGGGCAGCAGGATGTAGAGCAGCCAGTCGGCATCGAGAATCTGCCGGTAAATGCCGAAGGGTTCCGTAACCGGATCGTAATAGCCTTCCGGCTTCGGGTCTGCATAGACATGAAACAGCATCAGAATCCTCCCCCCAGTGCCTTGTAGTACTGGTTGCGTGCGGTCAGTTGGTTGAATCTTGCGTCGGCCAGCGACAACGCCGAATTCAGCGCCTTGACCGTCTCCGACAACACCTCGAATTTGCTGGTACGCCCGGCGTCATAGCTCTTTTCGGCAAGCACAATGGATCTCTTGCGTACCGTGAGTTCATCCTGGATCGACTTGAACTGGCGATCGCTGGTATCCAGCTGTACCAGCGCCTGATAGACATCGCGGAAGGCGACTGAAACGGTGTATTGGTAATGCGCCAGCGCCTTCTGCCGCCGCGCTTCGGCGGCATCGACCTTCGACTGCACCAGGCCGCCGTCGAAGATCGGTCCGATCATGCCGGCGCTGGCTTCCCAGAAAAGCGGCATGCCGGAAATCACGCTGGATGTCGAAGCAATAAATCCGGCCAGTAGTGAAAGCGTCAGGCGTGGATAGAACTCGGCACGCGCGCTGTTGACATCGGCATGCGCGGCGACCAGCAGCAACTCTGCGGAAGCCACGTCCGGGCGGCGCAGTAGCAGGATTGAATCAACCTCGCGCGGCGTTTGCGGAACCTTTGGCATGGACCCTTCCGGCAAGTCCTCGCTGCGCAGCTTCTGCAGGGAGGCGCGCGGCACGGGTTCGCCGAGCGCGCGCGGGCTGCGCCCGACGAGAAGCTTCAGCGCCAGTTCGGTCTGGGAAACGGCTTCTTCGTACGTCGGCAAACGGGACTCGGTGGACTTGTATTCGGCAAGACTCTGGATGTAGGCGAGTTCCGTGCCCACGTCCGCCTTCCAGCGCCGGTATTCAAGGTCCGTTACCGACTTCAGGTTGGCCGCAGCGGCGCGGGTGACCAGTAGCTTGGCATCCAGTACGCGCAGCTGAAACCAGGTATCCGCAACCAGCGAGGAAATCGACAGGGTCGTGGCATTACGTGCGTGCTCGGAAGCGGCAAAGCGTGCCAGCGCGGCATCGTTCATCTGGCGGATACGATCCCACAGATCGAT
>JAABQX010000086.1 GCA_011391215.1 Rhodocyclaceae bacterium
CGGCAGGTTTCCCAGGCGACCACGCCATCAGATCGGCTGTAGATTGACGTCGTCCGGATGGGCGGTGGACTGCGCAGGCGCTCAATCCACGCCGGATCGATGCTGGCTGAACCGCCGCCTAGGACGCTGGATAACCAGCCCGCGCCGTGGTCGTCAGCGCTGCCATTGAACGGTGTGGCAATCGTGATGACCTGCCGCAGCTTGGGCGCAAGCAACTTGCCAAGCTCGCGTGCGTACAAGCCACCCAGGCTCCAGCCGATAAGCGTCGCCGGTTTTGCGTGTTTTTCGAGTTGACCGGAGATCTGGTTGGCAAGACCTTCGAGCCAAGCGCCGAGTTCGCCACTCGGCCCGGTGTTGAATCCCTGACCCCAGTCGAATGCCTCGTAGCCGAGTTCCTGGCAGTGGGCGCGGAGGATGGACACCGATGAACCATCGGCGCCGAGACCCGGGAAGATGATCACGGGGTGGCCATCGCCCGTTGCGGCCTTGGGCGGCAGGGCAAATTGTTGAAAGGCAAACTCCATCGCGGCGCGAAAAGGTTCGAGCAGGGTCAGTGAAGGGTTTGGAGCGGCGATTGCGCTATTTCTTTTCATGATTTTCCTTGGGTGAATGCGACTGAAATGCCGCGATAAGACGCCCCCTGAACCGACCGGCAATTACCCGGCGTGCTATGGAAACGAGCTGCGATGTTGTTTTTCCAATTCAGGCGTTTCGTGCTGCGTGTCGACATCGCGTTGCTGGCGATTCGACTTGTACCGCTTGTCCATATTGGGAGGGCCCAGTGGGCCGCGGCTCTCCTTCTCATCCTGTTGACGTTGTCCTTCACCGATCTGCTGATCGATCGTAAATTCAACGTCCTTGCTTTGGTCCGGACTGCTGAGCCCCGGACGGACTCTGGGCTTGTCACTCATAAATCCTCCATTCAATGCAATGCATACGATCAGGTGAGGTGCAAACGCTGCGCTTCGGCCCGTCTTCAAGCGGTCTGAACAACGGGTTGGCTCGCGCAGCAGAGATCAACGCCGCCGTTTCGGTTTGGCCTTGGGCGTTGCCGGCGCTGTGGCACCAAGCATGGCCTTCAGGTTGTCGTTGGTGGCCTTGGTCACTGCGGCAGTGATCTGGCGTTTGGCCTGCGCGGTCGCCTGGCCACGCATCGTGCCGGCGATCCGGTTTGCTCCGCTCATGAACATGCTCATGAACGGGTTCTTTTTGAGGAAGGGATTGGACATCTCGGGTTTCCTTCAGCCGCGGGCGGCGAGAAGCTCGGTCTTGCGCGCCGCCATCCGGGTACCGAGTTCGACCAGGTCCATTGCAGTAGCCTTGACCTTGGGGAACATCTCGTCCTGCTCTTCCTTGACGTGATGCTTGACATATTCGGACAGCACCTGAACCTTGGCGTCGTACATCTCGCCATCGGGTTCGAGGCCTTCAAGCTGTGCAAGCAGATCCTTGATGCCGCCATGCTCAACCGTCGCTTCCGGGACCAACAGTTTGTCCTTGAGTGCCGTCTTGACGGCCGGGTAGAAAATCTCTTCCTCGATCTGTGCATGCACGGTTAATTCAGTACAAATCTCGGCGACGAGCGCCTTCTTTTTACTGCTGGAATTCGTTTTTTCGTAATCTGCAAACAACCCGCTGACCGCTGTGTGGTCAGCTTTAAGTAATGCGATCGCGTCCTTTGCAGCAGCGGGAGTCTTCGGGGTGGTGGTTTTGGTGAGCGTGGTCATGGCAGTTCCTTGGTTATTTGGGGGTAAGTGGGGTGCAACTACGTCAACAGCGCGATAAGGATGATGATCGGGATGGGTATGCCTAAAAACAGCAATAGAAGTGAGCGCATGGTGGAGCCTCTTTAAGCTGGATATTTATATTGGATAGTCAGGCGTCGCGCTGCCGGCCACCGTAAGTAGCGGCCAGACTGGCGACGAAGGCACCGCTGAGCAGCGACACAAAGATCCACAGCGCCGCGTAGGCCGACGCCTTGCGCGCCTGGTCGGCGGTGTCTTTCGCTGCAAGTTCAGCCGCATTCAGCGTGGCCTGAGCGCGGGCATAGACGTCAGTCACGCGTTTTTCGGCGTCGAGCTGCGACAAGCCGGTGCGTTGGGCGACCAGTTGACCGGCGTAGCGGACGTCGTTCGGTGGCAGAGGTTCGGAACGGCTGACGTTCATGAAAATGCGACTGATCTCCGCCGCATCCCGAGCCATTGTCCGCTCGGAAGTCTCGGCAGGCAGCGCAGGTTCAGTTGAACCGGCAGTCGCAGTAGTCGCATCCCGGCGAAACAGCGAATCGACAAAGTAAGCCATTGGCCCACTTTCCTCAGACGCCATCTTCCCGGATGCAGCAAAACCGCCCGCAGCCACGGTGGCGGTGCTGGCGACACCCCCGACGACCGAGGCGCCCGCCTGAAGACCGCCACTCAGGATGGAGCCGATCACCGAGGTCAGCAGCGCCGCGGTGGCCAGTGAGGCCACGGCCCAAGCGAGAAAGCCGTGCGCGGTGTCACGGAAATAGATTTCATCCCTCTGCGTATCCATCCATTTTGTTCGCAGGCGGCCGGCCAGATAGCCACCCATCGCCGAGGCGAGCAACTGCGTGAGGACCAGCCACACGATGGTGGACACACCAAAACTGGTTGCGCTGATGCCTTCACGTGACCACGGCGATACCGAAGACAGGCCCAGCCCGACGCCGAGAATCAGCAGGATTAACGACAAGGCAGCGCCAGCGGTGGCGCCGGCAGCAATGGCGCCCCACGAGACGGCGCTGGCCACGGAACTTGGGGCGTGGCCGGTGGACAGGGCGTACCCGCGTTCCCGGGGATCAAGCGGTAGGGTGGCAGAAAGAGGCATGGAGGTCCTTTGGTAAATGGTGAATCACAGGTGTTGAAATTATTTGCCCCATATCTGGAGCATGAGTTGCACACTAAAGTCAGTGAAAATTTGCGTCTGCGCGGTAACCAACACTGGTTTTTAGGCGTGTCGCGAAACAGGCTCAGCGATCGCGTTGGCGCCGTTGGCCGGAGCGCCCGGCATATTGGCGTTGCCACCCAACCCGCTTTTTGCCCATGCGGTCGCGCCGAGTTCAAGTGCAAAGCTCAGCACTTGCGCGCCAAACATCGAGACAAACAATCGCCAGAGGCTGCGGCTGGCCGCTTTGATGGTCGAGTCCGCGCCTTTCGGTGGGCTTTTGACGGAGGCCCGGATACGGGGCGCAAGCAGAAAACCCGAAATACCCGAGGCAACCGCAACAAGCGCCAACGTTGACGGCCGAGCTAAGGCAGCACTCAGGGCGGATCGAGTGCGGTCCACACTCTGGTGGAGGTTGCGCCTGGACTCAACCAGCCGCGATTCGGCCGCAATAATTTGAGCCATTGTCGGAGCTCTGGTCATGGCGTTGTTGGCCTTACTAAGTTGGCGCCCGCCAACTGTCGCCGCGTCGCGGAGAAAAGTAGATGACGGCTCAGACCGACGCACCAGTAAAGCAACCCGGCGCCGGCAATCAGGTTGACCACGGCGACGACAATGATTGCCGCGAAGGGAAGCATTCCCAGTGAAACAACGTACAACGCCAGTGCCGCCATCAACCCCGTCCATGCCGTTACGATGAAGATGGTGGCAAGCAGCCCGCCTACCAACATTTTGACCAGGCCGAGTCCAGCGCGACGCGCTTCCAGTGAAGCGAGTTCGAGAAAGCCGGAAAGTGTTTCCCGTGCGAACGCGAGCAGCGTCGACAATTCGTCAAACACCCCCCCAGGCGGCGCCACGCGAGGATCACTGATTTGCGAATCTACCTTCATTGCCTGCCCCCACAAATGCTGCGCTTACGATAACCAAGGGATGGACGCCGCCCGTAAGGTCGGCGTCCAAACGCCACGGTGCGTAATTCAGCTACGCGTCATGCGGCTGATCAAAAAGCCCGCGAGAACGGCCACGCTAACGGACATCAGCGGGTTCGCCGCGATATAGGCGGAAGTATCCGAAACCAGCTTCTTTTGTGTGGCATTCAGACTTTCGCCCTGTTCGCCAACCCAATCGATTGCCGGGGCAGCTGATGCGGCCGCCCTGTCCACCGCCTGGTGGGCCATCGAAGCAACCTGATCAATGGCGGGCTTGACCTTGCGCGCTGCAATATCGGCGGCATCTGCCGCCGAGTTCACGGCCGCGTGAACGCCTGCCGTTGTCTTGGTCAGAACGTCGTCTTCACGGGGCAAGCTGCCAAAAGTATTAAGGGGACTTCCAAAATTTGAATTTTCCATGGGGTTCTCCGGTTAAAGAATAAGAATTAAAAATGACTGCGACGGCTTGAGTCGCAAAACTGAACGTCGCACCTCGCGTCGCACGAAAGTACTCACATTGGCTTGGCAAAATCGGGCGTCGCCGCTGATGACCGGTGCGACCGGGCAGATATGACCGTCAAGCCATGAGCGCACCATAGGCGCTCAGGAAAGGCCAAGTCTGTGCGATGACGCACATCGGCATCCTGGCGGGCGAAATTTTTTTTAGCCTAGACAAGCGCCCTGGCCGGGCCACGTTTTGCGCGCGGAGTGCTGCTTGAAATCGGTGAATTTAGCGCCAGAAGCGAGCCGACTCGCCGACGCTCGAACGCATTGGCGATGCCGCCCACGGGCGTCTTGCGGCCTCTACAAGACTGACGACGCTCGGGTGATTTATCCCATTCCATCTTGCAGATGAGCCGCCGCAATGCGCGAGTGCGCACAGACAGTTGCCGGGCTCGTGTCGAAGATAAGTGCCGCTGGTAACGGCAAGTGCAGCGGAGCCACAGGTGGCGGGTGGTCTCATCAATGCCGCTTGTTACTAAGGACAGCACGTTGGTAACGCATTACGCGGAAAGCTCCACACCCATGCAATCGACAATCATCGAATGAAGACAATATTCTCCATGCCGGGGTTTCTTATCACCGTTGCGTTGATGCTGTTTGCGGTCATCGTGGCGCTGAACTTCACCACGGGCGAGAAAAAAATAGAGCAAAGCGTCGAGCGCCTCTACGCCACCGCTGATCCGGCCTTTGCGCGCGCGATGGGGGTGCTGCTCGGGCCGGCTATCCTGCCGGGCAATCGTTTCGAAGCTCTGTTGAATGGCGACCGAATTTTTCCCGCCATGCTCGCTTCGATTCGCGGTGCGAAAAAGACCATCACCTTCGAGAGCTACATTTACTGGTCGGACGCAATCGGCAAAGCGTTCGCCGACGCGCTGGCCGAACGGGCCCGCGCCGGCGTCAAGGTGCACGTGCTGCTCGACTGGGTCGGCAGTAACAAGATGGATCCGACACACCTCGCTGCGATGGAGGCGGCCGGGATCGAAGTGCGCAAGTTTCACAAGCCCGACTGGTATTCCCTGGCGCGCATGAACAACCGGACGCACCGCAAAGTGCTCGTTGTCGACGGCAAGACAGGGTTCACCGGCGGGGTCGGCATCGCCGGGCTATGGGCGGGCGATGCCCAGGATCCGCAGCACTGGCGCGACACCCATTTCAGGGCCGAAGGTCCGGTCGTGGCGCAAATGCAGGCCGTATTTCTCGACAACTGGATCAAGGCGACTGGCGCTGTCCTTCAGGGCGATAACTACTTCCCCGAGTTGTCGGCAGCCGGCAACGACGCAGCCCAGATGTTCAGCAGTTCGCCCTCCGGCGGCAGTGAGAGCATGCACCTGATGTACCTGCTGGCGATAACGGCGGCGCAACATTCAATCCATTTATCGAGCGCCTATTTCGTCCCCGACCAGCTAAGCACGCAGGCCCTTGTGGATGCGCTCAAGCGCGGGGTCAAGGTACAAATCATCGTGCCCGGCGAGCACAGCGACGCGGCCATTGTCCAGAGCGCCTCGCGGGCCCGATGGGGAGACCTGCTGGCCGCCGGCGCCGAGATTTACCAGTACCAGCCGACGATGTATCACTGCAAGGTATTGATCATCGACAGCCTGATGGTGTCGGCCGGCTCGACCAATTTCGACACCCGCTCCTTTCGCCTCAACGACGAAGCCAATCTGAATATTTACTCGGCCGAGTTCGCACGCCAGCAAGTCGACGTGTTCAATGCCGATCTGGCGCGCTCGCGCCGGGTCAGCTTGCAGGAGTGGCAGCAGCGACCACTTGTCGAAAAGGTTTTGGAGCAGGCAGCATCGCTTTTGGGCGCCCAGCTGTAGATGACGAGCCGCGAAGCGAGCGAAAATTTGGTGTGATGTATGGCGACCCGCAGAATTGTCGCTTACAGATTTCTAGCAGTTGAGAACTGCGGTGAACCCCGTTTTCCTTCCTGTTTTGAGGAAGCGAAAATCCGTCCAGCGTGGAAGCAAGTCACATGTGCAGCGCGCTGATCAGGACCAATAATCCGTTTTGGAGGGCTGAAATATTTTTTCAGCGTTTGAAGACAACGGGCTTGGGGCACAATTCCTACGTTCAGGGCCTAAAGTGCTCGGCGCCAGTGGCCCGCTGAAGCCGTTCGAGCCAAGTTCTCGAGGCTCGCAACGGCCCTGCTCGCTCGGGACGATGGCGGGTCCTCCATCCAGCACGGCCCGCCATCGTTCTCACGATGCGCTGTTTGCGAGTACCTTCAGGCGGTGCCGGCGCGTGGCTGCGAATAGAAAAAGCGGATCATCTCGGCCGAAGCGTCCGGCCCGCCCTTGTCGGTGAACGATCCCTGCGGGCTACCTCCCGACCAAGCATGCCCAGCCCCATGAAGCATCCATTGCTCAACGACAGGTTGTTTGGCCGGATCGGCATAGACGGTATGGCTGTATTTGCTGCCACCCGCTGCCGACCCCTGATGCAGCGTTGCCTGAAGTCGGGGTTCGTCCGAGTGCCCGCGGATCGCCTGCTCGACGATTTCGGCACCATTTCGCGCGTCCACCGTGGAATCGCGGTCACCATGAAAGACGATGGTTGGTACGCCACGCCCCCCTGCTGCCCTACCTGCGCCAGATCCAGTCCGCTTCGGCATCCCTTTGCCCCCCTTCATGGCACCGAAGGCAGACACCATGTCGTGGGCAGCGCCATACGGCAAGCCGGAATGGGCGCCGATTGCGGCATAAATATCCGGGTAGGTTACGCCAAGAATGACGGCCATGGCGGCCCCCGACGACAGTCCGGCGACAAAGACCCGACGTTCATCGACGTGATAGTTGGCCACGACCTCACGCGTAATACCGGCGATCAGTGCAGGTTCGCCGCGGTCACGATCCTGGTCTTCCGAGCGGAACCAGTTCCAGCACTTTGAGCCGTTCGCGT
>JAABQX010000087.1 GCA_011391215.1 Rhodocyclaceae bacterium
CGCCTTCTGACCGTTCTTCATGAAACCGTGGGAACTAGCAGCATGGATCGCATCGGCAACACGGTGCGGTTCCGGGTTCAAGTAGTAATACGTAACCCACCGCCCGAGCGCATTTACATCGGAGAAGTCATCTTCGGCAGCAAGAGAAAGGGAACACGCCAAGGCCAGTACGAAAGCAAATGAGCGGGCAAGAGTCTTCATAGTGAGGTCCAACGTAGAGCTAACCGGCGCTGCGCGGCTTTATCGCGCAGCGTCCCCTGCACCGCAGGGTTGGGCGTCGGCGCCACAGCGAACATTCAACTGCCAGATGTAGCGCGGCGCTTTGTCGTGGGGCGACTTGATTGCTTGGTAGCGCGCGGCTCGGCTACCTGGATTGGAATCGACTCACGCCACGCAGATGCTGACTTCACGACGTCCAGCGACCGAAGGGAGCGAGGTTGAGCGCCGGGTTGGGGCTCAGGGCCGGACACCTGCCGATTGTCGGTCGGCTTCTAGCCGAAGAAGCAGCCATACTCATCGTTTTTGACGACGGACAGAAACTGGTCAAGTGTCTTCGCTTCGGGATGAGGTGCGTACCCGTACAGGCCGACCGAATGCGCGAACAGGCGGAAGTTTGAGATGCACCAAGACGCGGTGGACTGCCCAGCATGCAACGGCACCGGCTACACCTATCCGTGGCAGTGCAAACAGTGCAGCGGAAACGGCATCGTGCTGGGGCATAACGTCTGACATAACCGGCGCTGCGCGGCTTCATCGCGCAGCGTCCGTGTGGACTGCCGGGTTAGCCACCTGGTTGAGCGGCATGCTGCAAAGCCTCGCTAGCCCATTGATTCAGGCTCTTGCCTGAAGCCTGCGCTGCAATGAGAGCGCGACCATGAACTTCAGGCGGTACGCGCAGCAGCAGCTTGCCGGAAGCCGGCTTCTCAGGGCTTATGCTTTGCTGCTTGCAGTCGGCGAGATAGTCCTTGACCGCGAGCTCAAACTCGGCCCTCAATTCGACAACCGTTTCGCCATGAAAGCTGATGATGTTGCGAATGCCGAGAATACGGCCAACGAAAATATTGTCACGCTCGTCATACTCGACGCGAGCGGTATACCCTTTGTATGTCATGGTGTTCATGGTTGTACTCCTGCACGTTCCAATAACTCCCGAGCTTCCTCGACCTGATAACGCTTGGCCTCTTTGCCCGGATGCGGCCGGTGGCAGCGCCACTGCTCGCCATTCAGCTCGATTCTGACGCGCGATCCTTCGCGCTCTGAAACACAACCACCGAGCGATTTAATAAGTGCTTCAATGTCGGCAAACACGATGGATGCAGACGTTGGTCGAGCAAATATTGCTGCAAGCGTTTTTCGGTGTTTGGTGTTCATGGCTAAATGATAGCTAAAAGTGATATCAGAAGCAATGAACGGGCAGTAGGCGGCTAACGTAGAAGTCACCGGCGCTGCGCGGCTTTATCGCGCAGCGTCCGTGTGGACTGCCGGGTTAGAGCGGTCATAGCCAAACCCCTGTAACGGCCATGCCGCCGAGAAAGGCTGCGGCTAGCAACCATAGGAGGTTGATAGCCTGAAGCAGATGCACTTGCTTGTTGCCACGGAAGCGCCAAAAGGAATAGCCGATTAGGGCGACGGGTAACCAGCAGAGCAACCCAAACAGGTTGCCGTACTCCTGACGGGGAGAACCAAAAGCACCTATGGCCACGGCACCAATACAAAGGGCAGAAATCACAGCGCCATGAGCGGAAACTGCAAGCCGTTGCGCGACCGGCTCACCAGTGGGCGATGAACGGAAATATGCGACGCTTGTAAGCAGCGGCAGTAGCGATGCAGAGAACCAAAAGACCATTGCACTCTGGAACGTAACCATTTGGTGGGAAGCTCTAACGTTAAGTGAACACACAAATCGGTGTATATCTCCGATCTGGTTGCTGTCTATTCTGGTTCACGATATTGTATCCTGCTGAAATAATATAACTTATGCTGACAGTCCATGAATATGACACCTTCTGAGGCACCTGATACCGCCGCTGCGCCAAAGCTCCTCGATCAAGTCCGTGCGCGCATCCGGGTGAAGCATTACAGCATCCGTACCGAAGCGCAATATGTTCAATGGATTAAACGCTTTATTTATTTTCATGACAAGCGCCACCCGCGCGATATGGGGGCGCCGGAGGTTGAGGCATTCCTGACGGACTTGGCCGTAACCGGCGGGGTTTCTGCCTCGACGCAGAATCAGGCGCTCTCCGCCCTGTTGTTTCTCTACCGGGAAGTGCTGGAGATCGTGCTGCCTTGGCTGGATAACGTCACGCGCGCCAAGCCCTCGCAGCGACTGCCGGTGGTTTTGACACCCGCCGAAGTGCGGGCGGTGCTGGAGCGTATGGACGGCGTGTATGGGTTGATGGGGCGTCTGCTCTACGGTACGGGCATGCGCCTGATGGAGTGTGTGCGGCTGAGGGTCAAGGATGTGGATTTCGGCCGAAACGAAATTTTGATCCGCGAGGGCAAGGGCGGCAAGGATCGGGTGACCATGCTGCCGGTCGCGCTGGCAATACCGCTGCAAGATCATCTGGCGCGCCGGCGTATTCTCTACGAGGATGATCTGGCTGCCGGCAAGGCGGGGGTGTGGCTGCCCGATGCGCTGGAAAAAAAATATCCCAATGCGGCGACCGAATGGGGCTGGCAGTTTGTGTTCTGTTCGGGCAGCCATTCGACTGATCTGCGCAGTGGTGCGGTGCGCCGCCATCACATCGACGAAAAGCTGCTGCAGCGGGCGATGAAAAAAGCTGTGGTCGCCGCGCGTCTGGCCAAGCCGGCGACGCCCCACACGTTACGCCACTCTTTCGCCACCCATCTGCTCGAAAGCGGCCAGGATATTCGTACGGTGCAGGAACTACTAGGGCACGCGGACGTGAGTACCACGATGATCTACACGCATGTGCTCAACAAGGGCGGGCGCGGTGTGACGAGCCCGCTTGATCGTTTGTAAAAGTCGGCGCTGGCGGGACGGCACATTCGATGATCCTTGACCCTACCTGGTTGATCTTGCTGTTGGCGGCGACCTTCGCCGGCTTTGTCGATGCCGTGGCGGGCGGCGGCGGGCTGATCCAGGTGCCGGCGCTGTTTGCCGGGTTGCCGCGCGAGGCGCCGGCGACGCTGCTCGGCACCAACAAGATCGCTTCGATCTTCGGCACGCTGAATGCCGCGCGGCGCTATGCGCGCGAGGTGGAGATGCCTTGGGCGGTGGTGGTGCCGGCGGCGCTTTCCGCCTTTCTGTTTTCTTATGCCGGTGCGGCGGTGGTGGCCTGGCTGCCCAGGGAAGTGATGCGGCCGCTGGTGCTGGTGTTGCTGATCGCGGTGGCGGTATATACCTTGATGAAGCCGGATTTCGGCACGGTGGCGCACACAGCGCGCGTGCCGCGGCGTTATTTGCGCTGGGCGGCGATCGGGGTCGGCGCCTTGCTGGGGTTTTACGACGGCATCTTCGGGCCGGGTGCCGGCAGCTTCATGATCTTCGCCTTCGTGCGCTTGTTCGGCATGGATTTCCTGCATGCCTCGGCTTCAGCGAAGATCGTCAATGCCGCGACCAATGCGGGGGCGATCCTGTTATTTGCGCCGCAAGGTCATGTGCTGTGGATGCTGGGGCTGGGTATGGCAATCTGTAATATTGCCGGCGCCCAGTTCGGTGCGCGGCTGGCGATTCGCCATGGCAGCGGTTTCGTGCGCAGCGTATTTCTGGTCATGACATCTCTCTTAATACTAAAGATGGGATGGGATACGCTGGCAACGTAAGACGCTTACATCAAAGCAAAACCCTTGCAAGTGCATGGACGAATGTGCGTCACGATGTTAAATTCGTCGTTTGCCGAAATTTCAAAATAAAACTTCTGGAGGAGCCGATGAATATACAAATGAAATCTCTGTTGGCGTTAGCCGTCGTGGCAACTTTTACCGGACGGGCGCTGGCTGACATCAACGTTGGCGTGGTGGTCTCGGCCACCGGCCCGGCCGCCTCGCTGGGCATTCCGGAGAAAAACACCTTCGCCCTGATGCCGACCAGTATCGGCGGCGAGAAGATCAACTACATCATCCTCGACGATGCCTCCGATACGACCACTGCCGTCAAGAACACGCGCAAGCTGCTCACCGAGGACAAGGTCGACGTGATCGTCGGCTCGACGATTACCCCCAACTCGCTGGCGATGATCGACATCGTCGCTGAAGCCGAGACGCCGATGGTATCGATGGCCGCTTCGGCGCGCATCGTCGATCCGGCCAATCCGAAGGTGAAGTGGGTGTTCAAGACACCGCAGAACGATATCCAGATGTCGACTGCCATCGTCGAACACATGACCGGCGCCAACGTGAAGACGGTGGCCTTCATCGGCTTCGCCGACGCCTACGGCGAAGGCTGGTTCAATGAATTCAGCAAGATCGCCGAGGCGCGCAAGCTGCAGATCGTTGCCAATGAGCGCTACAACCGCGCCGATACCTCCGTGACCGGCCAGGTGCTGAAGGTCATGGCCGCCAAGCCGGATGCCGTGCTGATCGCCGGCTCGGGCACCCCCGCCGCGCTACCCCAAAAAGTGCTGAAGGAAAAGGGTTACAAAGGCGCCTTCTATCAGACCCACGGCGTGGCCAACAAAGACTTTTTGCGGGTCTGCGGCAAGGATTGCGAAGGCACTTTCCTGCCGGCCGGTCCGGTGCTGGTGGCGGCACAGCTGCCCGACAGCAATCCGATCAAAAAGGTGGCGCTGGATTACGTCGGCAAGTACGAGGCGGCGCATGGCAAGGGTAGCACCTCGACTTTCGGCGCCCATGCCTGGGACGCTGGCCTGCTCCTGCAGAATGCTGTTCCCGTGGCGCTGAAAAAAGCCAAGCCGGGTACGAAAGAATTCAAGCTCGCGTTGCGCGATGCCCTCGAGGGCTTGAAGAACGTCACTATTTCGCATGCCATCGTCAATATGTCACCCCAGGATCATTTGGGTTTTGACCAGCGCGCACGGGTCATGGTGACGGTTGAAAATGGCGAATGGAAGTTAATCAAGTAAGCGCCCACTTGCAATAAAACAAGGGCGCCGGCTGAATCCGGCGCCCTTGTTGTTTGACTGGACATTAATGGATCTGCAAATCGCCCTGCTGCTGGCCCAGGATGGCATCGTCAATGGAGCGATCTACGCGCTCCTGGCGCTGGCGCTGGTGCTGGTGTTTGCGGTAACCCGTGTCATCTTCATCCCGCAGGGTGAGTTCGTCGCCTATGGGGCGCTGACACTGGCCAGCCTGCAGGCGGGCAGCACGCCGGGTACGCTCTGGCTGTTGCTGATGTTGGGTCTTGCGGTGGCGGTGCTCGATGCTTCCGCCGCCTGGCGACTGGGTGGGCGCAAGTTGGCGGGGCTCGTCGGGCGGCAACTCGTCTATCCCGTGGCCGTTGCCGGCGCTGTGCTCGGGTTGTCGCCGCAGGACTGGCCGATGGGCTTGCAGGCGGTCTTAGCCCTGGCTGTCGTGGTTCCGCTGGGGCCGCAGCTGTACCGTCTTGCCTACCAGCCGATTGCCGAGGCGCCAGTGCTGATTTTGCTGATTGTCTCGGTGGCGCTGCATCTGGCCCTGGTCGGACTGGGTTTGCTGTTTTTTGGCGCTGAAGGTTCACGCACGTCGGCATTTTCCGAGCTGTCACTCGAGATCGGTGGGCTGACCATCACCGGCCAGAGTCTGTGGGTTGTGGGGGCGAGTGCCCTGCTGATTGTCGCCCTGTATGTCTTTTTTGAGCGCAGCCTCTATGGCAAAGCCTTGCGCGCCACCGCGATCAACCGGGCCGGTGCGCGCTTGATGGGTATTTCCACAACGTTGGCCGGCAAGTTGTCTTTCCTGCTGGCGGCGGCCATCGGCGCGTTGTCGGGCATCCTCATCGCCCCGATTACCACGGTTTATTATGACACTGGTTTTCTGGTCGGCCTCAAGGGTTTCGTCGGCGCGATTGTCGGCGGGCTGGTCAGTTATCCGGTGGCGGCCGCCGGCGCCTTGCTGGTGGGCCTGCTGGAATCTTTCTCGTCATTCTGGGCTTCGGCCTTCAAGGAAGTGATCGTGTTCACCCTGATCATTCCGGTGCTGGTCTGGCGTTCGCTGACGACGCGCCATGTCGAGGAAGAAGAGTGATTAGACAGCGGCAAGTTGTCGGCATCTTCGTTGCGCTGCTGGCGTTAGGTCCGCTGGTGCTGCCAGAGTTTTATGTCACCCTGCTGAACTATATCGGCCTGTATGCGCTGGTGGCGCTCGGCCTGGTGTTGCTGACGGGGGTGGGCGGCATGACCTCGTTCGGGCAAGCAGCCTTTGTCGGATTGGGAGCGTACGCGACGGCGGCCCTAACGACGGCGACAGCCAGCAACCTGCCCGCCTGGCTGCTGCCGCTGGCGAACCCCTGGGGCGGCCTGCTCGTCGGCTTGCTGGTGACGGCAGCCGTGGCCCTGCTGTTGGGCTTATTGACCTTACGACTTTCCGGCCATTACCTGCCGCTCGGCACCATCGCCTGGGGTATTTCGCTCTACTTCCTTTTCGGCAATCTTGAGTTTCTTGGTGGCCATACCGGTATCAGCGGTATTCCGGTTTTGAGTATTCTCGGCATCGAGATGCGCGATGGCCGGCATTTTTATTACCTGATCTGGACGATGTTGCTGTTGGCTGTTGGGTTTACCCGCAATCTGCTCGACTCGCGGGCCGGCCGTGCCATCCGCGCGCTCAAGGGGGGCGTGGTGATGGCCGAAGCGATGGGTGTCGATACGGCGCGCGCCAAGATCATCATTTTCGTCATTGCCGCCCTCTTCGCTGCCCTGTCCGGTTGGCTGTATGCCCATTTGCAGCGCTTCGTCAATCCGACGCCGTTCGGCCTGCATATCGGCATCGAATATCTTTTCATGGCGGTGATCGGCGGTGCGGCGCATGTCTGGGGTGCGCTGGTCGGCGCGGCCGTTATCACCGTGTTGAAACAATGGCTGCAGGATCTGTTGCCGCAGTTGCTGGGCGCCTCGGGTAATTTCGAAGTGATCGCTT
>JAABQX010000088.1 GCA_011391215.1 Rhodocyclaceae bacterium
AGGCAGAATCGCAGACATCAATTTTCTGAAAGACCATCAGACCTGGCTGTGCTTTGCAGGAACGGCACGGTTATAATCCGCGTCGCCGGAGAGGTGGCAGAGTGGTCGAATGTACCTGACTCGAAATCAGGCGTACTGAAAGGTACCGTGGGTTCGAATCCCACCCTCTCCGCCATCCTGCGCATCGCCGCCCATTTTCCCTCATAAAACCATTTTGCAAAAGGTGCTAAAAGTTTTATTTGCATCTTCATTGTTGGCGCCTACAATCCCGACAAATTCAATCAACTATTAACGCAGTCCAACAATTAACCCCAACCCTTTCGAGAGGAATCAAAATGATCAACGTGAATGGCAAGGATATAGAAACTGACGCCGAAGGTTTTCTGGCGAATCTGGATGACTGGAGCGAAGAGGTCGCCTTGGCGCTGTCGCAGCAGGACGATTTGTCGCTTGGCGAAAAGCACTGGCAGGTCATCAACTGGATTCGCGATTACTACGCCGAAAACTCCACCGCCCCGAACCTGCGCGTGATTACCAAGCTGATCGGCAACGATCTGGGTGAAGAGTTTGGCGACAAGAAGTACCTCTTCGATCTTTTCCCGTATGGTCCGGCCAAGCAGGCGGGGCGCTATGCGGGGATGCCCAAGCCCACCGGCTGCGTGTAATCCGCTAATTTGACCGGTCGCGTTTGACCGGTTGCCGTCCTGCCAGCGCCGACTTTTGCTGGCGGGAACCTGAGCTTGCTGCCAACGCCGACTTTCGGGTCGGCGTTGTTGCGTCCGGCTGCCAGGCGGGGACGAGATGTTTCTTGCCGTTGCCGATCAGGTCGCTGCGCCCCATCGTCTTGAGCGCCTCGCGCAGCAGCGGCCAGTTCCGTGGGTCGTGGTAGCGCAAAAAAGCCTTTTGCAATTTGCGCTGACGGCCGCCGCGCACCACGGCCACATCCTCTGAAGTCGCCGAAACGCGCTTGAGCGGATTCTTTCCCGTATGCCACATGCCGGTGGCGATGGCGAGTGGCGTCGGTAAAAACGTCTGCACCTGGTCGAGGCGGAAGCCGTTGCGCTTGAGCCAGAGCGCCAATTCAAGCATGTCGGTGTCGGTGGTGCCCGGATGCGCGGCGATGAAGTAGGGAATCAGATACTGTTCCTTGCCGGCGGCCTGCGACGCGGCCTCGAACATGCGCTTGAACTTGTCGTAGCTGCCCATGCCGGGCTTCATCATCTTGGAGAGCGGGCCGGTTTCGGTGTGCTCGGGGGCAATTTTCAGGTAACCGCCGACGTGGTGGGTGACGAGTTCCTTGACGTATTCCGGCGAGCGCACCGCGAGGTCGTAGCGCAGCCCCGAACTGATCAGCACCTTCTTGATGCCGGGAATCTGGCGCGCCTTGCGGTAGAGCGCGATCAGCGGCGCATGGTCGGTGTCCATGTTCGGACAAATATCCGGATAGACGCACGACAGCCGCCGGCAGGCGCTTTCAATCTTGCTGTCCTTGCAGGCCATGCGGTACATGTTCGAAGTAGGCCCGCCGAGATCGGAAATGACGCCGGTGAAGCCGGGCGTCTTGTCGCGGATGTCCTCGATTTCTTGCAGGATCGAGGCTTCCGAGCGGCTCTGGATGATGCGACCTTCATGTTCGGTGATCGAACAGAAGGTGCAACCGCCGAAGCAGCCGCGCATGATGTTGATCGAAAAGCGGATCATCTCCCACGCCGGAATCTTTGCGTTGCCATAGCTTGGATGCGGGGCGCGGGCGTAAGGCAGGCCGAAGACGTGGTCCATCTCGTCGGTGGAGAGCGGAATCGGCGGCGGATTCAGCCAGAGATCGCGCGTGCCATGCCGTTGCACCAGCGCGCGGGCATTGCCGGGGTTGGATTCGAGATGGAAGATGCGCGAAGTATGGGCATAAAGCACCGGATCAGCCTTGACCGCTTCGAACGCCGGCAGGCGGATGACCGTTTGGGCGCGTGGCGTGCGTGGCATGAACTTGATTGCCGTCTCGCCAGCGCCGACTTTTGTCGCCACCGTTTCGTCGGTTTCACCCCAGGCATCATCAGGTTTCCAGCCGGCCGGCACCATGAAGGCCGTGCCGCGCAGGTCTTTCAAGTCGGCAATCTTTTCGCCCTTGGCGAGACGATGGGTCAGTTCCACCAGGGCACGTTCGGCGTTGCCGAACAGCAAAATGTCGGCCTTGCTATCGACCAGCACCGAGCGGCGCACGGTATCCGACCAGTAGTCATAATGCGCGATGCGGCGCAGGCTGGCTTCGATGCCGCCGATGACGATTGGCACATCCTTGAACGCTTCGCGCGCCCGCTGGGCATACACGGTGACGGCATGGTCGGGGCGCTGGTCCGGTGCGGCATGCGGCGTGTAGGCGTCGTCGGAGCGGATCTTGCGGTCGGCGGTATAGCGGTTGACCATCGAATCCATGTTGCCGGCGGTGATGCCGAAGTACAGCGCCGGCTTGCCGAGACGGCGAAAGTCTTCCGCTGAAGTCCAATCCGGCTGGGCGATGATACCGACGCGAAAACCCTGCGCCTCGAGCAGGCGGCCGACCAGCGCCATGCCAAAGCTCGGGTGGTCGATGTAGGCGTCGCCGGTAACGAGGATGATGTCGCACTCATCCCAGCCGAGCATTTCCATCTCGGCGCGCGACATCGGCAGGAAGGGGGCGACGCCGAAGCGTTTGGCCCAATAGGGGCGATACGCCGTGAGGCTTTTCGAGTTGTGCATGCGACAGGAGTTTACAGCCGAATTACAGCCGGATTCGACTTGAACTTGGGACGTGGCGCGCCAGAAAATCCATCTGGTCGACGAGGATATTGCGGTTGCAGAGGATCAGGTATTCCGCCTTGTTGGGCACGTAAGGCGCATACAGCAAATGCATGCTGGCCTGTTCGGGCGTACGGCCGCTCTTGCGCTGGTTGCAGGCGCGGCAGGCGGTGACGACGTTCATCCAGATATCGCGCCCGCCTTGCGAAACGGGTCTGACGTGGTCGCGCGTCAGGCGCTGGCTGGTCAAGCGGTCGCCGCAATAGGCGCACAGATGCTGGTCGCGGTGGAACAGTTCGCGGTTGTCGAGCGGTGGCACCTGGTTGAAATGGCGGCCGCCGAGGGCGCGGCCCTTGATGGCGATGATACTGTTGGCACAGATTTCCGAGCACAAACCCGTCATGCGGTTGAGTCCGCCGTGGATGGTGAAACTGTTTTCGCCGATGCTCCAGGCCACCAGATCCTTGGCGTAATAGAAACAGGCATGCTGCCACGACACCCAGCGGTGGGGGACGCCATGCGGGTCAAGCGTGAGGATCAGGGGATATGCGTTCATCGGAATGAATCATTCGCCTTACAATTTAACGTACCTGTACAGACTATCAGAGCCTTGTGACAATGGAAAGTTCGCTGCAGCGCCACCCACAACAGCGGGAACACAGAGGGTTTCCGTTGCGCCCGCTCGCGCTGTCGCTGGCCTTGCATGTCGGGCTGCTGGCTGGGTGGTTGCAGGAGTTTTCCGACGCAGCACGGCAGATTCCGCCGGCGGCCGTGTTGCAGGGGGTGCTGTTGCCCGTGCCAGCGCAGACTGAGCTTGTTGCATCAAATGCCGTACCCGCTGCGGGGCATTTCATCCCGCCAGCGCCGACTTTTGTGCCGGACAAGCCTCAAATCTCGCCTACCCGCCGGCCGCAGTCCGTGCAAACGCAGGCGTTAGCTTCAGTCGCCGTCCCGCCAACGCCGACTTATGAACAATCCGCCGCAAGTCCGAGTGCCGGGGGGGCTCCCGTGCCGCGCGAAGCGGAGGCAAAACCCAACGTGGCGCTGACAACGATTCCGCTGGAACCCGGCCCCGATCAGGCCGGCTTGCGGCAGTTCCGCCTGTCGCTGGCCGGCGAGGCGCGCCGCTTCCGGCGCTATCCCGAATCCGCGCGCCAAGCCGGGCTGGCGGGAACGACTGAAGTGCGGGTGGCCGTGGAGGCGGGCGGCGGGGTGCGTCATGCGGCGCTTTCTCGTTCCAGCGGGCATGAGATTCTTGACCAGGCAGCGCTCGATATGTTGCGCCAGGCGGCGGCGCGCGCCGTTTTGCCCGATTCCTTGCGTGAGCAAAGCTTCGCCGTGCTGCTGTCGGTGGTGTTCGAGGTGGCCGAGTAGAGGTGCTACTTCGGCGGCGCGACCGCCTCGGCGTGGAAGCTGAATTTCCCAGCTGCGCGGTCGGCAAAGTAGTGTTGCAGGGTCAGGAAAACGGTGCGAAACGCGATATCCGACCAAGGGATGCTGGCTTCGTCGAACAGCGCCACCTCAAGGCTTTCCTCACCCGGCGCGAAATCGAGATCAAGCAGGCGGGCGCGATAGATGACATGCACCTGGTTGATATGCGGTACCGAAATCATCGTGTAGGCGGATTCGAGTGCGATGCGTGCGCAGGCCTCTTCCAGCGTTTCGCGTGATGCTGCTTCGGCGACGCTCTCCTGGTTTTCCATGAAACCGGCGGGCAGCGTCCAATAGCCGCGCCGTGGTTCGATGGCACGCCGGCACAACAGGATGCGATCCTCCCACACTGGCAGGGCGCCGACCACGAGGCGCGGATTTCGATAATGGATGGCGCCGCAGGCATCACAGACATGGCGCGGCAGGCTGTCGCCCGCCGGCACGCGCACACGGATCGGTGCAGCGCAGGTGCAACAAAAATTGATCGCAGGCTCCATGGAACGGCATTCTAGCGCGCAGCCCGACAGCACAAGGACGGGGGGCGGTGATATAGAATAATTGTCGATATTTTCCTGCGCCCCGGTTATGTCATCCTCCCATAAAGACCGCTTCACGCTTGAAAAACTTCAGGAATTGAAAGCGACGGGCGATTTACCTTCGCCCAAGGGTGCGGCTTTGGCAGTGATGCGGCTGACGCGCAAGGAAGGCGTCGCCATCACCGAGTTGGCGCACATGGTGCAAACCGACCCGGCCCTGGTCGGGCGCCTGATCAAGGCCGCCAACTCCTCCCAGACGGGCGCGCGCCGGCCGGTAGCAGCTGTGCAGGATGCCTTGATCCTGCTGGGCGTACCGACGGTGCGCTATCTGGCCCTCAGTTTCTCGTTGCTGTCCGGTCATCGCAGCGGCCAATGCCCCAATTTTGACTACCGCCTTTTCTGGTCGCATTCGCTGGCGTGCGCTGTCGCCACGCAGACGATTGCCGCGCAAATCCGCTCCGCCCCGCCTGAAGAAGCTTTCAGTGTTGGCCTGCTCTGCCGCATCGGCGAACTCTCGCTGGCGACGATCTTTCCCGAGGATTATTCGCGACTCCTGGGACAGCTGGCGATCGATCGTTCTGCCTCGCTGACGGCCCTTGAGCAGGGTGCCTTCGCCATGACACACACGGAGTTGACGGCGGCGATGCTGCAGGATTGGGGTCTGCCGCGCATGTTCGTCGATCCGGTATATGCCCACGAGGAACCTGAAGGCGCCAATTTTGCGCCGGACTCGCGACAGTATCAGCTGACCTGGACATTGACACTGGCACGTCTGATCGCCGATATCTGCCTGGCTGCCGAGTCGGAGCGGCGTGGCCTGATGTCCAGGTTGTTCCTGCTCGGCAGCAAGCTTTCCCTCGAGAGTGAAACGCTGATTGCCCTGTGCGACCGCGTGGTGCGCGACTGGCAGGAATGGGCGGCGCAACTGAATGTCGATGCGCATGACGTGCCGCCGTTCGAGGAGTTGTCGAAAGCCCCGGCAGCGCCCGAGTTGTCGCAGGCCGGCATGCCCAGCGCCGCCAGTTCCGAAGGGCCCTTGCGGGTGCTCGTCGTCGATGACGACAACAGCATGCGCACGCTGCTCAAGGCCTTGCTCGCGCATGCCGGTTATGAGGTATTTGAGGCCAGCAACGGCCAGGAAGGTTTCGAGAAGGCGCTCGAAGTCCGGCCGCAGATCATGATTACCGACTGGCTGATGCCCGAGATGGACGGCGTCGAGCTGACGCACGCCCTGCGTCAGACCAAGCTGGGCCGCGCGATCTATATCATCATCCTGACGGCGCTGGAGGCTGAGGAAAAACTCCTCGAGGCTTTCGATGCGGGCGTCGATGACTTCATGAGCAAGCCGCTCAAATCGCGCGTACTGGGTGCGCGCCTGCGCGCCGGCCAGCGCGTGGTGATGCTGCAGCAGGCAATCGAACGCGACCGTGAAGAGATCCGCCGTTTCGCCGCCGAACTGGCGGTGACCAACCGCCGCTTGCAGGAGGCCGCGCTGACCGACGTACTGACCGGTTTTCCGAATCGCCGCTACGCGATCGAACGATTCCAGCAGGAATGGCTGGCTACCAATCGCAGCAAGCGGCCGATGGCCTGCATGATGATCGACATCGACAACTTCAAGACCATCAACGATACGCATGGTCACGATGTCGGCGATGTGGTGCTGAAGCAGACCGCGCAAGCCATCAAGAGCGGCCTGCGCGCGCAGGACGTGGTCTGCCGCACCGGGGGTGACGAGTTCATCGTCATCTGCCCGGAAACCGATCTTGCCGCCGCACTGGTTTGTGGTGAGCGTGCCCGAAAAGCGGTTTCTGAAGTACGCCTGACGACGGGTACGCTGGACTTCAAGGGCAGTGTCAGCGTCGGCGTGGCCGCGCGCGATGCCAAGACCCCCGACATCGATGCCCTGATCAAGCGTGCCGATGAGGGGGTTTATCAAGCAAAACAACGAGGTAGGAACTGTGTGGCAGCGGTCCAGTCACCTGGATGACTGGTAGCTAGCAAAAAATAATCATTAAAAACAGAAGATAAGGCGGGTTTTGTAAGGCTTTTTCTTACAAGAC
>JAABQX010000089.1 GCA_011391215.1 Rhodocyclaceae bacterium
ACGAACTCGAAACGGATCGGCATCCCTGGTTTGGCCTTCGCCACCAGCGCCGGATTCGCCGGCACGAACTCCATCGTCATCGCCGGACACTTGAGGCTAGCGACCGGTTCGTGCGTCACCATCAGCGTGCCGTTGGCCTCGATACTGTCCAGGGTGCCCATCGCCTGGTGACTGACCGCAGGCCGCGGTTCGCTCATGCCGCCCAGCGCGGCCTTGAGGTTGCTTTCCGAGTCGATGAGGAAGTTCGCCGACACGACGACCGGCTCACTTTCCCGCACACCTTCCTGCACCTCGACGTAGTCGTCGCCGCGCATGCCCAGCTTGACGTCGCGTGGCTCGTAGCGCCCCTCCGCCTTCTGCACGATGACGCGCTGCCGCGCGCCGCTATCGATCACCGCCGAGGTTGGCACCGTCACTGCCGTCCCGCCAGCACCGACTTTCAGGGCGATATTCGCGTACATCCCCGGACGCAGCAAGCCGTCGGGATTGGCAAGCTCAACACGCACCGGCACGGTGCGCGTCTGCGCATTCATGGTGGGGTAGAGGTAGCTCACCTTGCCGGTGAACAGCTGGCCCGGATAGGCATCGACTTCCACCGTAACGGCCTGGCCGGATTTCACTGCAGCAATGTCGCGCTCGAAAACATCGGCCAGCACCCACACGCCGGAGGTATCGGCGATCTGGTAAAGCACCTCGCCCGGCATGAAGCGCGCGCCCTGGAGCGCCTTCTTCTCCATGACGATGCCGGATACCGGCGCACGGAAGGTCAGCGTGCGCCGTGGCTCGCCACCGGACTTGAGCGTATCGATCT
The DNA here is from genome assembly GCA_011391215.1 of Rhodocyclaceae bacterium. Lineage (GTDB taxonomy): Bacteria > Pseudomonadota > Gammaproteobacteria > Burkholderiales > Rhodocyclaceae > Sulfuricystis. The sequence goes on from JAABQX010000089.1 coordinate 812, forward strand.
GCGCCTCGGAAATATCCCAGTTGCGTAGCCGCGCGAGCGCGGCGTCGGCCACCTGACGCATGCTCGCCTGCGCTTCCGCCGTGGCAGCACCCAGCGCTGTCACGCCTTTGGCCGCCACCTGGTATTCACGCTGCGCCGACACGAGTTCCGGACTGTAAACCTCGAACAAGGCTTGCCCCTTGCCCACCGGCTGGCCGGTGACATTGACATGCAGGCGCTCGATCCAGCCTTCGAACTTCGGCGCCACGGCGAACAGGCGACGCTCATCCACTTCGACGCGCCCGGCAGCACGCACCGGCCGCGACAGTTCGCGCAGGGCGGCAAGCTCGACGCGCACCCCCAGTTTCTGCACCCGCGCCGTGTTGATCTTCACTTCGCCCGCGCTACCGGCGTCTTCGCCCGCATAGACGGGAAGGTAGTCCATGCCCATCGAATCCTTCTTCGGCGTCGGCGAAGTGTCGGGCAGGCCCATCGGATTGCGGTAGTAGAGCAATTGCTTGCCGGCGGCCGCATCAGCGGGAGCGGCTGCGGCCGTTGCCGCCGTCACCCCTGCGGGTGATTTCATCTCGCCAGCGCCGACTTTTTGCGTACCGAACCAATAGCCCACGCTCGCGGCGAGCAGCACTGCGACCACACCCACCAGCATTCCCGTTTTCATAGCTCTGCTCCGATCACGCGCTCGATATCGGCGAGACGCATCTGTTGATTGGCACGCGCCTTGACGAGATCTTCCTTGGCCTTGCGAATCTGGCGCTGGGCATCGAGCACCGTGGCAAAATCAACCTTGCCCGTTCCATAGCCGGTTAACGCGGACTGCAAGGTCAGTTCGGCCTGCGGCAACAGGCTGTTACCCACCAGGTCCTCGACACGGCGCGCAGCGCGCAGCGCGGCAAGGCTTTCGGCAAGCTCCGCCAGCATCTGATTCAAGGTCACTGCCTTGCGGCTTTTCGCCGCATCGAGCAGGCGCTCCGCTTCAAGCTCCTGTGCGCGCCGGCTTTCCTGTTGCAAGGGAATATTCACTTCGAACATCAAATCCCAGCTGGCGACACGGTTGCCCTCCTGCATCGACGCCATGCCAACATTGAAATCCGGGTAGCGGTTCTTGTAAGTCAACTCACGGGTTTTCTCGGCGCCTTCGATGCGCGCCGCATCAGCGGCGAGGCGTGGATTGCGCTCGACGATGCGCGTTTCGAGCGTGCCGATGGCCAGCTGCGCCGCTGGCGGCAGCGGCCGCAGGCGCTCGGGCGGCAACAGACGCACGGTCGGTGGCCGTCCCAGCAGGGAGTGCATGCGCGCGGCAGCCTGCTCGTTTTCGCCTTCCAGCATGGCGAGCTCGCTTTGCAGCATCGTGCGCTCGGTCTGGGCACGAATCACATCCTGTTGCGGCACCAATCCGCCGGCGTAGCGCACCTGGACGATCTGCGCTAACTGATCGAGCAACTGTAGATTTTCGCGACCGTATTGCATGCTGCTCAGGTGCAGATAATGCTGGGCATAGGTCTGTTTGATCTGCCAGGCAAGATCTGCCCAGGTGGCCTCCGCCCGCCCCTCGGCCTCACCCGCCCCCGCAGCGGCGATCTCGCGCTTCAGGTCGCGCTTGCCGAACCAGGGCAGGCTCTGGTTGATCGTGTAGCGTGTGGCGCCGACGCGCGCCGGCAGTACGTTGGCGCTGCCACCTTTGATTTCGTTGGTGAAGTCGCGCAACTCGACGCCGAACACCGGATCCGGCAGGGCGCCGGCCGGTGAGACGCGCGCGGTGGCGGCAGCCGCTTCGTGGCGCATCGCGGCGAACTCCGGATGGCGGTCGCGGGCAAACTCGAGCAGGCTCTCGACGTTGCCGCCGATCAACGGTTCTGCGGCGCGCGCGACAGGCGGCAGCCCGCTGGCAACGGTCAGCACCGTCGCCAGCAGCAAGGGCAGGGCTTTCATGGCTACTTAGCCGCTTCGATACGAACGATGGTGTAGTCGCCGCCGATGTCCTCGACGCGAAAGCGCACCTTGTCGCCCTCCTTCAGCTGCTTCAGCATGGCGGGATCCTTGACCTTGAACATCATGGTCATCGGCGCCATGCCGAGATTGGCGATGGGGCCGTGCGCCAGCATGACGCGATGGGTGGGTAGATCGACCTTCTTGACCGTGCCCTCGGCAAGATCGGCCGGGCCGGCAGCATGGAGGGTGACGGGCAGAACAAGGCTCGCCGCCGCAACAAAAACGGTGAGCGCACGCGCAATGAAATTCATGGGAAGCCTCCGCAGAACAAATGAACGAATGGACGAAAGAACGAAAAAATCGGCGCTGGCGCGACGGCAGCCGAGTGGCAACCGAGCCAGAGGAATCTCAGTTCAGGCGTCTAGGCGGATCTTGCGGCGGTATGGTGATGAAACTGGGCGAAGCGCGTACCTGCTGCGCCACGAACACGTTGGCTACGGAGGTTAGCAGTGAGGGCGTGGCTGATGGAATGTAGCCGGCACTGGCCAGATGACACATTTCGCAGTTATCGCAACCAAGATCTGTGCTGGCTGTTCCTTCATGGGCAGCGACTTCTACTGCTTCGTGGCAATGCGCTGCGGGCTGCAAGGCTTCAGTCTGCGCCACCTGCTCCAGCGCATGGCGGCAGAACGGCATGGCCACCGCAGCGGCCGCTTGGAGCGGCAGCCACAGGGCAATGAGAATCAGCAGAAAGCTCTTGAAGCGGCGCATGGCGACAAATACTAGACCTACTCTTCGTCCTCGGCAAGTTTGAACGAAGCAGCCAGCTTCTGCTGGATTTGCGGTGGTACCTGGGCGTAGCGCGCGAACTCGATGTTGTAGCTGCCGCGACCGCCAGTCATCGACTTGATGCGTGAGGCGTAGTCGTTGATCTCGGCGAGCGGCACTTCACCCGCAACCGCCACACGCCCCGGGCCGCGCGGCGTCGTGCCGGTGACATGGCCGCGCCGGCTCGACAGGTCGCCGGCAATATCACCCATCTGATCTTCATCGACATGCACCTCGATGTTGACGATGGGTTCCAGTACCACCGGCGCAGCGGCGCGAATGGCGGTAATGGTAGCCTTTTTGCCGGCCATGACGAACGCAATCTCCTTGCCATCAACCGCGTGGGTCTTGCCGTCATAGACGGTGACGCGCAGGTCTTCGACCGGATGGCCGGCTACCACACCATCGGCCAAGGCCATCAGCACCCCTTTCTCGACCGCCGGCATGAATACGCCGGGGATGACGCCACCCTTGACGCGATCGACGAACTCGAAACCCGCGCCGCGCTCGAGCGGCTCGATCTTCAGATACACCTCGCCGAACTGGCCGGCGCCGCCGGACTGCTTCTTGTGGCGGCAATGGCCTTCGGCAGCCTGCGTGATGGTTTCGCGGAAGGGGATCTGCGGCGGCTTGGTATCCAACTCGAGCTTGTACTGGCTCGACATGCGGTCGAGCTTGGTGCGCAGATGAATTTCGCCGAGGCCATAGATCACGGTTTCGTGCGTGGTCGGATGGCGCTCGATCTTGAAGCAGGGATCTTCCATTTCGAGCTTGCGCAGGATGTCGAAGAGGCGCTGCTCGTCGCCCTTCTTCTGCGTCTCGACGGCGAGGCCCTGCATCGGTTTTGGGAATTCCAGCGGCTTCAGGTGAATGTGATCTTCGTCGTGGGAATCATGCAGCACGGCATCGAATTCGATCTCCTCGACCTTGGCGATGGCGCCCAGATCACCCGGCAGCAGGGTGTCGACCTCGACATATTCCTTGCCCTGCAACTGATAAAGGTGGCCGACCTTGAAAGCCTTCTTGCTGTCGCCGACAAAAAGTTGTGAGTCCTTGCGGATCGTGCCCTGATGCACGCGGAACACGCCGACCTTGCCCATGTAGGGATCGACGATGACCTTGAAGACGTGCGCCAGCACATGCTTGTCGGCATCCGGCACACGGTCGAAAGGCTCGGTAACGTTGCCCGGCTCACCCTTGAAGAAGGGCGGCGGATTGCCTTCGGCGGGGTTGGGCGCGAGGGTGGCCAGCACATGCAGAAATTCGCCGATACCGGCGCCGGTCTTGGCCGAGGTAAACAGCACAGGAATCAGGTGGCCTTCGCGCAGCGCCTTTTCGAAGGGGGCATGCAGTTCGCCGGCGGTCGGGTCCTTGCCTTCTTCAAGATAGCGCTCCATCAAGGTTTCGTCTTCTTCGACCAACTGGTCGATGAGTTCGCGGTGGGCGTGGGCAACGCTATCAATATCCGCGTCGCCGGCATCGTGTTCCAGCACTTCGACGACGTCCTGGTTATTGTGCGCCGGCAGATCGAGGAACTTGCACGTCGGACCGAAGCGCTCACGGACGTCAGCCATCAGGCCGGCCAGATCGACGTTATCGGCGTCGATCTTGTTGATGACGATCATGCGTGCGAGGCCACGTGCGGCAGCGGCGCGCATCATGCGCTCGGTCATTAGCTCGATACCGGTCTGCGCGTTAATGACGATCACCGCAGTATCGACGCCCGCCAGCGTGGCCATCGCCTGACCGGCGAAATCCGGATAGCCGGGGGTGTCGGCCAGGTGCACATGCACGTCCTCCCAGGCGAAATTCACCAGCGCCGATTGCAGCGAGTGGCCGGCGGCCTTTTCCTGCGTGTCGAAGTCGCAGACGGTGTTACCTTTTTCGACGCTGCCGACAGCCGGAATCGCACCGGCGCGATGCAGCAGGGCCTCGGCCAGCGTGGTCTTGCCGGCGCCGCCATGCCCGACAAGGGCGACGGCGCGGATGGATGCGGTATGGAATTTCGGCATTATTGTTCTCCCTTATTTATTCGACACAACTATTCGACGGTCACCGATTTTGCGAGGTTTCTCGGCTTGTCCACATCGGTGCCCTTGACCAGGGCGGCATGATACGCCAGCAGTTGCAGCGGCACGACATGCAGCACGGGTGACAACGCACCATAATGTTCGGGAAGGCGCAGGATGTGCAGCCCGGGCTCTGCTTCCACGGCGGAATCGGCATCGGCGAAGACATACAACTCGCCGCCGCGCGCCGCGACTTCCTTGAGGTTGGACTTCAGCTTTTCGAGTAGCACATCGTTCGGCGCGATGCTGATCACCGGCATTTCCTTGTCGACCAGCGCCAGCGGGCCGTGCTTGAGTTCGCCGGCCGGATAGGCCTCGGCATGGATGTAGGAGATTTCCTTGAGCTTCAGCGCACCCTCAAGCGCGATCGGGTAATGCGGGCCACGGCCGAGGAAGAGCGCATGGCGCTTGTCGGCAAACAAGCTCGCCCAGGCGGCGATACCCGGCTCCAGCACCAGCACCTTTTGCACCGCTACCGGCAAATGGCGCAAGGCCGTCAGGTAGGCAGTTTCCTGGTCGGCCGTCAGACGCCCGGCCTGTTTCGCCAGCGTGGCGGCCAGCAGGAACAGCGCAGCCAACTGGGTGGTGAAGGCCTTGGTCGAGGCAACGCCGATCTCGGGTCCGGCCCGGGTCAGGAAACGCAGCGCGCATTCGCGGACGATGGCGGATTCGGGCACGTTGCACAGCGCCAGTGTCTTGCTCATGCCGAGCGCCTTGGCGTGCTTGATGGAGGCCAGCGTGTCGGCAGTTTCGCCGGATTGCGAGATCGCCACCACCAACTGGTCCGGGTCGGGCACCGAGACACGGTAACGGTATTCACTTGCCACTTCGACGCTGCAGGGCAGGCCGGCAATCTGTTCGATCCAGTAGCGCGCCACCAGACCTGCGTGGTAACTGGTGCCGCAGGCGATGATCAGCACCGACTTCACGCCGGCGAAGACTTCCGGTGCGGCAGCGCCGAACAGATTGAGCGAGAAGGTCTGCGCGCCACCAATCATCTCCAGCGTGGCGGCGAGCGCCTGCGGCTGCTCGAAGATTTCCTTTTGCATGTAGTGGCGATACTCACCGAGCTCGACTGCATCAGCCGAGAGCGTGCTTTCGTTCACTGGGCGAATCACCGCCGTCCCGCCAACGCCGAC
>JAABQX010000090.1 GCA_011391215.1 Rhodocyclaceae bacterium
ACTGGCGGCCTTGCTGGCGGAATAGGGGCTGTTGGGTTCGTAGCGGTGAGTTTCGCTGAAGGGGGCTTCTGCCTTGTCCAGCGAGCCATAGACTTCGTCGGTGGAGACGTGGAGGAAGCGGAAGGCTGCTTTCTTGGGTTCGGCAAGTCCATTCCAGTGGGCGCGCACGGCTTCGAGCAGGCGGAAGGTGCCGACGATGTTGGTCTGGATGAAGTCTTCCGGGCCATGGATGCTGCGATCGACGTGGGATTCGGCGGCGAAGTTGATGATGGCGCGGGGTTGGTGTGCGGCGAGCAGTTTGGCAACCAGGTCAAAGTCACCGATGTCGCCTTTGACGAAGATGTGCCGTGAATCGCCTTGCAGCGATGCCAGGTTCTCCAGGTTGCCGGCGTAGGTGAGGGCATCGAGGTTGAGCACCGGCTCGCCGGTACCCGCTATCCAGTCCAGGACAAAGTTCGCACCGATAAAACCGGCGCCACCGGTGACGAGAATCATGTACGCCTCTGCATTCGTAAAAAGCGTATTCAACCACTACTGACAAGGCTTTGAAATAGCCCCATCGGACCGAGGACTGTAATGGCGCTCATCCGCGCCTCACTTCTGCCGCTGCCGCATCATCTCCTGAATCTTCGGATCATTCATCATGGCCCCCATGTTGCCCATGTTCGGCATGATCACGTCACCCGGCTTCTGGCCGGGCTTGCACGGGCCGACCCATTTGGCGTCGAGCGACATTCTGGATTCACTCATACCATGCATGGGCGGGCTATAGCGGGTATTGATGCTGCCCTTGTAGGCAGAATCAAAAGCACCGACGAATTCGCCATCCGAGGTGGCCGTGATGCCCTCGAATTTACAGACCGAATGAATGATCACTTTGTTGCCCTGGGGCTTGATGTCCATCACACTGCAATCGGACTTTTGATTTTTTGCGCGCTGCTGCATCAGGTCATCGGTATTCTGGTCGATGCACTGCTGAATGGCACCCATGCTGGGCATGCCATCCATGCGCGAGTTGATTTCCCACAAGCCGGTCTTCCGTTTGGGAGTATCAGCGGCAAGCGCGCCTCCCGTCAGAGAGACAGCGGCAAGACCGATAAGCATACGCGTAGCAAAAAGGCGTTTCATTGTTGCCCTCCTGGAAAGAGAATGAACTTTGCAGATACGTCCTAATGTAAACCAAACCAGAAAAAGAAAAAACGCCAAACAGATAAACTGGCGAACAGGCGGCAGAATGCGTAGCTAATCTGATCTCATGGCATGGAATCTGCGTTGATGATCGCAAGCACCGAGAAAACAAGTGCGAAGCGACCTGTAACCCAGCTCACAAGATAAATCTTGCCGCCAGAATCTGCCAGGGTGGCATCCTTTGCCGGAGATTCCGATGCGCAAAACCCGCTCGAAACAGACAGCCGTTCTTCCTCTGGGAATCAAGAACAAACTTCAAACAGAATTGCCAGCCCTGGTTGCCCTGACGGCAATCGGTGAGCCCTGGTTTTCCGGTGAACATCAGGCGGACCTGCTTGCCGTAGCACTGGTTGTCTGCGAGTTAGCATCGGCAGACAGCCTCCAGGCTCAATGCGCGGCCAAGTTACAGCACTTGTGTGAGCAACTCATCAGCGCAGAAAACAAGGTTGAGATTGCCTTGAACCTTGCTGAATGCCTGCCCTGGCTTCAGGTGCAGCCAAACCACAGGGTTCAGCGCGCCCTCCAGGCGGTGGCTTCCCGGCACCTGGCTTTGGCTGCGTAGAAAACTCAAACTGCGGCATATCTTGCCGATCACTTCAGGGTAATTTATTAACAAACTGATATAAAAGAATATTTCAGCTTGGCATGGCGTGTGCTATGGATTCCGTTGTAGCAACTTTTAATGCGGATCCCCATGCAGATTTCACCATCCACCTCAACACTTGGTTCGGCACCTGGTTCGCCACTCCCCAGCAAACCGACAGGCCCTGAAGCAGGCGGCAAAGGCCCTTTGGGAGAACTCGCCGCGAGGCGTACCGGCCCATCATCTGCTCCGGATCCAGTCTCGACCGAAAGCGCACCAACAGACAGTGTTTCCATTTCGCCAGAGGTACGGACACGCGGGGCAGACAACTCCCCGACCCCGGTCTATGCCGAAATCTGGAAGGGCACGATCAAGATAGCCCAAGTCGATATCCACGGCCACGTGCAATCCTATTCAGGACTGCTGGCATCATCGGGGGGTAGCGGCCTCTCTGGACAGCTACTCGCGGCACAGCGCACGGTACAGGTCGCTCAACAAGTCGGAGGAGAGATCCGTACCGCCGGCCAGGCCATCGACGGCCAAACACTACTGATGCGTGCTCGCCTCGCCAATTCCTATCTGGCCTGACTTGAGGGCCGCTGACCTTTGTAAAAAACCGGCCTATTTTTACTGCTTTTCCCGCCGTCCCGCCAGCGCCGACTTTTTCTATCCTGCCGCAATCTGCCTGGTGATATGCGCCAATGCTTCCTCGACCTGATCGACGAGGATCAGGCACAAATCGCCAGGTTGTAATTTTGACAGCGCGGTATCGATGGCGAGAAACTCGCCATGGATTTCCTCGATGGATTTTGTTCGCGTCGCACCGATCAAACCTTGGCGCAACAAACCCAGCACCTCCCCGTCGGCACGGCCGCGCTGACAGGCATCCTGGTAGAGGATCGCGCCATCGAAAGCCTTGCCGAGAATTTCGGTCTGGCGGCGGATATCCTCATCGCGCCGGTCCCCTGCCCCGCTGATAACTACCCAGCGTTGTTTGGCCGGCAGCGCATCGACCGCCTGCACCAGCGCCTGAATGGCATCGGGATTGTGGCCGTAGTCGGCGACCAGCGTCGCACCACGATAGTCGAAAACATTGAAGCGCCCCGGTGCGGTACCGACGTCGCTGATGAAGTTCGCCAGGCCGAGGCGGATGGTGTTCCAGTCAATGCCGAGCGCCCAGGCGGCGCCGATGGCGGCCATGGCGTTTTCGATCTGGAAGCCGATGGCGCCATTGCGTGTCAGCGGAATACCCGAGAAGTCGAGCCGTTCGACCAGAGTACCCTCGGCAGCGACAATTACCTGACCGTCCCGATATAACACGCGCTTTCCCTGTGCGCGGTGCGTCATCATCGCCGGCAGGTGCGGGTCAATGGCGAAGAAAATCACGTGGCCGGGACAGGCGCTGGCCATCTTCACGACACTCGGGTCGGCAGCATTAAGGACAGCCGTCCCGCCAGCGCCGACATTTTGCACAATCACGCGTTTGACCACGGCGAGTTCTTCGGTCGTGGTGATGTAATTGAGGCCGAGATGGTCGCCCATGCCGATGTTGGTGATCACCGCGACATTGCAGCGATCGAAACCCAGACCCTCGCGCAATACACCGCCACGTGCGGTTTCGAATACCACCGCGTCGACCTCGGGGTGCATCAACACGTTTTTCGCACTCTTCGGGCCACTGCAATCGCCGGTGTCGATGCGCCGGTTATGCACATAGACGCCATCGGTGGTCGTCATGCCCATGCGCTTGCCGGTCTGTTCGATCAGGTGAGAGATCAGTCGCACCGTCGTGGTCTTGCCGTTGGTGCCGGCCACTGCGACGATGGGGATGCGACCATCTTCGCCCGGCGCGAACATGGTCTCGATCACCGCCGTGCCGACATCGCGGCCCTTGCCGTAGGACGGGTCGAGGTGCATGCGCAGGCCGGGCGCCGCGTTCGCTTCGACCATGCCGCCCCCCTGTTCCTCGAGCGGTCGGCCGACGTTTTCGCAGACGACATCGACACCGCAGATGTCGATGCCGACCATTTGCGCGGCGGCAATCACGCGGGCGGCTACTTCCGGGTGCACATCGTCGGTGACGTCCGTGGCTGTGCCGCCGGTCGACAGGTTGGCGTTGTTGCGCAACACCGCGCGCGCACCTTTGGGCAACACCGAATCGGCCGTATAGCCCTGCACTGCCAGGCGTGCATGGGCGATGTTGTCGAAGCGGATCTTGGTCAACGAGGTCGCATGCCCGGTGCCACGGCGCGGGTCGCTATTGACGATCTCGACCAGTTCGCTCACGGTATGCACGCCATCGCCGATCACGGTCGGCGGCTCGCGGCGGGCGGCGGCAATCAATTTATCACCAACCACCAGCATGCGGAAATCGTTGCCGGTGATGAATTTCTCGACCATCACATGCTTGCTGTATTCCTGGGCCACCGCAAAGACGATGTCGAAGTGGTCGCGGCTGACAATATTCACCGTCACGCCCTTGCCCTGGTTGCCGTCGAAGGGCTTGGTCACCACCGGCAGGCCGATTTCCAGTGCGGCCTGCCAGCCGTCCTCGACGTTATCGACGACCCGACCGACGGGTACCGGCACGCCGGCGGATTCCCAAAGCTGCTTGGTCAGTTCCTTGTCCTGGGCGATGGATTCGGCGATGGCCGAGGTGGTGTCGATTTCGGCGGCCTGGATACGGCGCTGCTTGCTGCCCCAGCCAAACTGGACGAGGCTGCCCCGGGTCAGCCGGCGGTAGGGAATATCGCGCGCCACGGCGGCATGCACAATCGAACCGGTGGAAGGACCGAGCCGCTCGTCCTCGTCGAGTTCGCGCAATTCGGCCACAGCGGCATCGAGATCGAAGGGTTGGTCTGCACGCGCAGCTTCACAGAGCGTCTGCGCCAGTTCGAAGGCACGGCGACCGACGGCTTCTTCGGTATATTCGACCACCACCTGATAGATACCCGGCTCAGTGGTTGGCGCACTACGACTGAAGGACACCGGGCATCCGGCCTGCGCTTGCAGGTTGAGTGCGGCGAATTGCAGCGCATGTGCCACCGAAATTTCGCCTTCGTAGCCGATGGGTCGCATGGCGCCAATATGAGGGAAGCGAGCGCGAATACGCGCCTCGAAGCCCGGCAGATGGCTGAGCGCCAGTTCGTTTTCCGCGCAAGACACCAGCGCTTGAATGGCGGTGTGGCGGCTCCACAGGTTGGGGCCGCGCAGGGCCCGGATGCGTGAAATTTCCATGATGGGATTGAGTTTTCAGGCCGTGGCGGCCGTAGGGAAATGATAGGTTTCGATGCCGGCGCGCAGCAGTTCGGGAGACAGGCCAAGCGCCCAGCCGGCGCTCACCGCAGCGAGGATGCCGGCCAGATGGTCGCCCGATTCGGCGAGCAGCGGTACGGCCGACAGTTTGATGAGTGGCGCCTCCTGCGGGCCGGCGGCCAGCACGATGGTCTCGTTACGGACCACCAGCGCACGGCCACCCTTGCGGCGATGCTCGACGATCAGCGGCAAGGCGGCATCAGCAGCGAAGAAGATCACATCGCCGTCGCACAGCTCGGCCATGGCAGCGACCGTCGGGTCGTCGGCATTCAGAACGGCAACGCCGCCGGGCAACACCACGTCGATCTGGGTGCGAAACACCTTGTACAGCAGATCCTCGGTATCGATGCCATGCTCGGGCATTAGTGCGGCATTGTCGATGGCCGTGATGACGCCAACCTGGCAGCGGTCATAAGCCAAACCTTCACTGGCCAGCGTGCTGGCCGGATTTTCGATCACGACAGCATCGACGGCGCGGTTGATCAGCAGGCGCTGACCGGATTCCCAGTGGGTGCAATCGCCTGACTGCACCCGCCGCTGGTCGAGGTACAGACCAGAGGCGCAGGCCAGGCCGGTGCGCCGGCCATCGAGTTGCAGCAGGCGCGCGACGATTTGCGCCACCGCTTTGGTGTCGCGGCTGCCGGTAATGCCGATGACGGGGATGCGGCCACTCATTTGTCCACCCGGGCCGTTGGGGAACAGGTGATCGGCAATCGCTTCGCCCACCGGGCGTGGCATGCCGACGGCAGGCTTGAGGTGCATCAGCAGGCCGGGCCCGGCATTCACCTCGACGATGGCTCCGCCCTGCTCAGCCAGTGGCCTGGAAATATCCTCGGCCACGAGATCGATGCCGGCAATATCCAGCCCGACGATCTTCGCGGCCAGGCAGGCGGTAAGGACATTGTCAGGATGCACGTCATCGGTCACGTCGATGGCGCAGTTGCCGTTGCGCTGGATCAGTACCTGCTGTCCCTCCGCCGGTACCGAAGCGCCGTTCATCTTCTGGCGCTCGAGCAGCGACATGATCAGCGGTTCATTCTCCAGCACGATGGTTTCAAGGGGAAATATCTCGGCTTCACCACGCCGTGGGTCGGTATTGAGTTGTGTGTCAATCAATTCACGGATCGTCGCCTTGCCGTCGCCGGTGACAAAAATGCTTTCGCCGCGTGCCGCTGCTACCAGCTTGCCATTGACGACCAGCAGGCGATGCTCCTCGCCGCGCACGAAGCGCTCGACCATTACGCCGCTGCCCTCGGCATCGGCGATCGGGAAGGCAGCCTCGACCTCAGCCTGCGTCATCAATTCGAGCGAAACACCACGGCCATGATTGCCGTTGTCCGGCTTCACCACTACCGGCAGGCCGATTTCCTGTGCCGCCTCCCAAGCATCGGCCGGATTATCGACCATGCGTCCCTCGGGTACCGGCAAGCCACAGGCCGACAGCAGGCTCTTGGTCAGGTCCTTGTCGCCGGCGATACTTTCGGCGATGGCGCTGGTGCGGTCGGTTTCGGCCGTCCAGATGCGGCGACTCCGCGAGCCATAGCCCAGTTGCACGAGATTACCGTCATTGAGGCGGATATGCGGGATGCGCCGCTCCTTGCTGCCGGCCGCATCGACGATGCACGCCGTGCTGGGGCCGAGCATCTTGCGATCGGCCATTTCGTGCAGGTTCTGGA
>JAABQX010000091.1 GCA_011391215.1 Rhodocyclaceae bacterium
GGCAATCTTGTGGGCTTGGCCTGGCTCCTTATGCAGGGTTTCCAGCATGACCACGAACTCATCACCGCCGAGGCGGGCAACCGTATCCGAAGCGCGCACCTGCGCCTGGAGCCTGTTCGCCACCTCACACAAGAGCGCATCACCTGCGTCATGGCCATGGTTATCGTTGAGTTGCTTGAATCGGTCGAGGTCAAGAAACATCACTGCGCCGTAGAAATAATCACGGGCAGAGACGGCGAGCGCCTGGCTGATCCGGTCATCCAGCAAGCGCCGATTCGGCAAATTGGTCAGGGTATCGTAGAGCGCCAGGTTGAGAATCTTTGCTTCGGCGGCCTTGAGTAGCGTCACGTCGCGCACGACGACGAGGAAGCCCAGCGGAAAGCCTTTGCTCTCGCCGAGTACTCCGCTGACGACACAGTGGTAACTACGGGCGCCATCTTGCTGCTGAAGTTCATATTCGAAAGCAGTTGCTTCCTGGTTCATCATGATATTGACAATGCTCTCGCCCAACGGCCCGGCGACCTCCGCAGGAAGCGCCGCAGCGTAATCACTGCCAACGAGTGTATCGGCATTGTTGAAATACGCGGGCTGACCCGCGGGTTGGTGGTATTCCTGAATGACACACCCGGTGTCGATAAAAATTACCAGATCCTGCATGGATGCCAGCAAAGAACGTATCCGCTCCTCGTTGGCGCGCAGCGTTTCTTCACCTGCCTTGCGTTTTGCGATATCGATATGGGCCAGAATCAAGCGTGAAGCTGTTGAACCTTGCGGGTCGACCATGCGACCGTGAATGGCAAACCAGTGCCATGATTCGGCCCTGTCGCGCAGACGCAGTTCCAGGCGGGTAGTTTCTGGTTCGTCTGGTAATTTCGTAATGTATTCGCGCGCCTTGTCGACGTCTTCGGGATAAACCAGCCAATACCAGTTATCAAGCGTTACGGGAAAGGCATTCTCTGTATGGCCCAGCAAGGAATACCAGACTGCATCACAGCGGGCCTGACCGGTCGCCAAGTCAACCTCCATGGCCCCGACATTGACGGCGGACACGATCAGCCGGTTATGGGCCTCGCTGCGTTGCAGTGCCAACTGGTCGGCGAGAAGCTGGGCCTCGTAGGTGGCGACGATGGCATCCTGAACACGCTGGCGTCTCTGCCACAGCAGCAGCAGCGCAGCAAACGTAATGAAGGCCGCTAACAACAATCCGGCCGACCATTGAAGCCTTTCCTGCCAAGGTGCGAACAAGGACTCCCGGTTGCGGCTGAGCCGTAGCGTGAGCGGCGTACTCAGTTTGATTTCGGCTGGAGAGAAGGTGCGAACGATGTTCAAACCCGCCGCATGCTTGTCAGAAAATTCAGCATTGTCCGGGACACTGACAAAGCGATTGTCGGATTCCTGGAACAGCCCCAGGTGCAGATCCGGCGCATAACGTGCCGCCGTCAGCAAATGATGGAACTCGGTCTGCTCCAGTGTGCTAGCCACTACGCCGGCAAATGGGCTATCGCGATCAGAGAAACTTTGGCTGAGCGCCATGGTCCATACCCCGAGTGCCGATTTGAAGGGTGGCGTCAGATACAGGGTATCGGGATTGGGCGACTTTAAAACCACCTGGAAATAATCACGGGATTGAAAGTTCTTGCCGATAAACTCGGCGCGGTTCATGGTCAAGATCGTGCCATTGCGATCCAGCACCAAAAAACTGCGAATCCCCGGCATGGCCCCCTGCATGGCCTTGAGATACTGCACGGATTCTTGTGTGCCGTCTTTGGTTAAATTCCAGTCCTGGTAGGCTTCCCGGACGCTGTCCAGCGCACGCTTGACGGCGGTAATCTGTCGGCCGACGGCCTCTTCGATGAGTTGCGCGGTGTTCTCCATGTGGCGCAGTTCATTCTGCTCGATACGCCGGTATTCCGCTGCGGAATACCATGCCAGCAGTCCCGCCATGCATGCGGCGGCAATGGAGAAGAGCGCCCATTGTTGGGTATAGGTTTGGGTATGGGTGCTTCTGGCAGGTGAGCGCAGCTGGCCTCTTTCGAGAACATCGTCGATGTTCCTGAACGCCTGCTCGGACATCGCTTATTGCCGTCCCGCCAGCGCCGACTTTTGCGCGGCAATAATCTCGCCGATGCCTTTATCCGCCAGCGCCAGCAGTGCGTCGAGTTCGGCACGGGTGAAGGGGGTTCCCTCGGCAGTGCCCTGGATTTCACACATGCCGCCGGCGCCGGTCATGACGACATTCATGTCGGTGTCACAGTTGGAGTCTTCGCTGTAATCAAGGTCGAGCACCGGTGCGCCATTGACGATGCCGACTGACACGGCGGCGACGTGTTCGCGCATCGGGTGGGCGGCGAGCTTGCCGGCAGTCACCAGGCCGGACAGGGCATCGTGCAGGGCCACGCAGGCGCCGGTGATGGCGGCGCAGCGCGTGCCGCCGTCGGCCTGCAGCACGTCGCAGTCGAGGGTGATCTGGCGTTCGCCGAGTTTGACGAGGTCGGTGACGGCGCGCAACGAACGGCCGATGAGGCGCTGGATCTCTTGCGTGCGGCCGGACTGCTTGCCCTTGGCGGCTTCGCGGTCGGTGCGGGTGTGCGTCGAGCGCGGCAGCATGCCATATTCGGCGGTGACCCAGCCTTGTCCCTTGCCCTTGAGGAAGGGCGGTACGCGCTCTTCGACGCTGGCGGTGCACAGCACCTTGGTGTGGCCGAATTCCACCAGTACGCTGCCCTCGGCATGGCGCGTGTAGTGGCGGGTGATAGTGAGCGGGCGCAGCGCATTGGCTGTGCGTCCATCATTTCTGGTGTTCATGTGGTTTCCTTGGTACTTTCCGGATTTGCTAGGGGGAGGGTGGCGGATTGGGCAACGTGGCTACCGCTTTCCCAGGCCAGCAGGATCAGCGAGAGATTGTCGCGGCCGGCGCCGGCGACGGATTCTATGTGGTCGAGCAGGCCTGGCGCTGCCTTTACTGCGTCCTGTCGTGACAGCGCCAGCAGCGGTGCGTCATTGGCGAGTGGCCCCCACACACCATCCGAGCACATCACGAGAAGATCGCCGCGCATGAGGGGGGTTTTTTCGGAAAACTCGAAGCGTGGTTGTTGGTCGCTGCCGAGGCAGCTGGTCAGGACATTGCGCGCCGGGTGGCTGCGCGCGCCGGCGGCCGGCAGCGCACCTTCGTCGACCAGTGTTTGCACGCGCGAGTGGTCATGTGTCTGCGTCAGCACCTTGCCCTGGCGCAGCAGGTACAGACGCGAATCGCCGGCATGCACCCAGATGGCAACGCCGTCTTGCACGACACAGGCGACGCAGGTGGTGCGCGGCAGATCGTCCAGCTGACGGATGCCGGACTGCGCCAGGATCGCCATGTGGGCGCCGGCCATGGCGTCGGCGAGAAAATGGCTGGGGTTGATCAAGCGGGGTTTGGCGTGCCGGTCGAAGGCGCCGATGATGCTGCGCACGGCTGTCTCGGCGGCTACCTCGCCATGGCCATGCCCGCCCAGACCATCGGCCAGCACCATCACCAGTGCGTCGCTGGTGTAGCGATAGCCGAGCCGGTCTTCGTTGTGGTGGCGGCCGCCGATGCGGCTTTCCTGAAAGATCGAGAATTTCATGCGGCCGGTGGCAAGTCTGCTGGAGGTAAGTCGGCCGCTGGTGAATCGGCAGTGGTTTCTGCGGCGGGCGCAGGCAGTGGCGTCAGCATGCGCTGCAAGGCAAAAGCGCTCTGCGGACGTGCCAGCGGGTCGAGCAGCAGGCATTGGTCGATGGTTTCGAGCAGTTGCAGTGAATATTGTCCGGCCCAGCGTTGCGTGGCCGGAACCAGTCCATCCTTGATGCAGCGCGTATCCGCCGGCTGGGGTGCTGCTGCTGCCAGGCAGGCATACATGGTGGCGCCGACCGCATACACGTCCGTCCATGGCCCCTGGCCTGGCTGGTTGCCATATTGCTCGGGCGCGGCATAGCCGGGCGTATAGGTGGGGCGCAGTTCGGGGTCGTTGCTGGTGAGCGCCTGGCGCGTCGCGCCGAAGTCGATGAGCACCGGATTGCCGTCGGTGCGCAGGTAAATGTTCGAGGGCTTGATGTCGAGGTGCAACAGTTTGTTGGCATGCACTTCGCGCAGGCCGGAAAGCAGGCGCACGAACACGCCGCGCACGAAATTTTCCTTGAACTCCTTGTGATGCTTGCGGATTTGCTGGTGCAGGGTGCAGCCCTGCTCGTAGCGCATGACCAGATAGACGGTGTCATTGGCGCGCAAGAAATTGAGCACGCGCACGATGTTGGGGTGGTTCAGTCGCGCCAGCGCGATGCCTTCCTCATAGAAGGCCATCATGCCGCTCTGATAGGCGGTGCGGTTGGCCGCCGATACCTGCGGCAACAGCCCCACCTTGCGCACCGCCAAGGCGTTCGGCAGATACTCCTTGATCGCTACCGGCGTCCCCTGCGGATCGTAGGCCAGATAGACGATGGAAAACCCGCCTATGGAAAGCTGGCGTTCGAAGCGATAGCCGTCGATCATGAAGCCGGACGGTAGCGGCAGGTTGATTTGCGGGGGCGGCATGAATGCGCATTGTAGTTCCGGCCCGTGCCAATGGTTAGCCTGCGCCGCAACTTCGTTTCAAGGTAAGCTGCGTTTCTGCAAAGCTTAATTACCGGAAACAGACCCATGACCATCCACAGCATGACCGGCTATGCCGCCCTTGAACGTGACCTCGGCCCGGCCCGTATCACCCTCGAACTGAAAAGCGTCAATGGTCGCTTTCTCGACCTGAATTTCCGTTGTGCCGAGGAATTGCGCTTTCTCGAAATGCCCCTGCGCGAAAAAATTGCCGCCGCCATCGGACGCGGCAAACTCGATTGCCGGCTCTACCTGCAACCCAACAATGCTGCCGCGCCACAGTTGAGCCCTAATTTTGCGCTCGTGCAGCAACTGGGAACCCTCGAAACCCAGGTGCGTGCGGTGCTGCTCGCAGCCACGCCACTCTCCGTCGCCGAAGTGCTGCGCTGGCCGGGCGTGCTGGCCGCCGATGCCATCACCCCGGAGCGTTTGCAAAGCGAATGCTTCGCCCTGTTCGAATCCGTGCTGGCTGAGTTTGTTGCCAGCCGCGCCCGCGAAGGCGCCCGTCTGGGGGAGGTGCTGCGGGAGCGTACCGCACGCATGCGCGCCGAGGTGGCAAAGGTGGAGCCCATGGTGCCGGGCGCCATCGCTGACTACACCGAACGGCTGGCTACCAAGTTGCGCGAGGCAGTCGCCAACCTCGACGAAGACCGCATCCGGCAGGAGATCGGCGTGTTCACCGCCAAAATCGACGTGGCTGAAGAACTGGCCCGCCTGGTAACGCACCTGACCGAACTTGATCGTGTGCTCGACAAGGGCGGGGCAGTGGGCAAGCGGCTCGACTTCCTGACGCAGGAACTCAACCGTGAAGCCAATACCCTGGCCTCCAAGTCAGTGTCGGCGGGCGTTACTGCGATTGCGCTCGAATTGAAGTTGCTGATCGAGCAGGTCCGCGAGCAAGTGCAAAATCTGGAGTAATACTTACCCGGCGTGCCGTCCCGCCAGCGCCGACTTTTACTGTAAGCTGGGCCTCATTTCCTCATTACATTTATTCCATTGCTGCCATGAACGTTCCTGCCGACAATCCCAACACTTCTGATGCTACTGCCGGCGCCCTGTTCATTGTTTCCGCACCGTCGGGCGCCGGCAAGACGACGCTGGTGAAAAAGCTCATGGAACATGATCCGGGCATCCGCCATTCCATTTCATACACCACGCGGCCGCCGCGCCCGGCCGAGCAAAACGGCCGTGACTATCATTTCATCGACATCCAGACTTTTCTGGCGATGCGCGAGCGCGGTGACTTTCTCGAGTGGGCGGAGGTGCATGGCAATTTCTATGGAACTTCGCGCAGTTGGCTGCTCGAAGAGATGCGCGCGGGGCGCGACACGCTGGTCGAAATCGACTGGCAGGGTGCCCAGCAGGTGCGTGCGTTCATGCCCCAGGCCGTGAGTATTTTCATCGTGCCGCCATCGATTGCCGAACTCGAGCGGCGGCTGCGTGCACGTGGTCAGGATAGCGAAGATGTGATCCAGCGCCGCGTTGCCGCTGCACTGGGTGAGTTACGTCATGTCGGCGAGTTCGATTTTGTTATAATCAACAATGACTTGCAGGATGCGCTGGGTGACATGGCAGCGGCAGTGCGCGCCTCGCGTCTGAATTTCCAGCGCCAGCGCGCCCGCTATCCGGACGTCTTTCGCTTCCTCTCATCCCACTGAATTCAAAAGGAAACACCATGGCCCGTGTCACCGTCGACGACTGCATGAAACACATTCCGAACCGCTTCCAGATGACATTGGCCGCCACCGTGCGCGCCCGCCAGATCGCCATGGGCAGCGCGCCCATGGTCGAAGTGGACCGTGACAAGCCGACCGTACTGGCGCTGCGCGAGATGGCCGAAGGCAAGTATGGCCTGGAAATTCTCAACCGCGGGCAGGCCTGACGCCGCCCTGAAGTGCCCATGAGATAGGCAGGGTATAACGATGCCGGCGGTTTCAGCACCCCCCCCCGCGCAATCCCCCCTGCCACCGGTCGGCGTGCCGGTGCCGGTGTATAACGACGAGCCGCCGATCATTCCGACCGACATGCATATGCCGGTCGACCTGACGGAAGATTTAGAGCATTTCGTCGCCCAGCTTGCCACCTACCTGAAACCGGAGGACGTCGACCAGATCTCGGCGGCCTACCATTTCTCGGCCAACGCGCATCGTGGCCAGTTCCGCACCAGCGGCGATCCGTATATTTCGCATCCGCTCGCCGTGGCTGAAACGCTGGCGCACTGGCGGCTCGACCCCCAGGCGCTGACTGCCGCACTGTTGCATGACGTGATGGAAGATACCGCCATCACCAAAGCGCAGATCGCCCAGGATTTCGGCAAGATTACCGCCGAACTGGTCGACGGCGTTTCCAAGCTCGACCGCCTGGAACACCAGTCCTACGAAGAAGCGCAGGCCGAGAATTTTCGCAAGATGCTACTGGCGATGGCGCAGGACGTGCGCGTCATCCTCATCAAGTTGGCCGACCGTCTGCACAACATGCGCACGCTGGATGCCGTGCGTCCCGACAAGCGCCGCCGCGTGTCCCGCGAGACGCTGGATATTTATGCGCCGATCGCCAACCGCCTGGGGCTGAATACCCTCTACCGCGAGTTGCAGGAGTTGTCGTTCCGCAATCTGCATCCCCTGCGTTATCGCGTGCTGGCCAAGGCAGTGCGCGGTGCGCGCGGCAACCGGCGCGAAGTCGTTGGCAAGATCCTCGCTGCCATCGAGCAGCGACTGCCGGCATGCAATGTAACTGCCGAGGTGATGGGGCGCGAAAAGCATCTCTATGGCATCTATCGCAAGATGCGCGACAAGCACCTGAGTTTTTCGCAGGTACTCGACATCTATGGTTTCCGCATCGTCGTCGCCGACATACCCACCTGTTACCTGGCGTTGGGTGCGCTGCACGGTCTCTATAAACCCGTGCCGGGCAAGTTCAAGGATTACATTGCCATACCCAAAGCCAACGGTTATCAGTCACTGCACACCACGCTGATCGGCCCCTACGGCATGCCGGTCGAATTGCAGATCCGCACGCGCGAGATGCACCATGTCGCAGAGACCGGCGTCGCCTCGCACTGGCTGTACAAGGACGAGCAGTCGCTGACGGAATTGCAGCGTACCACCCACCAGTGGTTGCAGTCGCTGCTCGAACTGCAAAGCGCGACGGTCGATTCGGCCGAGTTCCTGGAACACGTCAAGGTCGATCTGTTTCCCGGCGAGGTCTATGTTTTCACGCCAAAAGGGAAAATCCTCTCGCTGCCGCGTGGCGCGACGGCTGTCGACTTCGCCTATGCCGTGCATACCGATATCGGCAACCGCTGCATCGCGTGCAAGATCAATTACGAACACCTGCCGTTGCGTACCGAACTGCGCAACGGCGATCGCGTTGAAATCTTCACTGCACCGAATGCCGCGCCCAACCCGAACTGGTTTGGCTTCGTCAAGACCGGCAAGGCGCGCGCCCAGATCCGCCATTTCCTAAAAACAAAACAAAACGAGGAATCGGCTGCGCTCGGTACGCACCTGCTGGCGCAGGCGCTGCATACGCTGGGGCATCGCATCGAAGAACTCGGCACTGCCGCCTGGCATCGCTTCCTCAATACGTTCTCGGGCAAGACGCAGAAGGAAGTGCTGACCGATATCGGCCTGGGCAAGCGCCTGCCGGACATTGTGGCCCGCCGCCTGCTCGATGGCAGTACTTCCGGCGGTCCGGTGGCGCGTGCTGCCGGTGCGATCCCGATCAGCGGCACCCAGGGGATGGCAATGCAACTCGCGCAATGCTGCCGGCCGATCCCGGGTGACCCGATCATCGGCGTCATCAAGGCCGGCCAGGGCCTCATCGTGCATACCCATGATTGCCCGACACTGCGTAACAGCAAGGCCGGCCGTGGTCCGGGCGGACGCAAGGAGTGGGTCGATGTCGAGTGGGATCCCGCTGCGACCGGTCCCTTCGAGGTGCTGATCCGCGTCATCGCCCAGAACACCCCGGGCGTGCTGGCACGCCTTGCGGCGTCGATCGCCGAACATGACATCAATATTGCGAACGTGAGCATGGACGAGGGAGAAGGCGCCACCACCGCACTCTATTTCACCCTGCAAGTCAGTGGGCGCGTGCATTTGGCGCGTATCCTGAAAAGCTTGCGGCGCCTGCCTGCCGTCACCCGCATCAGTCGCCTCAAGGAAGATCAACATCACCGCAATTGAAGGAGCAGAACCGATGGCTTACGAATCCGAACACACGAAATTCATGCGCGAATGGCTGAAGCAACATCCTGAAGAACTGGACGTCCAGAAAAGCGGGCGTGCCCTCTGGTGGGATCGCGGCGCGCGCAGCCTCGACGAGCGGGGGCGCCTGGCCGCCGCAGAAGTGCCGCATCATCCCTATTACTACGATGCCAACTGAGAAGGCCTGAAAGAGAGAATGTTGATGAACAAATCCTCGCTTGGCGTATTTATCTTTTTGGTATGCAGTGCCGGTTCTGCTCTGGCTGCAGACGCGAGTCCGGCGGTTCTCGCGCCTCAACCGGTGGTGCTGCAACCCGCCGCACCGATGACCTCCGTCGCTCCTCCGGTTGTCACAACAAAGGATGGCGGCGCCAATCCTGCCAAAAGTAGCAAAAAAGCCCCTGCCAAGAAAAGTCAAGCCAAGCCCGGGAAGCACACGCAGCGTTAATTTCGCCGCACCGGCGGGAGCGGGAGCAGGGGCGCTCAGCGCTATTCCGCTGGTAAAACTCCCGACCAGGTTCCAACCAGTCCCTCTAAATTCTTTGCCACCCCCGAGAATTGGGTTGGTGAGGGCGTGTCACGGCACTTGACCCAATCCAAACCCAAGTTTGGAATTAGTTTTATTTGATCAAGATCAAACATTCCTATAGTGCAAGGCATAGGATGTCGGTTTGTGGCCAATGCGTCGAGATGTTTTCGGGGTTTTCTAGCAATGAATATATCGAGTGTTATCGTAATTCCGCATCCCGATCATATCGAGGGCGTGCGTTTGCGCCTGCAGGAGATCGACGGGGTCGAACTGCATGCGGTATCCCCGGAAGGCAAGATCATCGTCACCATCGAAACTACCGGCGATCGTGAGACGATCCAGACGTATGAGGTAATCAGCGTGCTGGACGGCGTGATGTCGGCGTCAATGGTGTACCACCACAAAGAAAACGAACCCGAAGCTGAAATCTCTGTAGCGGCCTAGCCCCTAGGCATAACCGCATCGACAAGGAGGTCTGAAAATGTCTGAAATCAAAGTGACGCGCCGTGAATTCATCAAGACCAACGCCGTGGCCGCAGCGGCCGTGACAGCCGGCATGAGCGTGCCTGGAATGGCGCTGGCCCAGGCCAAAGGCGGTGACGGCGTGCGCTGGGACAAGGGTGCCTGCCGCTACTGCGGCACCGGTTGTGGTGTGCTGGTCGGTGTCAAGGATGGCCGTATCGTCGCCACCCAAGGCGACCCCGATGCGCCGGTCAACAAGGGCCTCAACTGTGTCAAGGGATATTTCCTCGCCAAGATCCAGTATGGCCAGGACCGCCTGACCCAGCCGTTGCTGCGCATGAAGGACGGCAAATTCGACAAGAATGGTGAATTCGCCCCGATCAGTTGGGACCAGGCGTTCGACATCATGGCCGAGAAGGTCAAGGCCACGCTGAAGAATCCAGAACAGGGGCCCAAGGGCGTCTGCATGTTCGGCTCTGGCCAATGGACGGTCTGGGAAGGTTACGCCGCTTCAAAGCTCATGAAAGCGGGCTTGCGCACCAACAGCCTCGACCCGAACGCGCGTCACTGCATGGCCTCCGCCGTGACCGGTTTCATGCGCACCTTCGGCATCGACGAGCCGATGGGTTGCTACGATGACTTCGAGCATGCCGATGCTTTCGTGCTGTGGGGCTCGAACATGGCGGAGATGCACCCGATCCTTTGGTCGCGCATCACCAACCGCCGTCTGACGGCCAATCACGTCAAGATCCACGTGCTGTCGACCTTCAGCCACCGCTCCTGCGAACTGGCCGACAACGAGTTAATCTTCAAGCCACAGTCCGACCTGGCGATCCTCAACTACATCTGCAACTACATCATCCAGAACAATGCGGTGAACAAGGAGTTCGTGGCCAAGAACTGCCACTTCTTCGAAGGCGTCACCGACATCGGCTATGGCCTGCGTCCCAACCATCCGCTCGAGCAGGTCGCCAATAACAACGGCTACCCCGGCGCCGATGGCAAGCCGAAGGGGGATCCGAACAAGCACACACCGATCAGCTTCGAGCAGTTCGCCAAGTTCGTTTCCGAATACACCCTCGACAAGGCCCATGAGATTTCCGGCGTGCCGAAAGACAAGCTCGAAGCGCTGGCCAAGGCTTATGCCGATCCGAAGACCAAGGTGACGTCTACCTGGACCATGGGCTTCAATCAGCATACGCGCGGCACTTGGGTCAATAATATGATCTACAACGTACACCTGCTGGTGGGCAAGATCTCCGAGCCGGGCAACAGCCCGTTCTCGCTGACCGGCCAGCCCTCCGCCTGCGGTACCGCCCGTGAAGTTGGCACCTTCGCCCATCGCCTGCCGGCCGACATGGTGGTGATGAATCCGAAGCACCGCGAAGCCTCTGAAAAGATCTGGAAGTTGCCGGCCGGCACCATTCCGGAGTGGATCGGCTATCATGCCGTTGCCCAGTCGCGCATGGCAAAGGATGGCAAGGTCGGTTTCCTGTGGACCTCGACCACCAACAACATGCAGGCCGGTCCGAACGTAAACGGCGAGATTTACCCCGGCTGGCGTAACCCAAAGTGCTTCACCGTCGTCGCCGATGTCTACCCGACCGTTTCTGCCATGTCGGCCGACCTGATCCTGCCCGCCGCGATGTGGATGGAGAAGGAGGGCATGTTCGGCAACGCCGAGCGCCGGGGTCAGATGTGGCGCCAGCAGGTCAAGGCGCCGGGCGACGCCAAGTCCGATCTGTGGCAGTACATGGAATTCTCCAAGCGCTTCAAGGTTGAGGAAGTATGGCCCGCCGAGCTGATCGCCAAAAAGCCCGAATATGCCGGCAAGACGCTTTACGACGTGCTCTACGCCAACGGCCAGGTCAACAAGTTCCCGAAGGAAGATGCCGCCAAGGTCAATGCGCACGCCTGGGCGGGCTACACTAACGATGAAACCGATGTATTTGGCTACTACGTGCAGAAAGGCCTGTTCGAGGAATACGCCATGTTCGGCCGGGGCCATGCCCATGACCTCAACTACTTCGACGAGTATCACAAGGCGCGCGGTTTCCGCTGGCCGGTCGTGGATGGCAAGGAAACCCTGTGGCGTTTCCGCGAAGGTTACGACCCCTACGTCAAGAAGGGCGAAGGCGTGAAGTTCTACGGTTACCCGGACGGCAAGGCGAAGATTTTCGCACTGCCTTACCAACCGGCCGCCGAGCAACCCGATAAGGACTTCGACCTGTGGCTGTGTACCGGCCGCGTGCTGGAACACTGGCACAGTGGTTCGATGACCCGTCGCGTACCGGAACTCTACAAGTCTTTCCCGGATGCTGTGGTCTGGATGCACCCGAAGGATGCCGAGAAGCGCGGTCTCAAGCGTAACGATGTGGTCAAAGTCTCCACCCGTCGGGGCGAAATCGAGTTGCGCGTCGATACCAAGGGCCGCAACAAGCCGCCGGAGGGCTTGATCTTCATTCCGTTCTTCGACGAGCACCGTCTGGTCAACAAGCTGACTTTGGATGCCACTTGTCCGATTTCGAAGGAGACTGACTACAAGAAATGCGCCGCCAAGGTGGTGAAGGTCTGATTTCTTAACTTATCGAATGCGGGGCGCAGCGCAGGGGGTCTGCACCCCGTCCCGCGATCATGGACAATGACAAAAAGCCGAAGGGTTCGACACGCCGACAGTTTCTTGCCGACTCCGCACGCATGGCGTGCGGAGTCGGTTTGCTGGGACTGGGGCTCGGCCTTTATGCGCGCCACGCCACGGCGTTGCCCCCTGCTGCTATCCGCCCGCCCGGCGCTTTGCCGGAAACCGAGTTTTCCGGTGCCTGCATCCGTTGTGGCATGTGCGTGCGCGATTGCCCCTATGACATTCTCCACCTCGCCAAACCCGAGGAACCGATGTCGACCGGCACACCCTATTTCGTTGCGCGCCAGGCGCCCTGTGAAATGTGCGAGGATATCCCATGCGTAAAGGCTTGCCCCACGGGCGCGCTGGATCACTCGCTCACCGACATCAACAAGTCGAAGATGGGGCTGGCCGTCCTCATCGATCACGAGACCTGCCTCAACTTCCTCGGTCTGCGCTGCGATATCTGTTATCGCGTCTGCCCGGTGATCGACAAGGCGATCACGCTGGATCCGCAGAGCAATGCGCGTACCGGCAAGCACACCCTGTTCATTCCCGTGGTGCATTCGGATGCCTGTACGGGTTGCGGCAAGTGCGAGAAAGCCTGCCCGACCGAGATTGCCGCGATCAAGGTGGTGCCGCTCTATGTGGCTAAGGGACAGCTTTCCGCCCACTACCGACTCGGCTGGATCGAGAAGGAAAAGGCCGGCGGCAGCCTGGTGGCGCCCGAGGCCGAGCACCGCTACAACATGCCGGAGGGCATGCAGTATGAGCACGGCAAGGGCTTATCGGTCGTGCCACCCGGCGGCGCAGAATCTACCGTGCCCCAGGGCGCCGTCCCGCCAGCGCCGACTTCTGATGCGCCAGTCGGCTTGCCCAGAGCGTTTCAGGGAGGCAAGCTATGAGCGCCCTTCCTCACAAGCCGGGTGCGGAAGCAATTGCCGAAAAGGGTTGGCTGGCAGCGCACAAATGGCTGCTTCTGCGCCGCACCAGTCAGGTCGGCATCCTGCTGCTCTTCCTGGTCGGTCCCTGGCTCAAACTGTGGATCGTCAAGGGCAACCTCAACTACAGTTACACACTGAACTTCCTGCCGCTGGCCGACCCCTATCTGCTGCTACAGACGCTGCTGGCCGGTCAGACGCCGGAAAAACTCGCGTTGATCGGCGTGGCGATCGTCCTGCTGCTCTATCTGCTGGTCGGTGGCCGCACCTATTGCAGTTGGGTCTGCCCCGTCAATCTGGTCACCGACTTTGCCAACTGGCTGCGCGTACGCCTCGGTCTCAAAGGCGGGGCGCACCTGTCGCGTACGACCCGCTACTGGATTCTCGGCATGACCCTGATTGCCGCCGCCCTGACCGGCACGATTGTCTGGGAGATGGTCAATCCCGTGTCGATGTTGCATCGCGGCCTGTTCTTCGGTCTGGGCTTCGCCTGGGCGGTGATCCTCGCCGTGTTTCTCTTCGACCTGTTCGTCATGCGTCATGGCTGGTGCGGGCATTTCTGTCCGGTCGGCGCCTTCTACAGCTTGATCGGCAAGTTTTCGTTGCTGCGCGTCCGGTTGCCGGCACGCGAGGCTTGCAACGACTGCATGGATTGCTTCGCGGTTTGCCCGGAACAGCAGGTCATCCGTCCTGCGCTCAAGGCCATCAACGGCACGGGGCCGGTGATCCTCGACGCCAACTGCACCAACTGCGGACGCTGCATCGACGTCTGCTCGAAAAACGTTTTCACGCTGGGTTGGCGTCGCGGGGCCGACCAGCAAATCATCAGCGGCGTCCCTAAATCGGCGCCAAAGTAATCAACGTCTCAATCGCATGGGAGAGTTCATCATGAAGAAAACAGCCGTAGTTTTCGTCACAGCGCTGCTGGGCACCATCGTCGGGTGTGCCTCGACCACGACGGTTGCCATGCGTGGCGGAGACGTAACCTCCGCCGACAAGGCACCGGAACTCAAGGAATATGGACAGAAAACACCGGGTATCGGTAAGCAGAAATTGATCACCCGCACCTTCCTAACGCAGCCACCACTGGTTCCACATAGCATCGAAAAGTATGTGCCGATCACCTTTGATGACAACGCTTGCCTCGAGTGCCACATCTCTGATGATTTGAATGGCAAGAAAATGCCGAAGATGGGCGTCAGTCACTTCTCGAATACCAAGCAGGAAAAGGATGGGTCGCCGGCTGTTGAAATGAGCCGTTACCAGTGTGATTCCTGTCACGTACCGCAAGCGGATGCGAAGCCCCTAGTCGAGAACCAGTTTGTCGGCGTTACCAAGTAAACTTTTGGCCCGCACGGGCGTTATATGGCTTGTTCCATTTCTGTTCTAACTGGAGATCATTAGCATGAAGAATTCGTTTGTAACCACCGTCACTGTTTCGCTGTTTGCCGCCGCTTTCTCGACCGGCGCTTTGGCCGCTGCCGATGTCGATGCCGCGAAGGCGACGGCCAAGCAAAATAATTGCCTCAAGTGCCACGGTATTGATAAGGACAAGGATGGTCCGTCCTTCAAGAAGACCGCAGGCAAGTACAAGGGCAAGGCCGATGCCGAAGCCAAACTGTTTACCCACCTGACCACTGGGCCGAAGGTCAAGCTGGCGGATGGTTCCGAGGAGGAGCACAAGAAGATCAAGGCCAAGGACGACGCCGAAATCAAGAACCTCATCCAGTTCATCCTTGCGCAGGAGTAAGCGCCGCCCGTCATTTGTCGAAAACGTCCGGGTTTCACCCGGACGTTTTTTATGTTTGCAGTCCAGCGGTCTGATTTAAATCAAACCCATTTTTGTGTTCACTTGCTAGGATCGGTCCCGCGTTGCGACCCGCACCACCATTGTGGGGTCTGCCTGATGCACCACACATATCCGAGGGAGCAAGAGTGATGAAAAAACTGTTTGAGACCTTGCGCAAGCCAAGCGCCAAGTATTCGCTGCTGACCCTGCTGTTTGTCGGCTTTGCCTCCGGCATCATCTTCTGGGGTGGTTTCAACACCGTGATGGAAGCCACCAATACCCTCGAGTTCTGCATCGGCTGCCACGAGATGCGCGATACCGTCTATCAGGAATACAAGGAAACCATTCATTACTCCAACCGCACCGGTGTGCGCGCGGTTTGCTCCGATTGCCATGTGCCGAAAGACTGGACGCACAAGATGATTCGCAAGATGCAGGCGAGCGGTGAGGTCTGGGGGAAGCTCACAGGCAGTATCGATACCAAGGAAAAGTTTGAGGCCAAGCGTTTTGAATTGGCACAGCATGAGTGGGCACGCATGAAGGCGCGTGGATCGATCGAGTGCCGCAATTGTCACAACTTCGACGCCATGAGCCCCGAGCTGCAGAAGAAGACACCGTACAAAAAACACATGAAGGCAAAGGAAGAGGGCAAGACTTGTATCGATTGCCACAAAGGCATTGCCCACCAGTTGCCGAAGGAATACGAAGAGCCGGAAGATGAGTAGTAAGCCAGCCGCCGGTTCAGGTGCTGCCAGTTTTTGCCATCAGCTTGATGGCGCTGGCAGGGCAGGCGCTGACGCAGTCACCACAACCGGTGCAGCGTTCGACAAGTACCTCGGGCAAAGCAGCACCCATTACGCGCGGGGAAAAACGAATCGCCGCCTCTCCGCAGGTATCGCTGCAACTGCGGCAGACCACGTTGCTGAAAGCGATGCAATTGGAGCTAATGGTCACCTTGCCCGGAACGCTGAAATTTTGTTCCGCTTCGACTGGTTTACCCGTGGAAAACTTGCCCCGCAAGAACTGGCGGCGCGAAATCACTGCCTGACCTGATCGACCTTCAAAACGACTTTGCTGGCGCCGAGCTTCACGGTCTGGGCGGGGCCGAACAGGTCGCCGGGCTGCGGGATGGCTTGGCCGCTTTGCGAGATGCGTGCCTCGATCTGCAACTCGGGGAATTGCGCCAGGGAGCGATCGGGGCTCAGGGCTAGGCTGTCGTCTAGCGTGAAGTCCTGCGGCAGTCCGGCGGCCGGTACGCGCAGCACGGCTACCGGCATGCGTGATCCGTCGTTCGGTCGGGCAACCACCATCAGGATGGCACCGTCGGGAACCTTGCCGGCGATACCCGCCGCCAGTTCGACCCGACCTGTGACAACAGCCTTGGCTGCCGCTGATCCTTTTGCCGTCCCGCCAGTCCTACGGGGATTTCCTTCGGTCACGTCGACTTTTGGTTTGGCTGCAGGCAGGCCGCCCTTCGCCTGCGCTTCTGCGATATTGGCCTCGACAGTCCGTGCGTCTTCTGAACCAGGTTCGAGCAGTGACAGCAGGCGTTGCCAGTCGGCGGCGGCCACAGCATATTTTCCGGTATCGAAAGCGGCAGTACCGCGTAACCAGAGCGCCTGGGCATTGGCCGGGTCGAGTTCCAGCGCCTTGTCGATCAGGGCGATGACCTTGGCGTTAAAACCGGCGGGACTGGAGGCTAGGGCATCGGCGTAATCGACCAGCAAGGTGGCGTTGGTTTCGACCAGTTTGTTGGCACGCTCAAACGCACGCAGGGCTTCGGGGATGCGCCCCATGGCTTTGTAGGATCGCGCCAGCATGGCCCAGCCCTGCAGATTGTCGGGTTCCTTTTCCAGCTTGGCCGCCAGGTTGCCGACCATGCGCTCGATGTCCTCATTGGTAAAACTTTGCTCGGGCGGCGGCGGGTTCATTGCGGCCGGGCTGCCAAGCACCAGATAGAGCAGGATGGCCCCCAGCGGCAGTGCCAGCGCCAGGCTGATGGGCAGGGCGCGGCTGGTGACAGCCGGTTCGTTGGCGTTATCTGTCGTGTTGCCGCTGTCTTCCAGCAGGCGGCGTTGCAGTTCGCCGCGTGCTACTTCGTAATCGTCCTGTGCGAGGGCCCCCGCAGCGCGGTCGCGCTCCAGTTCGGCGAACTGGTCGCGATAAATGGCGGCGTTGAGTTGCTGGCGTGAAAAGTCGGCGCCGGCGGGACGGCGGCGGCGGAAGGGCAGTAACAGCAACAGCAGCGTCACGCCCACCATGAGCGCGGCGCCAATCATGAAACCCGTCATGGCTGATTTTCCTTGAGGAGATTTTCGGCGCGCTGGCGCTCAGCATCGGACAGCGGCGTTTCGGCGCTTTGCCGACTACGCCGCCGCAAAAAGTTGATGAGGGCGGCAACGGCGACGATCAGCAGGATGAAGGGCCCCGCCCACAGTGCATAGGTGGTGGGCTTGACCTGCGGGCGATACAGCACGAAATCGCCATAGCGGCTGACGAGAAAGTCTTTTACTTCCGCATCCGATTTGCCGCTCTTGATCAGGCCACGCACTTCGCGGCGCAAGTCCTTCGCCAAGTCAGCCTGCGAACCGGCCAGCGATTCGTTCTGGCAGACCAGGCAGCGCAATTCTTCGGCGATATTCACGAGCCGCTGTTCGACGGCAGGATCGTCGGCCAGCGGGGCGGCTTCATTGGCATGGACAGGGAATGTCAGCAAAGCGGCAGTGAGGAGTGCAAAAAAAGACTTCATTTGTTCAGCTCCTGCACCAGCGGGAGAATTTTTTTCTCCAGGACTTCCGGGGTGATCGGACCGATCTGCTTGAAGCGGATCACGCCAGCCTTGTCGATCAGGTAGGTCTCGGGCACGCCATACACGCCATAGTCGATACCGATGCGGCCGTCGGCGTCGAAGGCCGAAAGCAAATAGGGATCGCCGAAACGGCTGATCCAGCGCAGGCCGTCCTCACGCTTGTCCTTGTAATTGAGTCCGACGACCACAGGCAGTTTGCCCGCCTTGGCGTACTCGACGATGACTGGGTGCTCCTCGCGGCAGGAAACGCACCACGAGGCCCAGACGTTGAACAGCCAGACCTTGCCGAGCATTTCCTTGGGTGAGAAGGTTTTGTCCACCGCGTTGAGTTGTGGCACTGTGAAGTCGGGTGCAGGCTTGCCGACCAATGGCGAGGGCACCTCGCGTGGATTCAGGTTGAGGCCAACCGCCAGCAATGCGACCAAGACAACGAAGATACCCAGCGGCAAGAGAAAACGGTTCATGCGGCAACTCCACTCGTGGCCACTCTAGCGGGCGATGCCAGCCGGGCCTTGAGACGATAACGGCGGTCGGCGGCGGCGAGCAGGCCGCCCAGCGCCATGAGGACGCAGCCACCCCAGATCCAGTCGACGAAGGGCTTGTAATAGACGCGTACCGCCCAGGCGCCATTTTCCTTGTCATCTTCGAGCGGTTCGCCCAGCGAGACATACACGTCGCGTGTGAAGCTGGAATCGATGGCCGCTTCGGTCATCGGCATCGACGACGGGCCGTAATCACGCTTTTCGGGGAAGAGCGTCTTGAGCAGGCGGCCATCCTTAATTAATTCCACGCTGCCGATGGCTGCAGTGTAATTGGGACCTGGTGCTGCGCGCACGCCGATGAACTTGAAGGTGTAGCCGCCCACGCTGACCGTATCGCCCGCCGCCATGCGCACGTCGCGCTCTTCCTGATAGCTGCCGACCATCGCCACGCCGACGACGAACACGGCGACGCCGAAGTGGGCGAGTTGCATGCCCCACCAGGCGCGCGGCGGGATGCCGGTCTTCAGGCGTTCCGCCAGTTGCAGGCCGAGTGCTGCGACGATCCAGACGGCGAGGGTGAGCGCCAGGGCGATATAGGCGCGCCACTCGCCGGCCAGCAAGGGCAAGCCGATACCGCCCAGCAAGGCGATCAGTGCGGCCGGCCAGAGTTTGCGGGCAATATCTTTCAGGTTGGCATGCTTCCAGCGCGCTACCGGTCCGATCGACATCAAGACCAGCAGGGGCAGCATGATCGGCACGAACACGGCATTGAAGTAGGGCGGGCCGACTGAGAGTTTGCCAAGCCCCAGCGCATCGATGATCAGCGGGTAAAGCGTACCGAGCAGCACCGCGCCGCAGGCAACCAGCAGCAGCACGTTATTCATGAGCAGAAAAGTTTCGCGCGAGGCCAGCGCGAAATCGCCGCCACGGCTGACTTTGGGGGCGCGCCAGGCGAACAACAGCAGCGAACCGCCGACGACGACGGCCAGCAGGAAGAGGATGAACACGCCACGGCGCGGATCGGTGGCGAAGGCATGCACGGAGGTGAGCACGCCCGAACGCACGAGGAAGGTGCCGAGCAACGAGAGTGAGAATGCGGCGATGGCGAGCAACACCGTCCAGTTCTTGAAGCTGCCGCGCTTTTCGGTGACGGCGAGCGAGTGGATCAGTGCCGTGCCGACCAGCCAGGGCATGAAGGAGGCGTTTTCCACCGGGTCCCAGAACCACCAGCCGCCCCAGCCGAGTTCGTAATAGGCCCACCAGCTGCCCAACGCGATGCCGAGCGTGAGAAAGATCCATGCCGCTGTGGTCCAGGGGCGTGACCAGCGCGCCCAGGCGGCATCCAGTTGGCCGGCTAGCAGCGCCGCGATGGCGAAGGCAAAGGCTACCGCGAAACCGACGTAACCCATGTAAAGCATCGGCGGGTGGAAGACGAGGCCGGGATCTTGCAGCAGCGGATTCAGCGAGCGACCTTCCGCCGCTGCCGGCATGAGCCGCTCGAAGGGGCTGGAGGTCAGCAGCACGAACGCCAGTAGGCCGAGCATCACCAGACCGAGTACACCTAGCACACGCGCCACCATCACATCGGGCAACTGGCGCGAGAACAGCACTACGGCCTGCGCCCAGCCGGCGAGCATGAGCATCCACAGCAGCAGCGAACCCTCATGGCCGCCCCACACGGCCGCGAGGCGATACATCGTCGGCAATTGCGTGTTGGAGTGCTGGGCAACGTAACTGACCGTGAAATCATTTACATAAAACGCCCAGGTCAGGCAGGCGAAAGAAAAGGCAATCAGCAGAAACGCTGCCGTGGTTGCCGGCCGCGCAACGGCGATCCATGGGCGGTTGTTACGATGTGCGCCAAGCAGCGGCAGGACTCCCTGAACCAGCGCGACGAGCAAAGCAAGCATCAGGGCGAAATGGCCGAGTTCGGGGATCATGGGCGGGGTGCCTTATGGTTTGAGGGTTTTGGCGGTTTGCTGCGCCTGGTCGACGGCGTGTTGCGCCTCGGGCGGCATGTAGTTTTCATCGTGCTTGGCCAGTACTTCGCTGGCGACGAAGATGCCGTCGGCACCGATCTTGCCCTGTGCTACCGCGCCTTTACCCTCCTTGAACAGGTCGGGCAGGATGCCGGTGTAGGCCACGGGCACATCCTTAGCCGTATCGGTGATGACGAAATGCACGGTGAGGTTGTCGCGCCGCAACGAGCCTTCGCGAACCATGCCGCCGACGCGAAATATTTTGCCTTGTGGCGCTTTGCCGGCAGCGATCTCCGTCGGCGTGACGAAGAAGGCGAGGTTGCTGTCAAGCGCATTAAATACAAAATAAGCGGCTGTACTTAATGCCGCCAAGCCGCCGGCGATTAGGCCGATTCTCTTGTGACGTGGTTTCATGGGTTCTCGAGGGTTTCCGCCAGGCGCTCACGGCGCAGGCTGCGCAAAATTGAAGTTCGACGCTTGACGGCCAGCATAGGTTCCATGATCAGCAAAATCGCGCAGGCGCCGAAACTGCCCCAGACGTAGAGGGCGTAACCGCCCATGGCAAAGAATGCAGCGGGTGATTCCCAGTTCATGGTGTTACCCCCTTCACCTCGGCCAATTCCTTCACCCATTCGGTGTGGGCCTCGCGCTCGAGAATAATGGCGCGCACCCTGGTTAAAGCAACAGCAATCGAATACATCCAGAAGGCCAGCGACATGATCAGCATGCCCCACAGCATGGTGGCTGCCATCGTCGGGGCTTTCATCAGGGAAACCGAGGCACCCTGGTGCAGCGTGTTCCACCACTTCACCGAGAAGTAGATGATCGGTACGTTGACGACGCCGACCAGCGCAAGAATTGCCCCGGCCTTGTCGGCGCGGCGCGGGTCATCGATGGCCGCTTGCAGGGCAATGAAACCGATATAGAGGAAGAACAGGATCAGCGCGGAGGTCAGGCGCGCATCCCAAACCCACCAGGCGCCCCACATCGGCTTGCCCCAGAGCGCGCCGGTCCACAGCGAGAGGAAGGCCATGATGGCGCCGGTGGGCGCGAGGGCCTGCGCCATCATGCCCGACAGCCGCGTGTTGAGCGCCAGCCCCAGCCCGGCCCAGGCCGCCATCACCATATAGATGAACATCGACATCCAGGCCGCCGGCACATGGATAAAAATGATCCGATAGCCTTCGCCCTGCTGGGCGTCGGTGGGTGCGGCGAAAAAGGTGATCCACAGGCCGATGCCAGCGAATACGGCAGCCAGCGCCCAGAACCAGGGAATCAACTTGCCGGCGAGCGGATAGAAGCTCTGCGGCGAGGCGTACTTGAACCAATGGATGATCTTGTGACTGTTATTCAAGTGCAATCCTCAAAGCAGCCGTGGTTGCCCACGGCGCGAAAAAAACCGCCAGCGCCAGCAGCGCGGCCAACAGCGACAAATGCCCTCCGGCGCCCAGGCCGGCTATATGCGCTTCCATCGCACCGGCGCCAAAGATCAGTGTCGGCACATATAGTGGCAATACCAGCAAAGACAACAAGACACCACCACCGCGCACGCCGAGTGTCAAGGCCGCGCCAATGGCGCCGATCAACGACAGCAGTGGCGTACCCAGCAACAAGGCAATCACCAAAATACCCAGCGCCCCCGTATCCAGGTCGAACTGGATGCCCAGCACCGGCGCCAACAACACCAGCGGTAATCCGGTCGTGAGCCAATGGGCAACAATTTTACCCGTGATCAGCAAGCCCAGCGGCGTGGGGGAAAGTACCATCTGTTCGAGGGTGCCATCGGCATGATCGGGGGCAAACAGCCGCGACAAGCCCAGCATTGTCGCCAGCAGGGCTGCGACCCACAGGATGCCCGGCGCAATTTTTCGCAACAGGGCGGTTTCCGGCCCGATGCCGAGCGGAAACAGGCTGACGACGATGATGAAGAAGAATAGCGCCGTCAGCACTTCGCTCTTGCGGCGCATGGCCAGCAAGAGGTCACGGCGGATGATGGCTATGATCGCGCTCATATAAGAAACTCGCCGGGCCGCCCCAAGAGTTTCTTGCCCCTTGAGGGGAGAACCGAGCGAAGCGAAGGTTTGCGGGGTGGGCTCATATCTTGAGTACCTTGCCGTTGGGCAGGGGCATGCTCTGATGGCTGGTGAGAATTGCCATGCCGCCGCTGGCGACATGCTCCGCGATCAGGCCGGACAGCATGTCGACTGCCTTGACGTCCAGTGCCGTGAAAGGTTCGTCGAGAATCCACAGGGTGGCTTTTCTGACTGCGAGCCGCGCCAGTAAAACGCGGCGTTTTTGTCCGGCGGAGAGGAAACGTACCGCCAGGTCTTCGCGCCCGCGCAGGCCGAAGCGGGCTAGCGCCTGGAGAGCGGATTCTTCCTGCAGAACGGTGCCGTCCAGTTGTGCGGCGAGTGTCAGATTCTCGAAAGGAGTCAGATCCTCCTTGACGGCGCCGTGATGGCCGAGAAACAGCAGTGCGCGGTGGTAATCCTCGGCAAGCGCCTTGACCGGCTCGCCACACCAGCGGATTTCGCCTTCGGCGGGGGGTGAGAGACTCGCCAGGATGCGCAGCAGGCTGGTCTTGCCCGCGCCATTCTCGCCTTGTACATGCAGCCATTCCCCCGGCCCGACCGCGAGATCGAGCCCGGCAAACAGGCGGCGTTCGCCGCGAATACAGGAAAGGCCGGTAGCGGTCAGCATGGGGGGCGAATTTTGCCTGAATTAAACAGGCTTTGGCTTGTCGGGAGTTAATAAGTACCCGCCTGGCGCCGTCCCGCCAGCGCCGACTTATTGCATGGCAGGTGTCACATGGGCTGTGGATGTAAATGTTTGATGTAGGTCAAACATTAATACCATTATTTGTTGCGCCGCCGCAATATTACCTATACTTCGTTGTATCACGAACATGTGCAGGGCTTAACCTTGCATGTGCCCATTCGGAGGGGCAGTAAGCCGCCTCTTCGCCCCGTGGGCCGGGAAACCCCCGCCTGCAGCGTGAAGGCAAGCGAACCACAGGCTCTCAA
This sequence comes from Rhodocyclaceae bacterium, assembly GCA_011391215.1. Classification (GTDB taxonomy): domain Bacteria; phylum Pseudomonadota; class Gammaproteobacteria; order Burkholderiales; family Rhodocyclaceae; genus Sulfuricystis. The sequence continues at coordinate 23,449 of JAABQX010000091.1, forward strand.
GGTTTGTGGTTCGATTGACCAAGGAAGGTCGCTTGGCACATGATTTTTCGAGGGAAGTGTGCGGGCGGTTTTTTCGATCACTGTGCGTCGCGGTGGCGTATCAGGAATGGGGGTGGGGCAGTCTGATGGAATCGATTTCTAGTCTGGCAGTCGCGGGTGGCTTCATGGCTGTGCTTGGGATCGCCTTGGCCGGACTGCTGGCCTTTGCCAATCGCAAACTGTTTGTCTTTGAAGATCCGCGTATCGGGCAGGTCGAGGATTTGCTGCCCAAATCCAATTGCGGCGCCTGCGGGCAGCCGGGCTGTCGGGGTTTCGCCGAAAAGGTTGTGACCGGTGATGTCGTGCCGGCGCAATGCACGGTGAGTTCGCCCGAACAACGTCAGGACATCGCCGACCTGCTGGGTGTGAATGCCGGCAATATCGAAAAGAAAGTGGCGCGCCTGGCTTGCGCCGGCGGCAAGCATGTCGCCTTTACCCGCGCCCGTTATGCCGGTCTTAAAACCTGCCGGGCAGCCGCCGTGGTGGGCGGTGGCGGCAAGGAATGCGCCTGGGGTTGCCTGGGGCTCGGCGATTGCGAGGCGGTGTGCAACTTCGATGCACTGCATCTGGATGCCCATGGCTTGCCCGTCGTCGATGCCGACAAATGCTCGGCTTGCAACGACTGTGTCGAGGTTTGTCCCAAGGGATTGTTTTCGCTGGAGCCGATCAGTCACCGCCTCTGGATCGCCTGCAAGAACAAGGCGGACGGCGATACGGCAGAAAAGTCCTGCGAAGTTGCCTGCACGGCCTGCGGCAAGTGCGTCGCCGACGCGCCTCCTGGCTTGATGCGCCTCGATGGCCAATTGGCCTCGGTGCGCTATGAATTGAATCAGTGGGCCACCAAGGGCCCGACCGAACGTTGTCCGACCGGCGCCATCGTCTGGTTTGAAACTCCCAATAAAGCTGTCAAGGGTGCTACCGCGAAGAGGATTTTGCGGCAGGACGCTTTGCCCCAATTGCATTGAGCTACGCCGCACTATTTAGGAGCATGTCATGTTGAAGAATCTGTTCTCGTCCTCTCAGCCAGCAACCCGTGCCGCAGGCAGAGATGCTCCGGTTGCCCCGAAATATCCCGGCGTACGCGATGCTGTCGATGGCAACACCGCCGTCATCCATGTCGAGCGAGAAGCCTCGGATGCAGCAGGTTCCTATCCGATCACGCCTTCGACGCAGATGGGCGAATACTGGGCCGAGGAAGTGGCAAAAGGCCACCTGAACATTTCCAACAAGCCGCTGATCTTCATCGAGCCCGAGTCAGAACATGCCGCTGCAGGCGTGACTGCCGGCATGGCCATGACCGGCTTGCGCGCGGTCAATTTCTCGTCTGGTCAAGGCGTCGCCTTCATGCACGAGTCGCTTTATGCCGCCGTCGGCAAGCGCCTGCCCTATGTGCTCAACATGGGCTGTCGCGCCATCACCAAGGCCTCGCTCAACGTGCACGCCGGCCACGACGACTACCACTGCATCGACGACACCGGCTTCATCCAGGTGATGGCGAAGAACACCACCGAAGCCGCCGACCTTAACCTGATCGCCCGCAAGGTCGCCGAGCTGTCGCTGACGCCGGCGATCATCGGCCAGGACGGTTTTTTGACCACCCACCTGATCGAGTCGACACTGCTGCCCGAGCGCAAGCTGGTGGCCGAATTTCTCGGCAAGCCTGATGACATCATCGACACACCGACCCCGGCGCAGGCCATGCTCTACGGACCGAAGCGCCGCCGCGTGCCGGCGATCTGGGATGTGGATACCCCACTGGTTTCCGGCGTGGTACAGAACCAGGATGCCTATATGCAGGCCACCGCCGGCCAGCGTCCCTATTTCTTCGACCATATCAACAGCATCACCGAAGCCTGCATGGACGAATATGCCGGCCTGACCGGCCGTCGCTATCAGCGCGTCTCCACCTACAAGATGGATGATGCCGAGTACGTCATCGTCGGCATGGGCAGCATGATCGTGCAGGCTGAATGTGTGGCCGACTATCTGCGCGAGACGCGCCATATCAAGGTCGGTGTAGTTAACCTGACGATGTTCCGGCCCTTCCCTGGCGACCTGCTGGGCAAGATCCTGCTCGGTAAAAAGGGCGTGACCGTGCTCGAGCGCACCGACCAGCCGTTGGCCGAAGATCTGCCGCTGATGCGCGAAGTGCGTGCCACGCTGATCAAGTGTATTGAAAACGGTACGACGACCGAGGGTGAAAAACCGTTCCCGAGCTATGCGTCCTATGCGGCCGGCGAGATGCCGCGTCTGTATTCTGGCTGCTATGGCCTCGGCTCACGCGACCTGCAACCCGAGGGCATGATCGGCACTATCGAGAACATGTTGCCGGAGGGCGCGAAGCGCAAGTTTTTCTACCTCTCCATCGACTTTTCCCGCGACCCGCTCAACCCCAAGGATGAAGTGCATCAGCAGGATCTGCAGGAGAAATATCCGCAGATCAAGGCGCTCGGTATTCGTGGTAGTGAAAATCCGAACCTGTTGCCCAAGGGCGCCATCACCGTGCGCATGCACTCGGTGGGTGGTTGGGGCGCCATCACTACCGGCAAGAACCTGGCGATGACCATGTTCGAACTGCTCGGCTGGGATATCAAGGCCAACCCGAAATACGGCTCCGAGAAAAAGGGTCAGCCGACCACTTATTACCTCTCGGCTGCCCCCGAGCCGATCCGCATCAACTGCGAATACACCTTTGTCGATGTGGTGCTCTCGCCCGACCCGAATGTCTTTGGTCATAGCAATCCGCTCTCCGGCCTGAAGAAGGGCGGCTATTTCATCATCCAGTCGAACCTCGGTGAGGAAACCTGGGCAAGCTTCCCGCTCTGGGCACAGAAATTCATCGACGACAACGACATCCACGTGTTTTACATTGACGCCTTCAAGGTGGCGCGCGAGGAAGCCGGCTCGGCTGATTTGCAATTGCGCATGCAGGGCATTGCCTTCCAGGGCGCCTTCTTCGCCGCCAGCCCGACCATGAAGAACGCCGGGCTTACCGAAAATGCCCTGTTTGCTGCCATCGAGGCACAGTTGGAATCCAAGTTCGGCAAGAAGGGCGCGCGCGTCGTTGCCGATAACCTGCGCGTGGTGAAGCGTGGTTTTACTGAACTGACTGAGATCACTGAAAAGGAGGTTGGCAAGACGCGCAAGCAGTACTCCAAGAAGGATGCCGGCCTGCCGATCATGCTGCGCGAGCTGCCTGCGGGTGATGGTTATATCTCCGACATCCACCGCTTCTGGGAGCAAACGGGCAACTTCTACCTGACCGGCAAGGGCTCGGACAACCTCGTCGATCCCTTCATCGGTACCGCGATCATGCCCGCAGCTACCGGCGTGTTCCGCGACATGACCGGCATCCGTTTCGAGCATCCGGTGTGGATCGCCGAAAACTGCACGGCCTGCGGCAACTGTTACACAGAATGCCCGGACTCGGCGATTCCCGGTCTGGTGAGCTCCGTTGGCGATGTCTTCAATACCGTGATCAATCGCATCGAAACCACCGGCACGCCGACGCGCTTCCTGCGTCGCGCCGCACGCACGGTCGAGAAGAAGTTGCGCGGCCTGATCGCCGGTGATGGCGTGGCTGTGCGCCCGCTCATCGACAAGGCCATCGAGGCGACCGTTACCGAGGCGCCGGCGGAAGACCGCGAGAAAATGGCGGCAGAATTCAAGTTATTCACCGCCGAGATGGGCGAGTTTCCTTTCGGCACGACCAAGCCCTTCTGGACGCTGAAGGAGAAGAAAGCCAAGGGCAGCGGCGGCCTATTTTCCATCACCATCAACCCGTACACCTGCAAGGCCTGCGCCTTGTGCGTGACGGTCTGCGAAGACGACGCGCTGAAGATGGTGACACAAACTGACGAATCCACCGAGCGCCTGCGTCAGGACTGGAAATTCTGGCTCGACCTGCCGACCACGCCCAAGGAATACAGCCGTATCGACAGCCTCGATGAAAAAGTCGGCGCGCTCGAAACCTTGCTGCTCGACAAGCACAACTACAACTCGATGAATTGCGGCGACGGCGCCTGCCTGGGCTGTGGTGAAAAGACCGCGATCCACCTGTTCACCTCGACGGTGGCGGCGTTGATGCAGCCGCGCGTCAAGGCCTTCGTCGAGAAGCTTGACGACTTGATCACGCGTCTCGAACAGCACCTGCGCGTGAAGCTCGCCTCGGCGGTTGACCTTACCGACACCGCTGCCGTGATGCGCGCCGTCGATGCCACCGGCCAGCACGACCTGACGCTCTCGAATCTGGCCGCCAAGCTCAACGAGAACAAGCCTTCGCAACTGCTTGATCCGGTCTGGGTGAAGAACACCGCCCAGCTGCTCGAAAAGCTCAAAGACCTCAAGTGGCGCTATGTCGAAGGTCCGACCGGTCGTGGCCGTTCCGAGATGGGCATTATCAACTCCACCGGCTGTACGTCCGTGTGGGGCGCAACCTATCCATTCCACCCCTATCCCTTCCCCTGGACCTCCCATCTGTTCCAGGATTCTCCGTCCGTCGCGATGGGCATCTTCGAGGGCCACATGGCCAAGATGGCCGAGGGCTTCAAGGCCGTACGCAAGGCCGAGAAAGAATTGGCCGGCGATTACTTCCCCGACCGTGATGATGATTTCTTCCGCCGCTTTACCTGGAGCAAGTTCTCGGCGGACGAATGGCTGCTCTGCCCGCCGGTGGTCTCGCTCGGCGGCGACGGCGCGATGTACGACATCGGCTTCCAGAACCTCTCGCGTGCCCTGATGTCCGGTATGCCGATCAAGATTCTTGTCGTCGATACGCAGGTGTATTCGAATACCGGCGGTCAGGCTTGCACCTCGGGCTTCATCGGCCAGGTCTCCGACATGGCGCCTTTCGGTACCGCGACGCGCGGCAAGCAGGAAACCCGCAAGGAAATCTCGCTGATCGGCATGGCTCACCGCACGTCCTACGTGATGCAGGGCACCATCGCGCACGTCAATCATCTGCTCGAAAGCTATATCGACGGCCTCAACAGCCGCCGCCCGGCCCTGTTCAATATCTACGCCGTCTGCCCGCCCGAACACGGTGTGGGTGACGACAAGGCCGCTGACCAGAGCAAGCTGGCCGTGGAAGGCCGCGCCTATCCGCTGTTCCGTTTCGATCCCGATGCCGGCGTGACCTTCAGCGAATGCGTCAGCCTGGAAGGTAACCCGTCGCTCGATACCGACTGGCCAATCTACTCGCTGAAATACAAGGATGAAGCGGGTGCCGACCAGACCATGTCGCTGCCGATGACCTTTGCCGATTTTGCCGCTACCGAGGCACGCTTCCTCAAGCAGTTCAAGAAGGCGCCGCCGGAGACCTGGAACCCGAACATGGTGATGATCTCAGACTTCCTGCAACTCGACACCGATGAGCGCGAAGGCAAGTTCCCCTTCATCTGGGCGGTCGATGCCAAAAATCGCCTGACGCGTTTGCTGGCGACGGAAGACATGGTGCGTTCTACCGAAGAGCGCATGCACTTCTGGCGCCAGTTGCGCAACCTCGCCGGTCTGGATGCCCAGGCGGCAGACGTCGGGGCAGTGACTGAACGTGTCCGTGCCGACCTGATGGCACGTATTTCTGCCAGCCTGGGCATGTCTGGCAGCGATTTTGCCGTCTCGCCAGCGCCGACTATTGCCGGGACAGCGCAGGTGGATGCGGGTGGCGGTGGCGGCGGCGGCGATTACGAGTCGGTGTGGATTGAGTCGCCGGAGTGCACGGCCTGCGACGAGTGCATCAATATCGCGCCGAAAGTCTTTGCCTACAACGACCAGAAGCTTGCGATCGTCATCAATCCCAAGGGGGCCAAGTTTGCCGACATCGTCAAGGCGGCAGAAAAATGCACTGCCAGCTGCATCCATCCGGGATCGCCGTCGAACATGGCCGAGCCGGGTGTGGAGAAGCTGATGGCGCGGGCGGCGAAGTTCAACTAAGTAGCTTGCGATGAAACTCCTCTCCTATTTTCGCGGCGAGGCCTTCCAGCGGGGCGTGCATCCGCCGTCCTGCAAGCTGACGGCGGACACCCGGATTCGCCGCCTGCCGTTTCCGCCGAAGGTCATCGTGCCGTTGTCGCAGCATATCGGCAAGGTGCCGCACGCCATCGTCAAGGCCGGGCAGGAAGTTGTGCGCGGCGAGCCGATCGCCCGCACCGAGGATTGGCTGTCGGTACCGCACCATGCACCGGTGACCGGTGTGGTCGAGTTTGTCGGCCTGCGTCCGGGTGTGCGCGGAACCTGGGTTGAATCCATCGTGATTCGTGCCCATCCCGGTGCAACGCAGGAAGATCTGTGGGGCCAGCCGCGCGACCTGTCGACCGCCAGTAGCGGCGACATCCTCCAGGCGATCTGGGATAGCGGCATGGTGGGCCTCGGTGGCGCGGCTTTCCCGACCCATGCCAAGCTCACCGTGCCGAAGCAGGCCAAGGTGCATACGCTGGTCGTGAATGGTTGTGAGTGCGAGCCTTACCTCACCTGCGACCATCGCGTGATGGTCGAGCAGGCCGACGATCTACTGATCGGCATCCGCTATGCGATGCGCGCGACCAGCGCTGTGCGGGCCATCGTTGGTGTTGAAGACAACAAGCCGGATGCCGTGGCGGCGATCCGGGCGGCGATCAGCCGTGCCGGCACTGTGCCGGAGGGTGAAATCTTCGCCGAAATGGTGCCGACCAAGTATCCGCAAGGCTCCGAAAAGATGTTGCTCATGGCGTTGTTCGGCGTCGAAATTCCGGCGGGTGGCCTGCCGGTGTCGCTCGGCATGGTGGTGAATAACGTCGGAACCCTGGCGGCGCTGGGTAAGTTGTTGCCCGCCGGGCGGGGCCTGACCGAACGGGTAGTCACCGTCACCGGCCCCGGGGTCGCCAAACCGGGCGATTACATCGTGCCGCTCGGCACACCCCTGCGCTTCGTGCTCGATTACGCCGGCGCGCCGGGTGTAGAGGCGAAACAGATCATTCTCGGCGGGCCGATGATGGGGCAGGCTGCCGCTTCGCTTGACGTACCAATTACTAAGGGCATGTCCGGAGTTTTAGTACTGCGTGGTGATGACCTGACCGAGTATGAGGACCGCAAGACCTATCCGTGCATCAAGTGTGCCGAATGCGTCGAGTCGTGTCCGATGGGCCTCAATCCGTCGCAACTCGGCATGCTGGCGGCGAAACGCGAATATGACCTGATGGGCAGCGATTACTATCTGGGCGAATGTTTCGAATGCGGTTGCTGCACCTATGTCTGTCCGTCCAACATTCCGCTGGTGCAGCAGTTCCGCATCGCCAAGCAGATTCTCCGCGAGAAGGCTGTCGCTAAATGAGCATCGAGATCCGTTCCGCCCCGCACATCAAGGGCGCCCGCACTGTCGAAATAATCATGCGCCATGTCGTCTGGTCGCTGATGCCGGTCTGCGCGTTTTACATTTTCCAATATGGTCTGTCGGCGCTCGCCTCGCTCGTCGTGGTGACCGGGAGTTGCCTGGCGACGGAGCGCTACTTTGTCCGCCAGGGCGGCCAGTCCGGCGATATCAGTGATTTCTCCGCCGTCATCACTGGCATCCTGCTGGCGCTGTCCATTCCACCGGGCTTTCCGCTGTGGATGGGTGCGGTGGCTGGCGGCGTAGCGATTGCGCTTGGCAAAGCGCTATTCGGTGGCATCGGCTACAACGTTTTCAATCCGGCACTGGTCGGGCGGGCCTTCGTGCAGGCGGCGTTCCCCACGGCAATCGCCACCTATACGCCCTCCTTCATGCCCGGACGCTTTTACGAGTTCATTCCCTCTTCGATGGCGCTGCCCTTGATGCAACCGGAATCGATCACCGAGTGGCTGACGCTCAAGCATTTTGATGCGCTGGCCGGTGCCACGCCGCTGGCCAAATGGAAATTCGATGGCGTGCTGGCCAATGCCGACGAACTGCTCACCTCGCTTTCCGGCCACATGGCGGTCGGGCCGTCGCCGCTGCTGATCCTGATCTGTGGTATCTATCTGGCGTCACGCCGTTTCATGGACTGGCGCATTCCGTTGGCGATCCTCGGCAGCGCCGGCCTTACGGCCTGGCTACTGTTCGCCCTCAATCCTGACCGCTTCCCGAACCCCTTCTTCATGCTGTTCTCGGGCGGCCTGATTCTCGGTGCGATGTACATGGCGACCGACATGGCCACCTCGCCGGTGACGCCGAAGGGCATGTGGGTGTATGGCGCGCTGATCGGCTTGCTGACCGTGATCATTCGTTACTACAGTGGCTTGCCGGAAGGTGTGATGTACGCCATTCTGCTGGGCAATGCCGCGACGCCATTAATCGAGAAAATCACCCAGCCGACACCGTTCGGCAAGAGTGTTCTCGCCGCTTTCGGGCGACAACGCAAGGGCGCTTCCTACCCGCTGCACCCTGGCTATATCTCGCGGGAAGACGCCGGCGCGGTGACACCGCGAAAACGCATTCTCTTCGACAAACCCAAGAAACCGCGGCAGGAGTCATGAGGCCATCATGAACGTTGAAGCCTTAGCCCCCCAAACGACACCGACGGTGGCAATGATCCGTACGCTCGGATTGCTCTCCGCAATTTGTGGCCTCATCATCGTCGCTTCTTATCAGGGCACCTACGCGGCGGTACAGGAGAACAAGCGTATCGCCATCGAGCGTGCGGTGTTCAAGGTGATCCCGACCGCCAAATCCATCGAGGAATATCTTGCCTCCCCGGAGGGTGGCGTGACAAAAGTCGGCGCTGGCGGGACGGCATCGCCGGGTGCGGTAAAGTTCTACGCGGGTTACGACGCTACCGGAAAACTGGCGGGCATCGCTGCCGAGGGGGTAGCCAAGGGGTATGCCGACAATGTGCGCATCCTCTTTGCGTATGACCCTGTAGCAGGCACTGTCGCCAGTTTCAGCGTGGTGGCGTCGCGTGAAACGCCGGGTATCGGCGACAAGATTCTGGTCAATAAGGATTTCCTGGCGAACTTTCCACTGGAAGCGAAACTTTCTGCTGACCTGAAAACGCTCGCCCATGAAATTCGTACCGTCAAGCACGGGAGCAAAGTTAATCCGTGGGAAGTCGATGCCATTTCCGGCGCCACCATCACCTCGCGCGCCGTCGGCAAGGCGATCAACGATGCCGCGCAGGTACTCTTGCCACGTATCTCGCCGCAACTGGACAAGCTTAAGGAAAAATCATGAGCCAATCACCCCCGCGTACCTGGGACGAGTTCATGGAAGGCATCTGGCGCCAGAATCCCGTTTTTGTCATGGTGCTGGGTATGTGTCCGACGCTGGCTGTAACTGTGTCGGGTGTCAATGCGTTGTCGATGGGCGTGGCTACCACCTTCGTGCTGGTGTTCTCCTGCGGGCTGATATCGCTACTACGCAAGCTGATCCCTAAAGAAGTGCGCATCGCCACCTACATCGTCATCATTGCCACTTTTGTTACCGTGGTCGATTATGTTATCCAGGCAGTTAGCCTGGCGCTTTACGATGCGCTCGGTGCTTTCATCCAGTTGATTGTGGTGAATTGCATCATTCTCGGTCGGGCCGAGGCCCACGCCTCAAAAACTCCGCCGGGTGTGGCGATGATCAATGCGTTGGGCATGGGTGTCGGTTTTACCATCGGCCTGTTGGCGCTTGGCACGGTGCGTGAGATCTTTGGCGCGGGTACGCTGTTTGGCGTTGCTCTGTTTGGCGAAAGCTTCCAGCCCTGGGTGGTGATGGTGTTGCCGCCGGGTGGCTTCTTTGTGCTGGGTTCATGGCTGCTGTTCTTCGCCGCCCTCGAACGCAGAAAGCAGCGCAAGCTTGCGGAGGCCACGCAAAATGCATGAATCCGCCGCCCAGATTTTCATCAATGCCCTGCTTGCCAACAACTTCGTGCTGGCGATGTTCCTCGGCCTCTGCCCGTTTCTTGGCGTGTCGGGAAAACTCGAAACAGCCTTTCCGATGGGCGTGGCGACCACTTTTGTCATGCTGGTCGCTTCCCTGTGCGCCTATGGCCTGAATTTGTTGCTGACCTATTTCAACCTCGATTTCCTGCGGCTGATTTCCTATATCGTCATCATTGCCTCGTCGGTGCAACTGGTCGAGATGGTGCTGAAGAAATATAGCCCCGCGCTGTTCCGTGCCCTGGGCATCTACCTGCCACTCATCACCACCAACTGCGCGGTGCTGGGCGTGGCGCTCTTTCAGACCGCACGCGAATACGATTTCGTCCAGTCGATGACTTTCAGTTTCGGTGGTGGCGCCGGTTTCACCCTGGCGCTGGTGTTGATGGCCAGCGTGCGCGAGCGCCTGACGCTGTCCGATGTGCCCTCGGTGGCCCAAGGCACAGCGCTCTCACTGATGCTTGCCGGTGTCCTGTCGCTCGCCTTCATGGGTTTTGCCGGCCTCGGAGGCTAGTAGGTGGGCACCTACCTCATCACCGTTGCCCTGATATTTGCCATCATGCTGGCGGGCATTGGCGTGGACCGTTTGTACCGGGGGTTTGCAGCGAAAAACCCGCAACTCGGACCCTTCCGCAAAGCCGAGGGTGGGTGCGGCAGCTGCTCCGGCGGCAGCGGTTGCAGCAGCGACAAATCCTGCGACGCCTGAATTCAGCGCAGGATATCTTCCACGGCATCCATCACCATGCTGGTGCCGACGGCGATTAGCAAGACATCACCGGCTACCTGAACATAGCGGTGCTGGGGCGGCGGTGGCGGCAGGCGCCGCAATAGATCGTACGGCAGGTCGTTGTAGCGGAGGTCGGGCGGAAGTGGACGCCCCTTGGCCCATTTCTTCGCCTGTCCCGGCGGCATGCAGCCGTTGTTTTTCTTTGCCAGGCCCGGTGGGCATTTTCCAGTACGCGCCTGTTCCCCGTAGTAGCTGCCGATGAGCTGGCGTGAGTCATCATTGAAACGATAGCTTCCGCCACTTTCTTGATGGTCGCTGTGCTTTGACTCTCCCTGCGGGTGCCCATCCTTTTTGCCATGCTTGCCACCGGGTTTATCTGCAAGGGCAGAAGTGCTGAAGCAAATGGTGGCCAGTAAAATGACGATATTGCGCACGGTATTTTTCTGCCTTTATAGGTTCAGTATTCAGAATTAATAAGCTGATGCCAAGACAATTTATCCTGATCGGCTTATTCGACAGCAGGCGATTACTTGATCAGAAACGCATTGGCATCTTTTCCATCAAGCCAGCGCGGTGTGCGGCCACGACCGGTCCAGGTCTTTCCAGAGGCGGGATCACGATATTTTGGGGCCACTTTGGTACGCATCCCCTTCGCTACTTTGGCAAAAACTTCATTAGCCATTAAATCAAACTCCGCGATGATTTCACGAACTTTCGCGATAGCAGCATGACGCTCGCGTTTGCGAAGTTCCTTGATTTTTTGTTCGATTTCCTCTTTTTGGGCAATGAGTTCGGCAATATTGGCCATATGCGTATTCCTCCAGTTGGTTAGTCGCGCCTGATAATATATTTCTGATGCTACGCTAATAATAAACCATCTCCGTTAATTTATCTTTGCCGATATTAAGCGATAACCCTATATTTAAATTCTGGCGAGTGTAGAAGCACAAAACAAAAGAGCCACTGACGTATCAGTGGCTCTTCGGTTCAATCGAGTGGTGGGCTGTGAGTGGCTCGAACACTCGACCTACGGATTAAGAGTCCGCTGCTCTACCAACTGAGCTAACAGCCCCCTTGGAAACAAGGAATTTGGTGGGTGGTACAGGATTTGAACCTGTGACCAATTGGTTAAAAGCCAACTGCTCTACCAACTGAGCTAACCACCCGAAGGACGCGAATTATATTGAGACATCCCGGCAGTGTCAAAACAAAGAGCGACTGCCCGGATGTCTTATCGCAACGGCACGAAGCTTTACGCTTCCCGCATCATCTGCCAATACTGGTACTTCATCATGGCCGCAGCGCCGGCGACGATGGCAGCGAAGGTAAGGATGGAGCCGAGGGCGAGGGTCGATATGCCGGTGATGGCTTGGCCGACCGTACAGCCCATCGACAGTACGCCACCGATACCCATCAGCACGGCACCGACGGCATGGTTGCCGAAATCGCCGGCGGAGGCGAACCATTCGATGCGGAAACTGCGGCTAAGCAGTGACCAGAGCAGGGAGCCGACGATCACGCCGGTCAGCGCCATGATGCCGAAGTTGACCAGCGAAGTATCTGTCGGGCTCATCAAATAACGTGCGGTGTCGCCCATGGCACTGATGAAGGTATAGGATTGGGTTTCGACGCGTAGCGGTTTGGTGTCGGCGAAGTCGGCGTATTCCTTCCACTGCGTTCCCATCTCGCTGCCCGTTAAATACCAGCCGCCGATGATGACCAAGCCGATGACGACGCCACCTAGGATGTTATCCTTGTTTTCGCGGAAGTCCTTCGAGGCGAAGGCATAGCCGATCAGCACGATTGCCACGACTGCGCCGGCGATGGTGTTACCGACACCGATCAGGTCTCCCAGCGCCTGGCTGGTAAAGCCGCGCGGGGCGAGGTTGATGCTGGTGGCCGAAACCATGCCGCCAAAGGCCGCATCATAAAAGTCGGTCCACTGCATGACGTAGGCGGCGGCGCCGGCGATGGCGAGTACCACCAATGACTTGAGGTTGCCGCCACCGATGCGCACCAGCGTCTTGTTGCCGCAACCCGAGGCGAGAACCATCCCCACGCCGAACAATAGTCCGCCGAGCAGGTAGCGCAACCAGGCGAAGTTGGCCGTGCGGTAGGGTGGGAAGGTGCTGGTGCCGATAATTGCTTTGCCCGTGGCTTCGAGGATAGTGACGCCCAGCAGGGCGACAGCAATCGCCAGCAACCAGGCGCGCAGCCGGCCGGTGTCGTCCATATTGACCCAGTCTGATACAGCGCCCATGGTACAAAAATTGGTTTTGTTGGCCACGGCCCCCATGATGACGGCGAGGCCGAACGCGCTCAGCAGAACCTGATGATGAATCGTGAATTCCATGAATTACCTCCTCGAAAAGTTGATCTCTACGGATCTTGAAGGAAGGAATGTAGATCATTTTTCCTTCCAAGGTAAGAAGGAAAATTATGGAATCAAACGCAATATGCTGTCGGGTCAACTATGCCGGCGCTGGCGAAACCTTCACGGCGCAATCGGCAGGCATCGCACAGGCCGCAGGCGCGGCCTGTCTCATCGGCCTGGTAGCAGGAAACAGTCAGTCCATAATCGACGCCGAGTAACGTGCCGCGCCGGATGATTGCCGCTTTCGTGAGATCGATGAGTGGGGCGTGGAGTTTCAAGGGATGGCCCTCGACCCCGGCCTTGGTGGCGAGATTGGCCAGTGTTTCAAAAGCCTTGATGAATGCCGGCCGGCAGTCGGGGTAACCGGAATAATCGACTGCATTGACGCCGACAAATATATCCTGCGTGCCGAGTATTTCCGCCCAACCCAGCGCCAGCGACAGCATGATGGTGTTGCGCGCCGGCACATAGGTGACGGGGATGCCGGGTTCGATCCCGCCGATCGGGATGGCAATGCCGGGATCGGTCAGCGCCGAGCCGCCGAACTGGCCGATATCCAGATGCACGACGCGATGCCCGACGGCGCCCAATGCCTGGGCAACGCGAGCGGCTGCGTTGAGTTCTGCGGCGTGCCGCTGGCCGTAATCGACCGAAAGGCAATGGCAGGCATAGCCTTCGCTCCTGGCGATGGCGAGACAGGTGGCGGAATCGAGACCGCCGGAGAGAAGGACGACTGCAGATTTCATGGCCGGCAGTTTACCTGCCTCCTTATTTTCCGGGCGTGCTGCCCCACAGCACTTTGTGTAGTTGCAACTGGAAGCGCACCGGCAGGCGATCCTCGACGATCCATGCGGCCAGTTGTTGCGGTGACAGGGTATCCCAGACCGGCGAAAACAGTACCGTGAAACGCTCAAAAAGTCGGCGCTGGCGGGACGCCGCAACCGCCCAGTCGTAGTCAGCACGCGAGGCGAGCACGATCTTGATTTCGTCATGCGGGCGCAGCTGATCGAGATTTTCCCAGCGATTCTTCGCACATTCGCCGGAGTCGGGCGCCTTCAAGTCGACGATGCGTGAGACGCGTGGATCCACGTCGCTGATGTCGAGCGAACCGGAAGTTTCGAGAGAGACGGCGTATCCGGCATCACACAGTGCTGCCAGCAATGCCAGACAATTCGCCTGTGCGAGTGGCTCGCCGCCGGTGACGCAGACCGTGGGGCAGGCAAAGGCGGCGACGCGTTGCAGAATTGTCGCGATCGGCATGGTTTCGCCACCGCTGAAGGCGTAGGCCGTGTCGCACCAGTTGCAGCGCAGGGGGCAGCCGGTCAGCCGGATGAAAACGGTCGGCAGACCGGCGCGGGTCGATTCGCCCTGCAGGGAATGGAAAATCTCGCTAATGCGCAGCGCTTTATCGCCACGCAAGTTGCGGTCGGCGTTGCTACCCTCAGACGACACTACTTTTTCTTGGGTGCAAGCGTTTTGAGGCGGGAGCGCGCGGTTTCGACAACCGGACTGGTCGGATATTTTTCCACCAGAGTTTCCAGCACTTTTATTGCGCCCTTGACATCCTGTGCGCTGACCAGTGCATTGGCCTGCGCGAGCATAGCATCCGGCGCCTTGGCGTCATTCGGCCAACTGGCGGCGACGCGCCCGAAGGCAGTGGCCGACGGACCGTACAGTTTTTGCTGGTAGAGGCTGTGGCCAAGCCAGTAGTTTGCGCTGGGGAGCTGTGATGATTTCGGGTGCGCGGTGATGAACGTCTGGAAGGCGGCCTGCGCTTCCTTGAACTTGCCGGCGCTGGAAAGGCTCAGGGCAGCTTCATACGCGCGCATTTCGGCTTGCGGGTCGGACTTGCTTTCGCCAGCAGTTGCCGGAGTCGCAGGCGTGGGGCCAGCTTCCGGAGATGACGTACCTTCAAGTTTGCGCAGGCGATTGTCGAGATCGACATAAAAATCCTGCTGGCGCTTGTGGGCAGCTTCGAGGCTGTTGGTCAGCACTTCGACCTGGCCGGTAAGATGCGCCACCGCCGTGCGCAGGGCTTCGACCTGATTGGAAAAGTCGAGCTGATTCTGCGTCGCGCTGTCGATGCGTTTTGACAGCGCATCGACGGTTTTCCGCAACTCGGCAACTTGCTGGCGCGCTTCATCGTCGCTGAAGAGCCCCGCATGAGCGGGCAGCGTCGCAAACAGTCCCAGCAGCAGAACCGCCCGAAACTTCATCAGAACTCACCCGAATACAGCATGTCGCCGCGACGGTTTTGCGCCCAGCAGGATTCGGTTTGATCCATGCAGGCGGGTTTTTCTTCGCCGAGGCTGACGGATTCGAGTTGCGCTTCCTGGGCGCCGAGCAACTGCAGGGCCTTTTTCACCGCTTCGGCGCGTTTCTGGCCAAGTGCGAGGTTGTATTCGCGGCTGCCGCGCTCATCGGCGGTGCCCTGGATGAGCATCTTCATCTGGGTGTTCTTGGCGAGAAACCGGGCGTGCTGTTCGATCAGGGATTTGTATTCGTCCCTGACGACATAGCTGTCGTAATCGAACAGGATGCTGCGCTTGGAAAGCGGGCTTTTCGGATCTTTCAATGCCGCGAGGCCGTAGGGATCGGCGCTGGTGCTGCCGACGGGAGTCGTGCTGACGGCATAGGGGTTGCGGTCTTCGACGCCGGCGCCGTCCTGCTCGGGGGCGGCGGGTTGGCTGCCGCAGCCGGCCAGTGTTAAAAGAGCGGTCAGGGTAACGAGGGAGAGAGAAAGGGCGAGGCGCGTTTTCATGGCTGAATTTCCTGTACGAAAAATGACGGGTTACGGCTTATTTGCTGAAGGGACCCCAGGCGGGCTCGCGCACATCAGCGGCCTGCACGGAAAGGCGTTGCTTGACGCGACCGTCGACCGATACTGCCGCCAGCACGCCGCGTCCGCCGACTTCGGTGGCGAACAGGATCATGCGTCCGTTCGGTGCGAAGCTGGGCGATTCATCCTTGGCGGTGTCGGTCAGAACCTGCGTCTGGCGTGAGGTGAGATCCATCACGGCGACGCGGAAGCGGCCGCTGTCACGCGTGACGAAGGCCATGCGCTTGCCATCGGGAGAAAGGCGCGGGGTCACGTTGTAGGTGCCATCGAAGGTGACGCGTTGGGCTGCGCCGCCGGCCACCGGCTGGCGATAAACCTGCGGGCTGCCGCCGCGGTCGGAGGTGAAGTAGATGAATTCGCCGTCGGGCGAGTATTGCGGCTCGGTGTCGATGCCTGCAGATTGCGCGAGGCGCGTGATGCCGCTGCCATCGACGTTGACGACGTAGAGCTGGGAATTACCATCCTTGGTGAGCACCACGGCGAGCTTCTTGCCGTCGGGCGACCAGGCCGGCGCAGAGTTGGAACCCTTGAAATTGGCGGCGACATGGCGGCGGCCGGTGGCGAGGTCATGCACATAGACGACCGGTTTCTTCGCCTCGAACGACACATAGGCGAGCTTGCCGCCATCCGGCGACCAGGCCGGCGAGATGATTGGTTCGCGCGAGGCGAGGGCCGCCTGGGGTGCGTTGCCGTCAGCATCGGCAATCTGCAATTCGAAACGTCCGGCGCTTTTCACGACATAGGCGATGCGTGTCGAAAAAACGCCGCGTTCGCCGGTGAGCTTTTCGTAAATGTTGTCGGCGATACGATGCGCCGTGGCGCGAATCTGGCCCGAGGTATGGGCGAGCGCCTGACCACCGATGGCGGTCTGCTTTTGCGTGTCATGCAGGCGGAAACGGGTTTCGTAACGGCCATCCGGCAGGGCTGACAGGCTGCCGGCGGCCAGCGCATCGGCGCCGCGCGATTTCCAGTCGGCGTAGTTGGGTGACGTGTTCTCGTCCATCACCTTGCCGGTGGTATCGATCATCTGGAACAAGCCGCTGCGTTCAAGATCAGACCGCACCACCGAAGTGAGCGCTTGCGCTATACCGCGTTCCCCGCTGAAATCGGCAATCGCCACTGGCAGGCGTTGGGCGCCGGCGCCGGTGATTTCAATGGAGAGCTGCGCCTGGGCCGGCGCAACGAAGAAAGCGGCACAGCCGAGCAATCCGCCGGCCAGCCATCTAAGGCAATGTGTTTTCATGGGAAGTGATTATAACGCGCGGAAATTTCAGTCTTCTTGTGGACGGAATTTGAGTTTCAGCGTGCGGTCGAACAGTTCGCTCTTGCCGGGCTTGGGCAGCGGGCTCGACTTGCGGATGGCGCGTTCGGTCGCCGCATCGTAGGCGGTGTGGCCGGAAGATTTGAGCAGGCGCACATTCAACACCTCGCCTGAAGGCAACTGCGTCACCTCGAATTCGGCTTCCGGATTGCCCTTGATGTCGGGCGGCATCACGATATTGCCGCGTACCTTGCCACGGATGGCGGCGATGTATTTGTCGATTTCACCGGCCTGCGCGCCGCTGGCCTGGCGGGCTTTCAGATCGGCGAGCTCTTGTGTGGCCGCAGCGGTAGCGGCCGCCGCTGCCTTGCGCTGTTGCAGTTGTTCGGCTTCACGCTTCAGCTGTTCCTTGAACGGGTCGACGGTCGGTTTCGGTGGTTCGGGCTCGGCTTTTGGTTCAGGCTTGGGCGGTTTGAGTTTTTCTTTCTGTGCGATCTCGGGCGCAGGGATCGGTTTGGGGAGCGGCTTTGGCTCGACTTTTGGCTCGGGCCGGGGTTCATGCCGCAGTGCGGGTTTTGGCTCTGGTTTTGGTTCCGGCCTTTGCTCGGCTGAAGAAGTCGGCGCTGGCGGGACGGCACGTACCAGGTCGACTGCGACGACGGTTTCCGGCTTTTGGGTCTGCCAGTGGACGCCATAGATGAGCACCGCAGCTAATCCAAGGTGCATCAACACCGCGAGCGCGAACGAAATGCGTTTTCCGGGGGCCGGACGCGGTGAGGCAGGTGCCTCATTCATCTTGCGTCATTTCCTCGGTTGTACCAGCAGGCCGATCTTCGCCACCTGCGCGCGCTGCAATTCGTCCATGACATTCAGCACGGCTTCATAACGCACATTCTTGTCGCCGGCGATCAACACGGGCTGGTTGGGGTGCTTGGCCTGCAATTGCTTGAGCATCTCGGCCAGCTCCTGGCGACCGACATTCACCTCGGCGCCGCCCAGCAGGCGATCGCGCATCGTCATGGCGCCGTCGGCCTTGACGATAATTTCCAAGGGCTCGACCGGCGGCGCGGAAGCCTTGCCGACGCTGGGCAGTTCGATGCTGGCCGGCTGGATCATCGGCGCGGTGACCATGAAAATCACCAGCAGTACCAGCATCACATCGATGTAGGGCACGACGTTGATTTCGTGCTTGAGGCGGCGGGGACGGCGCATGGCTTACTTGATCTGCCGCTGAAGAATGTTGGAGAACTCTTCCATGAAGCTCTCGAAACGTACCGCCACCCGGTCGACATCGTGGGCAAAACGGTTGTAGGCGACCACGGCGGGAATCGCTGCGAACAGGCCGATGGCGGTGGCGACGAGGGCTTCGGCAATACCGGGCGCCACGGCGGCCAGCGTCGCGGTGGTCATGCTGGCCAAACCGCGGAAGGAATGCATGATGCCCCACACCGTGCCGAACAGGCCGACATAAGGCGATACGGAGCCCACCGAAGCGAGGAAGGCGAGGTGCGCTTCCAGATCATCAACCTCACGCTGATAAGTGGCGCGCATGGCGCGGCGCACGCCGTCGATGGCGGCGGATGCATCCAGTGATTTTTGCCCGCGCAACTTGGTGAATTCGCGGAAGCCGGCTTCGAAGATACGCTCCAGCGCGCCGCTGTTGTGACGGTCGTTGACCGCGCTCTGGTAGAGGCTGTTCAGATCGCCACCGCTCCAGAAATCACGTTCGAATTTTTCCGTTTTCTGGCGGGCATCGCGCAGGGCGAACCACTTGCGGAAGATCCAGTACCAGGACATCAGGGAAACATAAGTCAGCAGAACCATCACCAGCTTGACGACCAGGCTGGCGTTGACGATAAGTTCGAAGAGGGCGAGATCGGAAGTAACATTCATAGGAGTTCTTTGAGCTTTTCATAAATCGGCTTGGGCATCGCTGCCGCCTTGCCTTTGGTGAGATCGAGACAGGCAACGCGCACCGTGGCAGTAATCAAAATTTCTTCTGCGCGACGGATCGACTGGACGAATGTTACCTGAGCGCGGCCGAGGGCTTCGACAACCGTGACGACTTCGACCAGATCGTCGAGCTTGGCCGGCTTCAGATATTCAACCGCCAGCGAGCGAACCGCAAAGGCCAGCCCCGTTTCCTCGGCAAGCTGGCGTTGCGCGAAACTGAGTTCGCGCAACAGCTCGGTACGGGCGCGTTCGAGGTACTTGAGGTAGTTGGCGTAATAGACGACACCGCCGGAGTCGGTGTCTTCGTAGTAAACGCGCACAACCAGCGGCGTGCTTATTCGCTTTGCCACAGTTCCCGATTCACTCCAACTGTGGCGCCGGGTGCGTCAAGCCCGAAATGCCGCCAGATGCTTGGCGTTGCCACGCGGCCGCGCGGGGTGCGTTGCAGGTAGCCTTGCTGGATGAGGTAAGGCTCCAGCACGTCCTCGATGGTGTCGCGCGCCTCGCCGATGGCAGCGGCAAGGTTGTCCACGCCGACCGGGCCGCCACCGAACTTTTCCAGCATGGCGCTGAGCAGCTTGCGGTCCATCACATCGAGACCGAGGTGATCGACATCGAGCATGATCAGCGCAGCGTCGGCGATGGCGCGGGTGATGGCGCCGTCATGCTTGACCTCGGCGAAGTCGCGCACGCGGCGCAGCAGGCGGTTGGCAATGCGTGGTGTGCCTCGGCTGCGCTTGGCGATTTCGACGGAGCCGTCATCGGCGATCACACAGTTGAGCAGATGGGCCGAGCGGCGCACGATCAGGCCGAGTTCTTCCGGCGTGTAGAACTCCAAGCGTGCGACGATGCCGAAACGGTCGCGCAACGGGTTGGTGAGCATGCCGGCACGCGTGGTGGCGCCGACGAGAGTGAAAGGCGGCAGGTCGAGCTTGACCGAGCGAGCGGACGGGCCTTCGCCGATCATGATGTCGATCTGAAAATCCTCCAGTGCCGGGTAGAGAATTTCCTCGACGACCGGCGAGAGGCGGTGAATCTCGTCGATGAAGAGGACGTCGTTGGGTTCGAGGTTGGTGAGAATCGCCGCCAGGTCACCCGCACGTTCAAGGACCGGGCCTGAGGTCTGGCGCAGATTGACGCCCATTTCGTGGGCGACGATGTGGGCGAGCGTGGTCTTGCCCAAGCCCGGCGGGCCAAACAGCAGCACATGGTCTAGCGCCTCCTGGCGGCGCTTGGCGGCTTCAATGAAGATTTCAAGCTGTTCGCGAATCTTCTGCTGGCCGACATAATCGGCGAGCCGTTTCGGCCGCAGGGCGCGTTCGAGCGCGTCTTCCTGAGGCGAGGCCGTGTCGGCGGTGATCAGCCGGTCGGAAAATGAATCCGTTTCGATCATGTGGCCTGTGACGGTGCCGACCAGCTTTCGACCAGGGTGAGGGCGAGGGCAAGGATCACCGGGCCGAGGAAGATGCCGACGAAACCGAAGGCCAGGATGCCGCCGAAAACGCCCAGGGCGATCAGCAGAATCGGCAGGCTCGCCGTGCGACTGATGAGGATGGGCTTGAGGAAATTATCGACGCTGCTGATAATGCCAACGCCCCAGATAACCATGAAGATTGCCCAGCCGGTTTCGCCCTGACTATAGAGCCACCAGGCGGCGCCGCCCCAGATCAAGGGCGGGCCGACCGGCACCATCGAGAGGAAGAAGGTTGCCGCGCTGAGCAGGAGGGCGGCGGGGACGCCAGCAATCAGGAAGCCGATCAGTGCAATCAGTGCTTGTGCCGCTGCCGTACCGACGATGCCGATCATCACGCCCATGATCGTGCTGCGCGACAGTTGCAGCATGCGTTCGCCCAGATCACCGGCGATCTTTTCTGCCAGGCGGGAAAGATGTGTGGCGAGCTTGTTGCCATCGCGATAGAAGAAGAAGGCGATGAACACGACCAGCGTCAGCTCGAGCAGGCCCTGGCCGATCAGGGCTGCCGCAGAGGTTAGCAATTTGCGGGTGGGCTCGAACAATTGCTTGCCGAGATTGGCCAGTTCGGTCTGGCTGCCCGCCAGCTTGCGCCAGTAGGCCTCGAGATGTTCCCCAGCGAGCGGGATGGAGGAAAGCCAGGCGGGCGGTGACCAGTCGCCGGCTTCGAACCAGGCGCGCAGCAGCACTATCAGCTGAGTCATGCCATCGGCGATGGTGGCGGTCAGATAGGCCAT
Source organism: Rhodocyclaceae bacterium (assembly GCA_011391215.1). Taxonomy (GTDB): domain Bacteria; phylum Pseudomonadota; class Gammaproteobacteria; order Burkholderiales; family Rhodocyclaceae; genus Sulfuricystis. The sequence goes on from JAABQX010000091.1 coordinate 44,702, forward strand.
GGGCACCAGCACCGTCGTGGCGAGGATCAATGTGGCGAGGAGGGCGGCGAGCGTGGCGCGGCCCTTGACGCACGTCTTGAGCCAGGCAAACATTGGCCACGTGGTCAGGCAGAGGATCGCGGCGAATAGCAGCGCGGCGATAAAGGGCGCCAATACCCATGCTGCGCCAATGATGATCAGGGCGACAAGGGCGATGCGGGCGTAGGTGCGGGTGGTTTCGTTCATTTGATGATTCTACCTGTTGGGTTGTTCAGGCCTTGCCCAGGAGTCTCAAGGCTTGGCGGATGCCGTCGGATACGCCGATGTCGGCAGGAAGCCCACGGGCCGCAGCTACTGCCTCCCGATCACTGTAGCCCAAGGCTAGCAGCGCATTGAGAATGTCACTTGCGGCATCCGGTGCCGCCGTCCCGCCAGCGCCGACTTTTATGGCCGCATTGCCGCCGACCGGAAGTTTTCCCTTCAATTCGAGCAGCAGGCGTTCGGCGGTCTTTTTGCCGATGCCGGGAATTTTCACCAGCCGACCGGTTTCCTGCAAGGCCACGGCTTGCGCCAGCTCGGACACGGATAGGCCCGACAGTACCGCCAGCGCCATGCGTGCGCCGATGCCGGAAATTTTCAGCAACTGGCGGAACAGCGTGCGCTCTTCATTGGTAAGGAAGCCAAAGAGTAGGTGCGCATCCTCGCGCACGACCAGGTGGGTGACGAGCGTGACCTTTTCGCCACTCGCTGGAAGGTTGTAGAAGGTGCTCATCGGCACGTCGATCTCATAGCCGACGCCGCCGACATCGACGAGAATCTGCGGCGGGTTCTTTTCCAGCAGGATGCCGGTGATTCTGCCAATCATCTATGCGTTCCTTAAACCAAACGACCATTTCTAACACGAAACCCGCTGGTCGACAGCGCACCCAGCCCCTGCCCGCCATGGGCGTGGCAGATCGCGCAGGCGAGGGCGTCTGCGGCATCGGCCGAAGGCGCACCGGGCAGTTGCAGGAGGCGCGTGACCATGTGGCCAACTTGCTCTTTCGCCGCCTTGCCGTGGCCGACGACGGCCTGCTTGATTTGCAAGGCGGTGTATTCGGCAACCGGCAGGTTCGCAAGTACTAGTGCAGAGATTGCCGCGCCGCGCGCCTGGCCGAGCAGAAGAGTGGATTGCGGATTGACGTTGACGAAGACCTTTTCAATCGCTGCCTCGTTGGGTTGGTACATGGCGATGACTTCAGCGATGCCGTCGAGCAGGGTCTTGAGGCGCAGCGGCAGACTCTCCTTGTCGTTGCTCCTGATGCAGCCGCTCGTCACATAGGCGAGTTTCTGGCCGGTTTTGTCGATGATGCCAAAACCGGTAATCCTGAGGCCGGGGTCGATGCCGAGAATGCGTAAGTATGTACTCATGAGAGGCGAAACAATACACGTACGGGATGATTGACGCCATGGCAGTCCCCAGCGTGAGGCGCTTTAGAGCCGCTTGCATGGCAGCGGGAAAACCCACTACTATCACCAAAGTATGCTGTGGAGGGTGCCGTGGCACCGGATGAGTCGAGCGGCTTCAATTATTGGGGGATCGTCATGTTCAAGCAAATGAAGCTCAAGACACGCTTCTACTTTCTGATTGGGTTTGCAGCTCTCATGCTGGTCTGGGTCGGGGTGACCGGCCTCACCGGCTTGGCCACCTCCAATAGGGCGATCGGCGTCATCTACAACGACCATCTGCTGGCGATCAATCGTCTCAACGAGATCCGCAACAACCAGATGCAGTTGAATATCACGCTCGGCACGGCCCGCATGGAAATCGATCCTTTCGAGATCGTCGCCCATACCGACAAGACAAATGGCATGATTTTCCGCATCGATACCTTGCTCAAGGAATATGAGGGACGCACGCTCACCACGGAGGAGCGCCAATTGCTTGATGCCTTTGTCGCCGCCCGCATTCATTTCGGGCGCAGTGGCGTGATGCCGATGATCGACTTGCTGCAGAAGGAAAAATTCGCGGAAGCCGATACTTTGCGCAAGGAGGTGCTGGAGCCCGCCTATATGAAAGCTTCTGCGTCGATCGATGCGCTCATCAGATATCAGGTAGACCATGCCAGAGAACAGTATGAAGCCGCCAGTGCCTCTGCTGATCGCGTTCGCGTGATTGCAATCAGCAGCATCGCGATGGCCCTTTTTCTGTCGATCATCGCCGGCTTGCTCATCATGCGCGCCATCAATGAGAGCGTGGCGAACCTGGTCCAGGCTGCATCCGGACTGGCTGCGGGAGATCTGACAGTACGTGTCAATGTTCAGGGTGGCTGCGAACTGAGCCAGGTAGGCCATGCTTTCAACCAGATGGCCGGCGATTTTTCGGCGATTCTGGGCCAGGTGCAGCAGGCTTCATCGCAGGTGGTGGATACATCCGCCAATATATCGGAGACGACCAAACTGGTTGTCCATGCCTCACACGATCAGGCAGGGCAGGCGGCGGAAGCCAGCGCTTCGGCCGAGAGCCTCAACAGTGCCATCAATGCCCTTGTCGCCCGCAGTGAAAAAACAGCAGCGGCAGCGGAAGAGACCAGCGACCATGCCATCGACGGACAGCATGTCGTCAATCGTGCTGTAGAAGGCATTCGCAACATTGCGGCCACCTTCAACGAGTCCGCACGCCGGGTGGAGGCGTTGGGAGAGCGTTCTGATCAGATTGGACAAATTGTGGCGGTGATCAAGGACATTGCCGACCAGACCAACCTGTTGGCCTTGAATGCCGCCATTGAGGCAGCGCGCGCAGGCGAGCAGGGACGCGGTTTTGCCGTCGTCGCCGACGAGGTACGCAAACTGGCAGAACGCACCACCAAGGCTACTACGGAAATATCAACCATGATTTCCTCGATCCAGAGTGAAACGCGCGAGGCGGTCGACAACATGGTATCCGGCAATCAGCAGGTGGACACCGGCCTGCGCCTGGCTGAGCAGGCCGGCAATTCCTTGCAGCGCATCAACGAAAGCATCCGCGACGTGGCGGCGATGATTCGCGAGACGGCCGCAGCAACGCATGAGCAAGCAGCCACCAGCCGCGCCATTTCCGGTCGCATCGACGGCATTGCCCAGACCGCACAGGAAAACCAGACCTCGGTGCAGCGCACCACAGACTCGGTGCATGGCCTCACCGAACTATCAGGGCAACTCAAACAACTTGTCTCACGCTTTAGACTGGTTTGAACGAAAATCAACGCCGTGAAAGTGATACGCCCCACATGGCCAGCGCCATGCCGGCGAGGGCGACGCCCGTGAGTGTTTCGCCGAACAGCAGCCAAGCCAGCAGTGCCGTGGTCGGCGGGGTGAGGTAGAACAGGCTGGCGACATTCACGGCACTACTGTGCCGGATCAGCCAGTTGAGCAGCGAGATCGCACCGATCGACAGCACCAGCACCAGCCAGCCAAGGGCGAAGATGAACTCACCTGTCCAGTCGATGCGGAAATCGTCGCAAGCGAAAACGATCACGCCGGTGACGAGAGCGGTGGGCAGGAATTGCGCGACCGAGCCAGAGCGCCAGTTAAAATTCGAGCAGAAACGCTTCTGGTAGAGCGTGCCGGCGGTGATGCCGACGAGAGCCGCCAGTGCCGGCCAGAAGGCGTCGAGCGCAAAATCCGCCCCGAGCTTGTTCCAGACAACGAGCGTGACGCCGCCAAAGCCGAGCAGCAGCCCCACCCATTGACGCGGCAAGACGGCCTCGCCGAGCAAGCGACCGGCGATGGTGGCGGTGAGCAGTGGTTGCAAGCCGACCACCAAGCTGGTCACTCCTGCCGGCAGTCCCGCACCGATGGCGACGAAGACGCCGCCAAGATATAGCGCATGCACCAGCAAGCCGCTGATGCCGATGTGCAACCACATCCGTCCGTCACGTGGCCAAGGGGCGCGCAGGAGCAGGGCGAGACCGGCCATCAGCGTGATGACCAGCAGGTAGCGGACGAACAGGAAAGCCAGCGGAGCCGCGTAGGGCAGGCCGAGCTTGGCGCCGAGAAAACCCGTGCTCCAGAGCAGGACGAAGAGAAACGGAGCGAACCTTGCCAGCATGAGAAAGTCGGTGCTGGCGGGACGGCGCTTACTCGTCCATCACTGCCGTGGTGTAGACCTCTTGCACGTCGTCCAGCCCATCCAGCACGTCGAGCAGTTTCTGCATCTTGAGGGCATCTTCACCAGCGAGTTCAGTTTCGCCGCCGGGTTTCATGGTGACCTCGCCAAACTCGGGCTTGAAGCCAGCCGTTTCGAGTGCTTCCTTGACAGCGAGAAAGTCGCCGGGGCCGGTGATGACTTCGATGGAACCGTCGTCATTGCCCGCCACATCCTCGGCGCCGGCCTCGATAGCGGCATCCATCAGCGCTGCCTCGTCGGTGCCGGGCGCGAAGATCATCTGACCGCAATGCTTGAACTGGAAGGCCACGCAGCCGTCGGTGCCCATGTTGCCGCCGTACTTGTTGAAGGCATGGCGGACTTCAGCGACGGTGCGTACCTTGTTGTCAGTGAGGCAATCGACCATCACGGCGGCGCCGCCGATGCCATAACCCTCGTAGCGAATTTCCTCGTAGCTCACGCCCTCGAGTTCGCCGGTACCCTTCTTGATGGCGTTCTCGATCTTGTCCTTGGGCATATTGACCGCCTTGGCCTTGTCGACCGCCATGCGCAGGCGCGGGTTGAAAGCGGGATCGCCCCCGCCCATTTTGGCGGCGACGGTCATTTCCTTGGCAATTTTTGAGAAAGCTGCGCCGCGTTTTTCGTCCTGGCGACCTTTACGGTGCTGGATATTCGCCCATTTGCTGTGTCCGGCCATGATCGTTCCGTTCGAAAGTGTAAAAGCTACGGCCGGGAAAACCCGGCCGCGTGGGGGAATGCATTTTACGGCAGAAGGCCGTGCTTCAATCGCTTCTGGGCAGGTGGATTTCACTTCTGGGCGGGCGGATATCGACGATCTCGGTGATCGGCAGGGTATTGATGTCGCGCAGTTTTTCCATGCGCGTGCCTTCCTGCTCAAGCAGTGTCCCGACTTGCGAGAAGCTGGAGGCGACGAATACCTCGCGCCCTTCCGGCCCGCGCCGGCGCACGCCGTAGGTGAGCCGGGTGCGCTCCTCGGCCGGCAGCTTGCCGATCAGGCTCTTGGTCACCCAGACACTGCCGTGGCGCGCAAAGTCGGACACGCGGGCGGCCTGATTGATCGTGTCGCCGAGTACGACGAATTCGACGCTGGTGGCGGTCTGGAAGGTGCCCAGCCACTCCTGGCCCTCGGTGATGCCGGTGTTGAGGAATAGTTCGTTGAACCACTGTTTGCGGATCTGCCAGGCCTTCGACAGATGCTGGATCTCCTGGCGAATTTCCAGTGCGCAGGCGAGGGCGTTGGCCAGGTAGTTGCTATCGGGCTGCGGGAAGAAATAATAGACCATGCCGTCGCCGACATGCTTGCCATAGGTGGCGCGATACTTTCGGAAGGTAGGCGCAAGCGCCGTCCAGATCGCGTTGATGAGTTCGAAGTATTCCTCCGGCGGTAGCTCGGAGCAGATTTTCACTGAGCTTTGCAGGTCGGCAACCAGCACGGAAAGGTCGGTCAGTACCGGCAGCCGCTTGCGGAGCAGCCCACGAATGACCTCGTCACGGCGCGCCAGCAGGCTGAGCATTTCATTGGCCTGCGATACCTCGGGGACCAGGACGATGAAGATGCCCTCGCGAAAGAAGGAGGCAAAAACTGTGTGGTAACGATCCTTGTCTTTGCTGTTGCGATCTGGCAGCAGTAGGGTCGACTGAATGATTGGTTGCAGCGGCTCGGGTTCGGTTTCAAAGTAGGCCGATTGCAGACGGGCATAGGTCACTGGATCGAGGCCGCGGCACAGATTGCCGAAGCTATCGGGCGTCAGGCGTGACTTGGCGATGCCGACATGAAAGTTGAGCAGGCTACCCCACTCGTTGCGCCCAACGGGCAGCAGACGGAACAGATTACGGGCATCACTGGTCTGGGGAAGTTCGAGGTGGCCGCCAAAGAGCGCTTGCTGAGCTGCGGCGTTGATCCACACCAGCTCGAAGTTCTGGTTGAGCATGTAGGCCGGATGCTCGATATCGTCCAGCGACAGATGCATCGAGGGATGGACAGTCGCGGCGTGCGGCGGGGATGCCGTGGCAGCAGGCGCTGCGGGGGACGCGGGGTAATTGCCGCCGAGGCGGTCGACGATCTGGCTCATGCTGAGACCTTCCTGTTTCAGGCGGCGCACTTCCTCGATGCTTGGCGATGTCTTTCCAGAAAGCGGCGTCATGTCGTAAATAGGCTTGTCATGGGAGAATGCGGTTACCGGCTTTTGCGGCAGTCAGCACATATTACGGAAATTAAAGCCTAGAGTTAAAGTCTTTTTTTAGTTTATTTCGGCAACTTGTTGTTTTATTACAAAACAGGGGAGAGTGAAGTGTCGGTTGCACCACTAAATATTGCACGCCATGAGGGTACGGATCTATTTCTCCTGCCCGCCCTCGCCAACCGCCACGGCCTGATCACCGGCGCCACCGGCACCGGCAAGACCGTTACCCTGCAACGCCTCGCCGAGCAATTTTCGGCGATCGGCGTGCCTGTCTTCATGGCCGATGTGAAAGGCGATTTGTCCGGCGTTGGTGCGGCGGGTACGGCCTCCGACAAATTGCAGAAGCGCCTCGACAGCCTCGGCGTCACCGATTGGCAGCCCAAAGCCAATCCGGTGGTGTTCTGGGATGTACTCGGTGCGTCCGGCCATCCGGTGCGGGCGACGATTTCCGACATGGGGCCGCTGCTGTTGGCACGTCTGCTGGGGCTGAATGAGACACAAGAGGGCGTGCTACAGATCGTCTTCCGTGTTGCCGACGACAATGGCCTGCTGCTGCTCGACCTAAAGGACCTGCGCACCATGGCGCAGCACGTCGGCGACAACGCCGGCGACTTCAAGACGCAATACGGCAACATCTCGGCGGCTTCGATCGGTGCTATCCAGCGCGGTCTGCTGACGCTCGAGGAGCAGGGTGGCGACAAGTTCTTCGGCGAGCCGATGCTCGACATTACCGACCTGATGCAAACGGCCGATGGCGGGCGCGGCGTGGTGAATATCCTTGCCGCCGACCAGTTGATGAATTCGCCCAAACTCTACGCCACCTTCCTGCTCTGGCTGCTGGCCGAGCTGTTCGAGCAGTTGCCCGAGGCCGGCGATCTGGAAAAGCCGAAGCTGGTGTTCTTCTTCGATGAGGCGCACCTGTTGTTCAGTGATGCACCGGCGGCGCTGGTCGACAAGGTCGAGCAGGTGGTGCGCCTGATCCGCTCCAAAGGCGTTGGCGTCTATTTCGTCACGCAGAACCCGCTTGACGTGCCCGACAAGGTGCTCGGTCAGCTCGGCAACCGCGTACAGCACGCCCTGCGCGCCTTCACGCCGCGCGACCAGAAAGCCGTCAAGGCGGCGGCCGAGACGATGCGTGCCAACCCGGGCTTCGATGCCGCTGCGGCGATTACCGAACTCGGCGTCGGCGAGGCGCTGGTGTCATTTCTCGATGAAAAAGGCCGGCCGAATGTCGTCGAACGCGCCTTCGTACTGCCACCGGCCTCGCGCCTCGGGCCGCTCACGCCCCCCGAGCGGCAGGCGGCGATCCAGTCTTCCGTGCTGTTCGGCCATTATGAAAAGACGGTCGATCGCGAATCAGCCTACGAAAAATTGAACGCGCGTGTCGCTCAGGCAACCCCGGTACCCACAAAAGTCGGCACTGGCGGGACGGCAACACCGGCGAATGCGGGCGGGACATCACCCGCAGCCGGTCAGGAAGAAGGGGGGAGCGGGCTGGGCGGGATGTTCGGCGATATCCTCTTCGGTCGCACCGGCCCGCGCGGCGGGCAGACCGACGGCCTGGCGCAGTCGATGGCGAAAACTGTGGTACGCACGATCGGCTCGCAGGTTGGCCGCGAGATCGTGCGCGGTGTGTTGGGCTCGATCCTCGGTGGTGCCAAGCGGCGCTGAGCGTATATGAGATTTGGCGGCAGCCATGGCGCCGGCATCGCACTGGCCATCCTCGCTGCCTTTGGTTTCTCGTTCAAGGCCATCCTCGTCAAGCTGGCCTACCCGTATGGCGTCGATGCCATCACCCTGCTGGCACTGCGTATGGCCTTTGCGCTGCCGGTATTCCTCTGGGTAGGTTTCGCTGCTTCACATGGGGCGCCCAAGCTGTCGGCGCGCGATTGGCTGGGGGTGGTCACAATGGGCCTGGCCGGTTACTACGGCGCCAGCGTGTTCGACTTTCTCGGCCTGCAATACATCTCAGCCGGCCTTGAGCGACTCATCCTGTTCACCTATCCGACGCTGACGCTGCTCTTCGGCATGGCGCTCACCCGGCGGCTGGCCCGCCGGCGCGAAGTGGCCGCACTGGCGCTGTGTTATATAGGCATCGGCGCCGCCTTCTGGCACGACCTCACATTTGCGGCAGACGCGGCGGCGATTTGGCTAGGCAGCGGCCTGGTGTTCGGCTCGGCGCTTTGCTATGCGATCTATCTCACCGGCAGCGCGCGCCTCATCGCGCGGCTGGGCACGGCGCGCTTCGCCGCGCTGGCAACGCTGATTTCGACCGCCGCCGTCTTTGGGCATTTCCTCGCGGTACAGCCGGTCTCAAAACTTGTGCAGCCCTGGCCGGTGTATGGCTACGCGCTGGCGATGGGCCTGTTTTCCACGGCGCTGCCGGTGTTCGCACAATCGGCGGCAATCCGCCGGCTGGGTAGCCCCCGCGTCGCACTCGTCAGCATGCTCGGGCCACTCGCCACGATCGGCTTTGCCGGCTGGCTGTTGGACGAGCCGCTCTCGATGGCGCAATTGCTCGGTGCGGCCTTGGTGATTGCCGGGGTGACTCTGGTCAGCCGGCGTTAGTCGAGAGACCTAGTCGGCGCACGATTCCCCGCGACAGTGCAGACGAAGTGGCGCTGGTATTTCGCAGTGCGGACGCGGCGCTCTATCGTGCAAAAGAAAATGGTCGAAACCGCTTCGAACTGGAGTAGCCGTGCTGAAAACCCACCTAACCCCAGCCGAACCCACATTCATCAAGGCAAGGCCATAGGCTAAAGGGAGGCGCTGCTAGTCTTCCCCGGTGTCGACAAGGGTATCCATCGCACTGGCAACGACTTCCATCGTCGTGGTGATTTCCTCAAGATCAGCGACCAACTCACGGCGCTCCTCCGAGTCCTCTGCCGTATCGTTGATTTCTTCCTCGATGCATTCGCCGGTAAATTCCAAAGCGTCGGCGATCACTTCCAACTGCTCCAGCGTCAGGGCTACGTTGATGGTTTCACTCATGGCGCTGCAACCCTTCCTCGACGCCGACCAAGGCATCCATCTTATGGGCAACGACTTCCATCGTGGCTGTAACCTGTGCAAGATCAGCAATCAACAGTGTGTGTTGTTTCGAGCCCTCTGCCGTATCAGTGATTTCTTCCTCAATAAACTGGCCCGTGAACTCCAGGGCGTCGGCAATGACCTCAAACTGTTCCAGCGTCATGGGTACGTTACCCATTTCACTTACGGCAATACCCCTTTGTGGGCTGGACCGGAAGTGCTCGGTTTCGGAATTGCTCTGTGGGCAATTGGGGAGACGCATTGGATTTATCGTCGGCTGCACTGCGTCAAAGGCCGTTGCCGACATCATCCGATTTGAATTCGGCAGGGATGGTTCTTGTTTGTTAGCCGTCCTTAGCGCCCGTCTGCCTATCACCAGAAGGAAGGCGCTAAACGGGAGCAGCATAATTGCCAATGCCATTAAGCTGTGCATGTTGGTTCTCTGAAGTTAGTAATCAATAAAATGCCCAGCAAGGCATGATCCTGACGGGGCTATACGAAAGGGGGCCGGAGGGTAGCTCTCTTCGAATTCTCGCTCGCATTATAAAACAGTATATTAGAGAACTCTTAAGTATTACATTTCCTCACAATTGTGCTCCGGTGCGAACTGAGTAGGGTTCGAGCCTGTGCCACCCTCAGATTTTCGAGCAGGTGCCAATTTCGATTAACGGGGTCTCGCTCCCCTCTTTGCTGATACCACCGGCATTCACATAACCAACCGGGGATATGATCATAAAGTGCAGGTTCTTCCTGTTGAAGACGACGCTCTCGACAGAATCGCAGCCAATAAATCCGCTCGGGCGAATAATGCATTCGATGCCGCCCTCTTCCCCAAAATCCTTCCACTCCCACGTCCCGCTGGACGATGACAGAGTATATTTTTTGTGTGTGACGTCTGGGGTTACTGGTCTCCACTTTTTCGAATTCTTATCGAAAGCAAAACCTGTTGCCTGCTCTGAAGAGCACAGGTAGGTTTCTGCTGACTCCGGTGCAGCCACCGCGCCGATACTCATTACTGCTGTTAGCAGCGTCAGGATTGTTTTCTTCATTGCTGTCTCCAGTTGTATTTTTCTTGAAGCCTTCACTCAGCCTCTACTTTATGGACGCTAAACCCAGACGACGCACGATCTCCAGCGGGAGCGCCGACTGGTTCAGTGTGTAAAAGTGTAGGCCGGGTGCGCCCAGTTCGATGAGACGCTGGCAGAGCCCAGTGACCACGTCGAGGCCGAAGGCGCGGATCGAGTCGGCGTCGTCGCCGAAGCTCTCGAACTTCTTGCGCATCCAGCGCGGAAGTTCAGCACCGCTACCATCCGCAAAACGCGCCAGCTTGCTGAAACTGCCGATCGGCATGATGCCCGGTACGATGGGAATGGTGATGCCGAGTGCGCGGGATTCTGCAACGAAGTGGGCGTAGGCGTCGGCGTTGTAGAAGAACTGGGTGATTGCTGCATCGGCGCCGGCATCCACCTTGTGTTTGAAGGCGAGCAGATCATCGCGCGGGGTTTTGGCCTGTGGATGCCATTCAGGGTAGGCCGCCACTTCGATATGGAACAGGTCGCCGGTTTCGGCGCGAATGAATTCCACCAACTCATTGGCGTAGTGAAACTCGCCGGCATCGGCCATGCCCGAGGGCAGGTCACCGCGCAGCGCGACGATGCGGCGGATGCCGTTGGCCCGATAGGTGTCGAGAATCTCGCGGATGCCGTCTCGCGTCGAGCCGACACAGGAGAGATGCGGCGCGGCGGCGTGGCCTTCGGCGGCGATCTCCATCACGACATCGAAGGTGCGTTCTCGCGTCGAGCCGCCCGCACCGTAGGTCACGGAAAAGAACGTCGGGCCGAGTGGTGCAAGACGGGCGCGAACGGCACGCAGCTTGTCGAGGCCCTCGGCCGATTGCGGGGGAAAGAATTCAAAAGAGATTTCAGTTTTCATGCTCATTGGCCATGTCTGGCATGGAGGAAGAATTCACGATTGCCGTCGCCGCCGGTAATGGGGCTGTCGAACCAGTCAACGACGGTCAGGTGATGGGTGGTGCAGCAGGCGGTGAGATTGTCGCGCACGGCTGGATAGAGTGCAGGATCGGCAACGATGCCGCCTTTGCCAACGTTTTCCTTGCCGACTTCGAACTGCGGTTTTACGAGCAGCAGCAAATCACCCAACCTGGTCAGCAGGGGCGGCAGTTGCGGAATGATCAGTGTCAGGGAG
>JAABQX010000092.1 GCA_011391215.1 Rhodocyclaceae bacterium
CTGGCCGAGATCGAAAAAGTCGGCGCTGGCGGGACGGCGCATAACGCTGTTCATCAAGCCGTGCACCAAGCTGTGATCGCCGATATCACAACAGCGGAAGGTCGCACGGCGGCGCTGGCGGCCTGCCCGAACCCCGACATTCTCATCAACAACGCCGGCGGGCCGCCACCGGGCGATTTCCGTGACTGGTCGCGTGACGACTGGATCAGGGCGCTCGATGCCAACATGCTGACGCCCATCGAGCTGATCAAGGCGACGGTGGATGGCATGATCGAGCGCAAGTTCGGCCGTATCGTCAATATCACTTCCGGTGCCGTGAAGGCGCCTATCGACATGCTGGGGCTGTCGAATGGTGCACGTTCCGGCCTCACCGGTTTTGTTGCCGGCATCGCCCGCAAGACGGTAAAGCACAATGTCACGATCAATAACCTGCTGCCGGGGTTTTTCGCTACCGACCGCATGCAGGCGGTGATCGGCGGACAGGCCAAGGCGCAGGGCATCAGTTATGAAGAGGCACTGGCGGCTCGGGTGGCGACCATTCCGGCTGGCCGGGTCGGCGATCCTGCCGAATTTGGCGCCGCCTGTGCGTTCTTGTGCGGTGCGCAGGCCGGCTACATCACCGGCATGAATTTCCTGCTCGATGGCGGGGCATATCCGGGAACGTTCTGAGCCGGTTCATTTCTGTGCATTGGCGGGGCGCGGCTGGTACGTCTGACAAGGCATGCCGGAGGCGGACTCGACCTCGTTTTGCGGCAGCGTGCGGCTCTTGAAGTTCATCGCCCGGCAACCATAGGGAAAACGCGGGTCGTAGGTGATGAAGTAATGCGCGCACTGCGTACATTTCGGTCGCTGCGTTGACACGGCAAAACCGTCAGGTGTTTTCTCTGCCGATGTTGCTCGCCCAGCTCAGCGCCTGGGTGAGGCAGGAGTTCACCAACGTCGCGTCGGCGCCGGGCAGTTGGCCGGTCAGGTCAAAACAGCGTTCGCCATCGCTCATTTCCAGTGCTTCGGTGAGCTGCAACATGATGCCGAGTTGTCCGGTCTGCTTCTCCAGCGCTTCCTGCACGTCGCCGGCCAGCTGGATGCCTTTGAGAATCTCTTCCAGCGGTGCGCCCATCAACGTGGGCATCAAGGACATGATGCCGGTCATGAAGGCGTGGTCTTCGAACTCATGCACGCCGGGCTTGAGCTTGCCGGCCAGCAGCTCGAGGAAGCGGCCACGTGACGCCGCCAGCTGGAGTAGCGGGCTGGCGACCTGGTCGCCACCGGCCGGATTGGTGTAGAGCAGCAATTGCAGCCAGCGCTGCAATTGACGCCGGCCGAGCACGGTGATGGCGTGGCGCAAGCTGGTGACCTTGGTGCGCACGCCGCTGGCAACCGAGTTGGTCAGACGCATCAGATTCATCGTCAGCCCCGGCTCCTGTTTGAACACGCCTTCGAGCGCCGGTGTTTCGGCATCTTCCATGACCAGACCGAGCAGGCGCACCAGCGCCAACTGTGAATGCCCCAGCTTCTTGCCGGTGATGATGACAGGCTTGGCGAAGTAGTAGCCCTGGAAAAGGTTGTAGCCGAGCCGCAGGCAATATGCGGCCTGCTCGCGGCTGTCGACTTTTTCGGCCAGCAAGGTCAGCGGCCAGCGCTTCAGTTGGCTGGTGACGGTGCCGAGCTGTTCCTGGCTCAGGGGCAAGAGGTCAACCTTGACGATCTCGATGAGCTCGAGCAAGGGCTTCCACTTGTCTTCGAAATGGATGAAATCATCGAGCGCCAGCTTGAAGCCACGCGCCTTGAGTTCGGTGCAACGCTCGATAATCTGCGGCGTGACTTGGACGGATTCGAGGATTTCCAGCACGATCTTGTCGGTCGGCAGGATCTCGAGCATGTCCGACAATAAAAGGCTCTCATCGCAATTGATGAAACCCTTATAAGGGCCGAGCGCCTGCTCGACACCGAGTTCGGCGAAGGCGTGGTTGATGACGCTGGCCGTAGCACCAAGATTGTCCTCGATGGTGGCTGAATTGTGCTTGTTGCCGCTCCTGAACAGCAGTTCGTAAGCGTACAGCTGTTGCGAGCGGTCAAGAATCGGCTGGCGGCCGATAAATATGTCTTTAGTGGCCATGGCCATACTCCACGTTTAGTCCGGGCCAGACGCTTTCCATGGCGGACTTGAATTCCGCCTGGATGCGCGCCAGCGCCTTGGCGTTGTCGGCTTCGAAGCGCAGCACGATGACCGGGGTGGTGTTCGAGGCGCGCGCCAGGCCGAAGCCGTCGGCATATTCGGCGCGAACGCCGTCGATGGTGATGAGCTCGCGGGCGGCGGGGAAAACCTTGCCCGACTGGGCGGCCTGCTTCAGCCGGTCGACCAGCGTATGCGGTTCGCCTTCCTGCATCTTGAGGTTGAGCTCGGGTGTCGAGAGCGCATTCGGCAAATGCTTCAGCGGCCAGTTGGCATCGGACCAGCGCGAGATGATTTCCAGCAGGCGCGCGCCGGCATACAGGCCGTCGTCAAAACCGTACCAACGTTCCTTGAAGAACATGTGACCGCTCATCTCGCCGGCCAGCGGCGCGCCGGTTTCCCTGAGCTTGGTTTTTACCAGTGCGTGGCCGGTGTTCCACATCAGCGGCCGGCCGCCTTGGTGACGGATCGATTCGGCCACCCAGCGTGAACACTTTACGTCGTAGATGATCTGTGCGCCGGGGTTGCGTGTCAGCACGTCGGCGGCGAAAAGCATCAGCTGGCGGTCGGGATAGATGATTTCGCCATCTTTGGTGACGACGCCGAGGCGGTCGCCGTCGCCGTCGAAGGCGAGGCCCAGTTCCGCATCGGTTTCCTTGAGCACACGCTGCACGTCCGCGAGGTTTTCCGGCTTGGAAGGGTCAGGGTGATGATTGGGGAAGTTGCCGTCGATTTCACAGAAGAGTTCGATGACTTCGCAGCCCATGCGGCGGAACAGTTCCGGCGCCAGTTCACCCGCTACGCCGTTGCCGCAATCGACGACGATCTTCATCGGTCGGGATAACTTCACATCACTGGCGATGCGCTGGAGATAGGCTTTGCGCACGTCGGCCTGTTTGATCTTGCCACGCCCCTTCAAAAAGTCGGCGTTCGCAGCACGGCGATAAAGGTCCTGGATCATCTCGCCGTATAAGGTCTGGCCATTGAGCACCATCTTGAAGCCGTTGTAGTCGGGCGGATTGTGGCTGCCGGTGACGGAAACGCAGCTTTGCGTGCCGAGTTCATGCGCGGCGAAGTAGGTGACCGGGGTGGGCACGCAGCCGATGTCGATGACGTCCGTGCCGGTGGATGCAATTCCCTTGGCCAGGGCAGCGACGAGCTCCGGGCCGGAGAGGCGGCCATCGCGGCCAACGACGATGGATTTGATTTTTTGCCGGCGCGCTTCACTGCCGAGGCTGAGGCCGATGGATTCGGCGGTGGCGGCGGTCAGCGATTTACCGACGATGCCGCGAATGTCATAGGCCTTGAAAATCTCCGGTGCAATCGAGTTCACTTGTGCTTTCCCCTCATTGAAATTATTGCACCGTCAGTGCAGAACCGTGGGCGCATCGCCGATGCTGCCGGGCGGCACGGGCGAGGCGTGATGCACGATCATGCGCCAGCCAAGCGCACCACGCACATAGATGTTGGTGGCGGCAACGGGTGCCGAGAGATGCTTTTCACCGACGATGCCGATCTGCTCGATGACGCTATGCACGGCAAAAAAAGGGCCATGCACCGTCGATAGCGCGAGCAGTTGCACCTTGAGGCGCGAGCCGCCATCGAAGATACGCCGCCAGGCTTCGCGCACCAGTGCGTAACCGGCGAGCCGTGCGCCGCCCGGGTGGATGCAGACAACCTCTTCGTCTTCTGACCAGACGGTCATC
Organism: Rhodocyclaceae bacterium; assembly: GCA_011391215.1. Lineage (GTDB taxonomy): Bacteria > Pseudomonadota > Gammaproteobacteria > Burkholderiales > Rhodocyclaceae > Sulfuricystis. The sequence goes on from JAABQX010000092.1 coordinate 3,880, forward strand.
ATCGTCTCGAGATCGCCGCGTTCGAGTGCCTCGTAGAACGCGGTTTCGACTTCCTGCGGTGAGGTGAAGATCGGTTTCTTGGGCATTTCAAAGATTCATTGCGGCGAGTACGTTTGCGGGTGTTAGGTCTTCGAGACAGCGCAAATTATCCGGTGCTGAGAGAGGACACTCACGCTTGAAGCAGGGGCTGCACGCGAGTTGCAGCGAAAGTATTTTCGCATGCGCCGAGAGCGGCGGCGTGTAGCCGGGGCTCGACGATCCATAGAGCGCGACGAGCAGGCGGTCGAGAGCGGCGGCAACGTGCATCAGGCCGGAATCGTTACTTACCACGCAGTGTGCGCCGGCGATCAGGTCGATGGCCTGTTCCAGATTGGTGCGGCCGCAGAGGTTGAGGGCTGCACCTTCGGAGAGGCGGGCGATTTCTTCACCAACCGGTGCGTCTTTCGCTGACCCGACAATCCAAACTGCCGTACCGCCAGAGCCGACTTTTCGGGCAACGGTAGCGAAATGATGCGTCGGCCAGCGCTTGGCGGGGCCGTACTCCGCGCCGGGACAGAAGATCACTGGATCGACGTCCTCCGGCAAGCCGAGTGCAGCGCAGACTGCCCGCTGCTGCGCTGGCGTAGAGGTCAGGTGCGGTTCCGGCGTCGGTCCATCCGTCGGCCCGGCCAGGCCGGCGTAGCGGTCGACGAGGCGCGGTAGCGCGGTCTTGTCGAGCAGGCGGCGGTCGTTCAACAGCAGGAACCGCGCTTCGCCCGTGTAACCGGTGCGGACGGGAATGCCGGCAAAAAACGGGACAAGTGCCGACTTCCATGAGTTTGGCAGCACGTAGGCAGCTGAAAAGTCGGCGCTGGCCAGAAGGCGCCCTAACTCTTTTCTTCCAGCCCAGTCAAATGCGCCATGGGCGAAGGGGTTTTCGATGGCCGCCGTGACTTCCGGCATGCGTGCCAGCAGCGGTGCGCTCCACGTGGGCGCCAACACATGAATCTCGGCAGCAGGTTGCAGCGCCTTCAGCCGCATCAGCAGCGGCTGCATCATGATCGTGTCGCCGATCCAGGACGGGGCGACAACGAGAATCTTGTTAATGATGTCCCTTGGGCAAATTAGTGGTGGCCCTGCGGTTTCGGACCGCTGAAGCGGTATTTCGTGCCGCAGTAGGGGCAGGTCACTTCGTCATGCTTCAGTACGTCGAGATAAACGCGCGGGTGGCGCGCCCAGAGCGGCGCATCGGGACGCGGACAGGCAAGCGGCAGGTCGTGGGCGGTGACGGCGACTTCTCTTGCGGTATCAGTGGTCATTAATCGCTCCTCAAACCAGAGAAAGCCAGTCAGCGTGGGCAGGCACCTTGCCATTGACTGCTTCGAAAAACAGGCTCTGGATTTTCGTGGTGACCGGGCCGCGATGGCCGGCGCCGATCTGGCGGCTGTCGAGTTCGCGAATCGGGGTGACTTCGGCGGCGGTGCCGGTGAAGAAGGCTTCGTCGGCGATGTAGATGTCGTCACGCGTCAGACGCCTGGAAATCACCGTCAGCCCGAGTTCCTTCGCCAGCGTGTGGATCGTGGCACGCGTGATGCCGATCAGCGCCGAAGCAATCTCGGGTTCGTAGAGCACACCATCCTTGACGATGAAGAGGTTCTCGCCGGCGCCTTCGGCGACGAAACCATCGACGTCGAGCAGCAGCGCTTCGTCGTAGCCGTGTTCGGTGGCTTCCATGTTGGCGAGGATCGAGTTGGCGTAGGTCGAGGCGACCTTGGCGCGCGGCATCGTCACATTGACATGGTGACGCGCATAGCTGGAGGTCTTGACGCGGATGCCCTTTTCCATGCCTTCCTCGCCGAGGTAGGCGCCCCAGGGCCAGGCGGCGATGGCGACGTGGGTTTTGGCGCCCTTGGGCGAGACGCCCATTTTTTCGGAGCCGTAGAAGGCGATCGGGCGGATGTAGGCGGATTCCAGTTTGTTGGCGCGCACGACTTCCTTCTGCGCTTCCATGATGGTTTCCCGATCCCACGGCATCGGCATGCGGTAGATGTGCGCGGAATTGAACAGGCGGTCGGTGTGCTCCTTGAGCTTGAAGATGGCCGTGCCATTCACGGTCTTGTAGGCGCGCACGCCTTCGAAAACCGCGAGGCCGTAATGCAGCGAGTGGGTGAGCACGTGGGTGGTGGCTTCGCGCCACGGCACAAGTGCGCCGTCCTGCCAGATGAAGCCGTCGCGGTCGGACATGGACATCTTGTTTTCTCCAGCCAATTTGAATGCAAAAGGGCATTTTAATGGAATTGCACCGGTAAAATCCGCCCATGGAAATCTGGAAACCCAACGTTACCGTTGCTGCGCTGATCGAGCGCGATGGCTATTTTTTGCTGGTCGAGGAAGAAACCACCGATGGTCTGCGCTTCAATCAGCCGGCCGGCCATCTCGACGAAGGCGAGTCGCTGGTTGCGGCCTGTGCGCGTGAGGCCATGGAAGAAACCGCCCACGCCTTCACGCCGACCGAACTGGTGGGTGTGTATCAGTGGCCGCGTCCCAAAAAAGAAAATGAGGGCGAAATCACCTACCTGCGCTTCGCCTTCGCCGGAAAAGTCGGCGCTCACGAGACGGCACGCAAACTGGATACCGGCATCGTGCGTGCGGTATGGCTGACGCCTGCCGAGATTGAAGACTGTGCCGAACG
>JAABQX010000093.1 GCA_011391215.1 Rhodocyclaceae bacterium
CGCCAGGGTCTTGCCGAAACCGCTCCAGACGATGGGGGCAAAGCTGCCGGCTTTGGTCAGGGTGGCGCCCACCAGCCCGCCGATCAGTGCATGCGAAGACGAAGACGGGATGCCGTAATACCAGGTAATGATGTTCCAGGCCAATGCGCCGCACAGGGCGCCAAAGATCACGTAGTAGTCGACGAAGCTCGGGTCTACCGTCCCCTTGCCGATGGTGGCGGCGACTTTTAACTGAAATACCCAGAGGGCGGCGAAGTTGAAGAAGGCTGCAAACAGCACCGCTTGCTTGGGGGTGAGCACCCCGGTGGCGACAATCGTGGCGATAGAGTTGGCGCCATCGTGAAAGCCGTTCATAAAATCGAAGGCCAGGCCGACGAAAATCAAGACAGCCAGGATCCAGACGCTGATGGTCAAGCCTTCCATGATGGTTGTTCCTCAGGAATTTTCGATGAGAATTTCTTCGATGGTCCGCGCAGCTTCCTGGCAGTAATCGAGGACATGCTCCTGAAGAAAATAAAATTCCCGCATGCGGATGGCGTTCCACATCTGGCTGTCGTCGGCAAACAGGCGGGTTACGGCTTTCTTCAACACCTTGTCGGCTTTTGACTCGATCGCATCGATTTCGCGGCAGAGGTTGATGGCATCCTTGGCGCGTTCCTTATCGGACAGGGTGATGACGGCGCGGTTGAGACGCAGGCAGGCATCGGCAGCTAGTGCGGCCAGTTCGCGCGACTCGGGCGTCGAATCCTTGATGTGGTACATCCCCACGGCATTGGCGACATCCTGCAGTGCACCAAGAATTTTGTCGATTTCCAGCGTCAGGGTGTGGATTTCGTCGCGGCTGAACGGGGTAATAAAGGATTTGTGCAGCAGAGTGATCATGTCTGCCTTGATCTTGTCGCCGCTGCCTTCGTTCGTGGCGACTTCCTTGACCAGTTGGTCAAGCTCTCCCGAATTGGTGCCGAGGGAGTTGACGAGGCGGAGGGTGGCATTGGCGGCGGCGACCACGCGGTCGGCGTGTGCGGTCAGGAGGTCAAAAAACTCCTTGCGCTGGGGCATCAGGCTGCTGAACATGGTGATTCCTTAGGCAGGTAACCAATGAATGTTACAGATTTGTTACCAAAATGTTGCAAACAAGATGCTTTGCGTGAATTGCGAGGTCTGTCACAGGCCTGTCACATTGCTTCGCTATCTTGCCCGCTGAAATTCATTAAACCTACCCAATCAGGAGAATGTGCATGAAGATTTCCAGCTTGCTGTCCGGCTCGTTGATGGCCATCACGATGGCTTCCGCCGGTAGCGCCTTTGCTCAGGCTACCGTCAAGATCGACGGTTCTTCGACGGTTTTCCCTGTCACCGAAGCCGTAGCCGAGGACTTCCAGAAGTCGAAAAAGGGTGCGGTTCGTGTCACTGTGGGTATTTCCGGCACGGGCGGCGGTTTCAAGAAGTTCTGCCGTGGCGAGACAGACATTTCCGATGCGTCGCGTCCAATCCTGAAGAAGGAAATGGAAGACTGTGCCAAGGCCGGCATCAAGTACATCGAGTTGCCCGTGGCCTTCGATGCGCTGACGGTGGTGATTCATCCCAAGAACGACTGGATCAAGCAGATGACTGTCGCCGAACTCAAGACTATCTGGGAGTCTGCCGCGCAAGGCAAGATCATGACCTGGAAACAGGTGAATGCCGCCTGGCCCGACAAGCCTCTGAAGCTCTTCGGCCCGGGTGCCGATTCGGGTACTTTCGATTACTTCACCGAGGCGGTGAACGGCAAGGCCAAGTCCTCGCGTGGCGATTTCACGGCTTCCGAAGACGACAACGTGCTGGTGCAGGGCGTTTCGCGTGACATGGGCGCCCTGGGCTACTTCGGCTTTGCCTATTACGATGAAAACAAGGACAAGCTCAAGGCGGTGCCGGTCGTCAATCCGAAGGGTAAGGCTGTTTCCCCGTCGATCGATGCGGTGATGGCCGGCGAATACGAGCCGCTCGCCCGCCCGATCTTTATCTATGTAAGCGCCAAGTCGGCAGAGCGTCCGGAAATCAAGGAGTTCGTCGAGTTCTACCTCAAGCATGGCGGCAAATTGGCCAAGGAAGTCAAGTACGTACCGCTCGGCGATTCCGATTACAAGCACGCACTGGATAACTTTACCAAGCGCAAGACTGGTACTGGTTTTGGTGGCGAGGCCGAAGTAGGTGTCAAGGTCGCCGACCTGCTGAAGCGCGACCCCAAGGAGTAACTTTCTACCAATCGCACGAACTCGCGTATTGCCTTGCAGCACGCGGGTTTGTGTAGTTGTAAACTTGTATCCCCGAATAAAATGAGTGCGAGCACCATTGTGACCCTGCCTTTAAATCAATCCCTGGACCTTCAGGTCAGCGATCGCCTGCGCAAGAAGGCATCGCGCCACATGAAGGAGCGCGTGATCGAGTTTCTGCTTTTTGGAGCAGCCCTGATCTCGGTATTCACAACGCTAGCCATTGTGTATGTGCTGGTTTCCGAATCATGGGTGTTTTTCCAGCATGTGCCGCTCAAGGATTTTCTTTTCGATACCCAATGGACGCCGTTGTTCGATGATGCCCACTACGGCATCATGGTGCTCCTCTCGGGTACGCTGACCAGCTCTGCGGTTGCCCTGATGGTGGCGCTCCCGCTGGGAACGATCATCGCAGTCTATCTTTCCGAATTTGCGCCGTTCAAGGTGCGCGAAATTTCCAAGCCCTTCCTGGAATTGCTTGGCGGTGTGCCGACCATCGTCTATGGCTATTTCGCTTTGGTGTTCCTGACACCACTGTTGCAGAAAATTTACCCGGATCTGCCAGGCTTCAACCTGCTATCCGCCGGTCTTGTCATGGGTGTAATGATCATCCCCTACGTCGCCTCGCTGTCCGAGGATGCCATGCGTGCTGTTCCGATGTCGCTGCGTGAAGGTTCTTACGCCATGGGCGCTACGCGACTGCAAACGTCCTTGCGCGTGGTCGTTCCGGCGGCTACATCGGGCATTGCTTCCGCCTACATTCTGGGTATTTCGCGGGCGGTGGGCGAGACCATGATCCTGGCGGTGGCGGCGGGCATGCAGCCGAATCTGACTTTCAATCCCGCCGATTCTGGCGCCACCATCACTTCCTACATCGTGCAGGTGGCGCTCGGTGATTTGCCGCATGGTTCGATCGGTTACCAGACGATTTTCGCCGCCGGGCTGACGCTGATGCTGATGACCCTGATGTTCAACCTGCTCGGCTACTGGCTGCGCAAACGTTTTCGCGAGGTGTACTGAAATGTTGGAGTCCCAAGATCTTCAGGCCATCCGGGCGCTGATTGCCAAGGCGAAACGCTGGGATGCCTTTTTCGGCGTCCTCGGTATCCTGTCCTTGATGGTCGGTGTGCTGACGTTCTCGGCCCTGTTCGTCGATATGGCTATCCAGGGTATTCCGCGTCTGGACGGGAATTTCTTTATCAATTTTCCATCTCGTCGCGCCGAGAATGCGGGGATTTTGTCCGCCTGGGTTGGCACTGTCCTGGTGATGTTCGTTACCGCCCTGGCTGCCGTGCCGCTCGGGGTTGCTGCCGGTGTGTATCTTGAGGAATATGCGCCGAAAAACTGGATGACCGACATTATCGAGATCAACATCACCAACCTGGCGGGCGTCCCTTCCATCGTGTATGGCCTACTGGCCCTGGGTCTGTTTGTGTATCAGTTCGGTTTTGGCCAGAGCATTCTTTCTGCCGGCCTGACACTGGCCCTGCTGATCCTGCCGGTGGTGATTGTGGCGACCCGCGAATCGATCCGCGCCATTCCGCAGATGATTCGCGAAGGTTCGTATGCCTGTGGGGCGACGAACTGGCAGACGGTGCGTGATCACATTCTGCCGTATTCGAGTGCCGGTATCCTGACCGGAATCATCATTGGTATGGCCCGGGCCATCGGCGAGACGGCGCCGATCATTACCATCGGCGCGCTGACTTTCATCGCTTTCCTGCCGAATGCGCCGTTTGCGGGGGATCCACCTGCCGGACTGTTTGACTGGCTTTTTTCCCCATTCACCGTGATGCCGATCCAGATGTTCAACTGGACGTCGCGTCCCGAGGCGGCCTTCCAGGTCAATGCGGCAGCTGCCGGTTTCGTGCTGGTGCTGATGACGCTGCTCATGAACGGCGCGGCGATCTGGCTACGCTATCACCTGCGCAAGAACATCAAGTGGTAATCAACCTTAAGGCGAGCATGACATGAGCAATGCAACTACCATCAATATGGATGCTGATCCCAAGCTGGCGATCAAGGCCGAATGTCGCAACTTCAATTTTCATTACGGCGACTTCCAGGCACTGAAGGGCATCAACATGCCGGTCTACGACAAGAAGATTACGTCGTTGATCGGCCCTTCAGGCTGCGGCAAGTCGACCCTGTTGCGTTCATTCAACCGCATGCATGACCTGTACCCTGGCAATCGCTATGGCGGTGAAATTGTCATGCACCCCGATAACACCAATCTGCTGGCGAAGGAGGTCGATCCGATTGAGGTGCGCATGCGCATTTCGATGGTGTTTCAGAAACCCAACCCGTTTCCCAAGTCGGTCTTCGAAAACGTCGCTTACAGCTTGCGGGTACGCGGTATCAACAACAAGAGCGAGCTTGAAGATCGGGTGCAGCACTCTTTGAAGGGGGCTGCATTGTGGGACGAGGTGAAGAATCGCCTGAATGATTTGGGTGCGAATCTGTCGGGCGGCCAACAGCAACGCCTGTGTATCGCGCGTGCGCTGGCATCCGATCCGGAAATTATCCTTTTCGACGAGCCGACCTCGGCGCTCGATCCGATTGCGACCGCCAGCATCGAGGAGTTGGTTGTCGAACTATGTGAAAAGGTCACCATTCTCATCGTTACCCACAACATGCAACAGGCAGCACGGATTTCAGACTTTACCGCCTACATGTATCTGGGCGAATTAATTGAGTATGGCGTGACCGACCAAGTCTTTATAAAGCCGAAAAACAAGCAGACTGAAGACTACATCACGGGTCGCTTCGGCTAAAACGGTTTGCAGCAATGCGGATTGCGTCCTGCCGTCATTGACCGCAGCAGGGTGCGATCGCTATAATCCTGCGTTTTCCGACACCTCGGGCTGAAAATCATGCGCAAGAAATTCGTTGCTGGTAACTGGAAAATGCACGGCAGCCTGGCAACCAATGCCGCACTGCTGGATGGTGTGCGTGCCGGCGTGGCTAGTCTGGCCGCCGAAGTTGCCGTTTGTGTTCCCTATCCCTATCTTGATCAGGCGCGTGGTGCGCTTGGTGGCAGTAATGTCGCCTGGGGTGCGCAGGATGTTTCCGAACATGCGCAAGGTGCTTATACCGGCGAAGTCAGCGCAACGATGCTGGCGGATTTTGGTTGCCGCTATGCGATTGTCGGCCATTCCGAACGCCGCTCTTACTACGGAGATACCGATAGCGTCGTCGCGGCCAAGTTCGAGGCCGCCATGAAGGCCAATCTGGTACCGATTCTGTGCGTCGGCGAAACGCTCGACGAGCGCGAAAAAAATGTCACCGCCGCTGTGGTTACGCGCCAACTCGATGCCGTCATCAGCCGTTGCGGTATCGCTGCGCTGGCGAAGTCAATTGTCGCTTACGAACCTGTCTGGGCAATCGGCACCGGCCTGACCGCGTCGCCAGAGCAGGCTCAGGAAGTGCACGCGCTGATCCGTGCCCGAGTGGCCCGCGAGGACGCCGGTGTTGCAGCTGGGTTGCGTATTCTCTACGGTGGCAGCATGAAGCCGGGCAATGCCAAGGAACTCATGGCGCAGCCGGATATTGATGGTGGCCTGATCGGTGGCGCTGCTCTCGTGGCAGCCGACTTTATCGCCATCTGCGCTGCAGCCTGAGAAAGAGTATTTCATGAGTGTTATGTTTTCCGTAACGCTGACCGTGCACATCCTGGTCGGCTTGGTTGTCATCGGTCTGGTGTTATTGCAGCATGGCAAGGGTGCCGACATGGGCGCCGCCTTTGGTAGCGGTGCATCCGGGAGTTTGTTCGGTGCGTCCGGTTCGGCAAACTTTCTGTCACGCGCCACGGCTGTTCTGGCGACGGTATTCTTCATCACCAGCCTGTCGTTGGCCTATATGGCCGGCAAGCGTCCCGTCGTTGAGGGCAGCAGTGTCATGGATGCGGTGAAGACGGAAAACAGTGTGCCTGCTGCTGCTACTACTGCCACAGAGCAACCCGCCGCCGTGCCTCCGGCGGATTCCACGGCCAAAGATGGGGATTCCAAGGCCAAGGATGTCGATTCCAAGGCCAAGGATGTCGATTCCAAGGCCAAGGATGTCGATTCCAAGGCCAAGGATGTCGATTCCAAGGCCAAGGATGTCGATTCCAAGGCCAAGGATGTCGATTCCAAGGCCAAGGATGTCGATTCCAAGGCCAAGGATGTCGATTCCAAGGCCAA
>JAABQX010000094.1 GCA_011391215.1 Rhodocyclaceae bacterium
CATGTAGTGGCGATACTCGCCGAGTTCGACGGCATCGGCCGAGAGCGTGCTTTCATGCACTGGGCGAATCACTGCCATCCCGCCAGCGCCGACTATTCGATAACCATCGCGACGCAATTCGGCGACATCACCTTCTTCGAGATAGATCATGCGGCGCGTCACCTGCAGCAGCGCCGAGGCGTCGGAGGCGGCGTAATTGCCGTCTTCAGCAATACCCAGCAGCAACGGCGCACCTTGGCGGGCCACGATAAGTCGTTCTTCACCTTCCTTGAGCACCGCGATGGCATAGGCGCCGATCAGCTGGGCGGTCGTAAGCTGCACCGCCTCGAACAGGTCGGGCACGGATTTCAGTGTTTCATTTAACAGATGCGCGATGACTTCGGTATCGGTATCGGAACTGAAGACATAACCGGCAGCCATCAGCGTCTGCTTGAGGTCAGCATAATTCTCGATGATGCCGTTATGTACCACGGCCAGTCCGCCGGAAACGTGCGGATGGGCATTGCGCTCGGTCGGGACGCCGTGCGTCGCCCAGCGCGTGTGGGCGACGCCCAGTTGCGCTGATTGGCCCTCAGCTTGAGCCGCCAGTTCGGCAACGCGACCAACGCTGCGCAGGCGTGTCAGCTGCGGATTCAGCAGCGCTAGGCCGGCAGAATCGTAGCCGCGATATTCAAGTTTCTTTAAGCCTTCGACGAGAACTGGAACGATATTGCGTGCAGCAACAGCCGCAACAATGCCACACATGGCTAGCCCTTTTTCTGTTTGACCGGACGCTTCCATCCGGCAATGGAAATCTGCTTCGGCCGCGAGACAGTCAATTGGTCTGGCGGCGCATCCCGGGTCAGCGTTGTACCAGCGCCCAGCGTGGCGCCTTTACCGACCGTCACCGGTGCGACAAGTTGCGTGTCGGAACCGATGAAAACATCGTCCTCGATCACGGTCCTGAATTTATTGGCGCCGTCGTAGTTGCAGGTGATCGTACCGGCACCGACATTCACGCGACTGCCCACGGTGGCATCGCCGATGTAGGCGAGATGATTGGCCTTGGAATGCGCGGCGATCGTCGAGTTTTTCACTTCGACGAAGTTGCCGATATGTACATCCTCAGCGAGCGTCGCACCCGGACGCAGGCGCGCGAAGGGGCCGATGATGCTCTGCGGCCCGACAACGGCATCCTGGATCACGCAGTTGGGGTTGATGCGCACGCCATCGCCCAGCACGACGCGGCCCTCGAATACGCAATTGACGTCGATAAATACATCGCGGCCGCACAGCAGTTCGCCACGCACGTCGATACGCGCCGGGTCGGCCAGCGTCACGCCCTGCTCCATGAGGGTTTCGGCAATGTTGCGCTGATGGATGCGTTCAAGCATCGCCAACTGCGTTTTACTGTTCACGCCTTCGGTTTCCCAGTGGGCATCCGGATGCGCGGTCACAACGTCCATACCCTCGGCGACAGCCATGGCGACAATGTCGGTGAGGTAATACTCGCCTTGGGCGTTGCGGTTGCCGAGTTGCGGCAGCCAGCGCGCCAGCGCCGCACCGGGCGCGACGAGAATGCCGGTGTTGATTTCACGGATCGCGCGTTCGGCATCGTCGGCATCCTTCTCCTCGACGATGCGGGTGACCTGACCATCGATGCGGACGATGCGGCCGTAGCCGTGCGGATTGTCCAGATGGGCGGTGAGCAGCGCCAGTTTGTCATCACCCGCCACCTCGATCAGGCGGCGCAAAGTGGTAGCGCGAATCAGCGGCACATCGCCATAGAGCACTAAAGTCGGCGCTGGCGGGACGGCGTCAAGATGGGGCAAAGCCTGCAAAACGGCATGGCCAGTGCCAAGTTGGGGTTCTTGCAATGCCCATGCAAGTTCGGGCGCAAGCAGCGCGGTACGAACTTGCTCGCCACCGTGCCCATAGACAACACAAACCTGCGCTGGAACGAGCGCCCGCGCCGTGTCGAGCACATGCGCCAGCATCGGCTTGCCGGCAATCGGATGCAGCACCTTGGGCAGGTCGGAGCGCATGCGCTTGCCCTGCCCTGCTGCGAGGATGACAACGTTGAGCATCAAGCCTCCCGTGGAAGAAATCAGCGGGGAAGCGTGCTTGTCCCCATGAGGAACGCGTCGACGGCGCGCGCGCACTGGCGACCTTCGCGGATCGCCCAGACCACCAGCGACTGGCCGCGACGGATGTCGCCGGCAGCGAAGATTTTGCTCACGCTGGTGGCGTAGCAACCGTCACCATCCGTCGTTGCTGCCGCGTTGCCGCGCGCATCCTTGCTGACGCCGAAAGACTCGAGCATCGAAGCCACCGGATGGGTGAAGCCCATGGCGAGGAAGGCGAAATCGGCCGGGATTTCAAATTCCGAGCCGGGAACCTCTGACATCTTGCCGCCCTGCCATTCGAGGCGCACGCACTTGAGCGCCTTGAGTTTTCCGCGATTTGGCCCATCCTGGTGGCCGATGAATTCCTTGGTGGCGATCGACCAGTCGCGCTCGCAACCTTCATCATGGGAAGAAGAAGTGCGCATCTTGGTCGGCCAGTACGGCCACACCAGCGGCTTGTTTTCCTGCTCGGGGGGACGGGGCAGCAGCTCGAACTGGGAGACACTCGCCGCACCCTGGCGGTTGGACGTACCGACGCAATCGGAACCGGTATCGCCACCGCCGATCACCACGACATGCTTGCCGCTGACGGAGATCGGGTTCTGTTTGCCACCACCGACTTCCTTGTTCTGCGGAATCAGGAACTCGAGCGCGAAATGCACACCGGCCAACTCACGGCCGGGAATCGGCAGGTCGCGCGGCGTTTCGGAGCCACCCGCCAGCACCACGGCAGCGAAGTCCTTCAGCAGCTTGGCCGGAGCGATTACCTTGGTCGCATCATTCACCACGCCCCCCGGTACACTTTGCCTGTCCTTACCCACCAGGGTCTTCAACTGAAACTTGACGCCCTCGGCCTTGAGTTGCGCCGCGCGCCATTCGATGAGGCGCTTGTCGAGCTTGAAGTCGGGAATGCCATAGCGCAGCAGGCCACCGATGCGATCGTTCTTCTCGAACACCGTGACATCATGGCCGGCACGTGCCAGTTGTTGTGCAGCCGCCAGTCCGGCAGGGCCGGAGCCGACCACGGCAACTTTCTTGCCGGTTTTCACGGCCGCCGGTTGCGGCAACACCCAGCCGTTCTCTCCGGCCTTGTCGATGATCGCGTGCTCGATGGATTTGATGCCCACCGCCTCGGCGTTGATGCCGAGGGTGCACGCGGTCTCGCAGGGCGCCGGGCAAATACGGCTAGTGAACTCGGGGAAATTGTTGGTCGAGTGCAAGGTATCGATCGCTTCGCGCCACTTGCCCTTGAAGACCAGATCGTTCCAGTCAGGAATCAGGTTATTGACCGGGCAGCCATTGTTGCAGAACGGGATGCCGCAATCCATGCAACGCGCGCCCTGCGTCTTGGCCTCGTCGTCTTTCAGATGGCCGACAAACTCACGGTAGTGCTTGAGGCGTTGCGCGGCGGGTTCGTAGCTTTCGGAAAGACGTTCGAACTCGAGGAATCCGGTGGGCTTGCCCATTTATGCAGCCTCCTTCAATTGCTTTGCCGCCACCTCGGTCAGAGCGCGGCGGTATTCGTGCGGGAACACTTTGACAAACCTGGCGCGATAGTGGTCCCAGTCGGCCAGAATGCGTCTGGCAACCCCGCTTTGCGTGAACCATCCATGTTTTTCGATCAGATGCTTGAGCAAAGCCTCGTCGGTTTCCCCGCAATGGCGCAAGCCATCGTCGGGCTGAGCCTGCGCCGGCAGCACTTTCTCCAGCGCAACCATGGCCAGGTTACAGCGCTTTTCGAACATGCCATCTTCGTCCAGCACGTAGGCAATGCCGCCGCTCATGCCGGCTGAAAAGTTGCGCCCGGTCTGGCCCAGCACCACCACGGTACCGCCCGTCATGTACTCGCAGCCATGGTCACCAGTACCCTCGACCACGGCCGTGGCGCCGGAGTTGCGCACGCAAAAGCGCTCACCGGCGACGCCACGGAAAAATACCTCGCCATCGGTAGCGCCGTAGAGCACCGTATTGCCGACGATGATATTTTCCGACGGCACGCCCTTGAATGCCTCGGGTGGCTTGACGATGATCCGGCCGCCGCTCAAGCCTTTGCCAACGTAGTCATTGCCTTCGCCGGAAAGTTCCAGGGTAATGCCGTGCGCCAGGAAGGCACCAAGGCTTTGTCCTGCCGTACCGGTTAGTTTGAGGTGAATGGTGTGATCAGGCAGGCCAGCGCTACCATAACGCTTCGCCACTTCGTGCGACAGGATGGTGCCCGCCGTGCGATTGACGTTGCTGATCGGCAGCTCGATCAAGACTTTCTGTTGATGTTTCAGCGCCGCCTGGGCCCTTTCGACAAACTGGTGGTCTAGCGCATGACCGAGGTTGTGATCCTGGGTTTCACAGTGGAAGCGCGCGACTTCAGCGGGTACCGGTGGCATATGGAAGATGCGGGAAAAATCGAGGCCCTTGGCCTTCCAGTGGTCGATGCCTTGCCGCATGTCGAGCAGGTCGGTGCGACCAATCAGTTCGTCGAGTTTGCGGATGCCCATCCCGGCCATCAACTGACGCGCCTCTTCGGCAACGAAGAAGAAGTAATTGACGACATGCTCGGGCTGACCGGAGAAGCGCTTGCGCAGTACCGGATCCTGCGTGGCGACGCCCACCGGGCAGGTATTCAGATGGCACTTGCGCATCATCAGGCAACCCTCGACGACCAACGGTGCGGTGGCGAAGCCGAACTCGTCGGCACCGAGTAGCGCACCAACAATGACATCGCGACCGGTCTTGACCTGACCATCGACCTGTACACGAATGCGGCCGCGCAAACGGTTCAGCACCAGGGTTTGCTGCGTCTCGGCGAGGCCCAATTCCCACGGCGTACCGGCATGCTTGATCGACGACAGCGGCGAGGCACCTGTGCCACCGTCGAAGCCAGCAATCACTACATGGTCGGCCTTGGCCTTGGAGACCCCGGCCGCCACCGTGCCGACGCCGACTTCCGAAACCAGCTTGACCGAAATGCTGGCCTGCGGATTGGAATTCTTCAAATCATGGATCAGTTGCGCCAGATCCTCGATGGAGTAGATATCGTGGTGGGGCGGCGGCGAAATCAGGCCGACTCCCGGTACTGAGTGGCGCAGGTAGCCGATGTATTCGGATACCTTATGGCCAGGCAACTGACCGCCCTCACCGGGCTTGGCGCCCTGCGCCATCTTGATCTGGATCTGGTCGGCATTCGCCAGGTATTCGGCGGTGACACCAAAGCGGCCTGAGGCGACCTGCTTGATCGACGAACGCAGCGAATCGCCTTCCTTCAGCGGGATGTCGCTTTCGACGCGACTGGCCCCGACCACGCTGGCGACCGTCTCGCCAGCGCCGACTTTCTGGAAGCGGCGCGGATCTTCGCCGCCTTCGCCCGTGTTGGACTTGCCACCGATGCGGTTCATCGCAATTGCCAGCGTAGTGTGTGCCTCGGTTGAAATCGCGCCCAGCGAGATGGCGCCGGTGGCGAAGCGCTTGACGATTTCCTTGACGGATTCAACTTCGTCGAGCGGCACGGGCGGGCCGGCCGGCTTGATCTCAAACAGACCGCGCAGCGTCATGTGGCGCCGGGTCTGGTCGTTGATGATTGCGGCGTATTCCTTGTAGGTATCGAACTTCCCCGAACGCGTCGCATGCTGCAGTTTGGCGATGGCGTCCGGCGTCCACATGTGATCTTCGCCACGGATGCGGAAGGCATATTCGCCGCCCGCGTCGAGCACGTTGGCCAGCACCGGATCGTTCGAGAAGGCTTCCACGTGAACGCGCACGGCTTCTTCGGCCACTTCGGCCAGGCCAATACCTTCGACCTGCGTGGCAGTACCGGTGAAATAACGCGCCACGAAGTCGGAGTTGAGGCCGATCGCTTCGAAAATTTGCGCGCCGCAATAGGATTGATAGGTGGAAATGCCCATCTTGGACATCACCTTGTTGAGGCCCTTGCCGATTGCCTTGATGTAATTCTTGGTTGCTGTCTTGTCGTCCGCCCCAGCCATCTGTTTGATGGTGGCAAAAGTCAGCCACGGGCAGACAGCCTCTGCGCCATAGCCGGCGAGCAGCGCAAACTGATGCACTTCACGAACAGAGCCAGAATCGACGACGATGCCAGTACTGGTACGCAAGCCATTCCTCACCAGATGGTGATGCACTGCCGCACAGGCCAATAGAGCCGGAACAGCCACCCGCTCAGCAGCGACAGCACGATCGGACAAGACAATGACATTGAAGCCATCTGCCACCGACTGTTCTGCAGCGCTGGCTAGACGAGCGAGTGCCGCCGCGCAACCTGCCGTACCTTCACTGAGTGGATAAGTA
>JAABQX010000095.1 GCA_011391215.1 Rhodocyclaceae bacterium
CCATCGACAATGAGCGATTCGCCGCCATTCAAGCCGTCCTGCACCAGCCATTGGTCAGCCATCCACGGGCCGACCTCAATCGGGCGAACCTGCGCCTTGCTGTCTTTGTCGATGATCCAGACGAAATAGCCCTGGCCGCTCTGCTGAATGGCTTTTTGCGGCACCACAATCCCTTTTGGATAGGTCGCGCCGATCAGCCTGGCCCGGACAAACTGGCCAGGCACCAGCGAGCCTTTCGGATTGGCGACTTCGGCACGAAGCAGCATCGTGCCAGTGCCTTGCGAGAACGAGGTGTCGGCAAAAGTAATTTGGCCTTTTTCGCTGTAGACCGTGCCATCCGACAGCACGACCTCAATCACGAATTTATCCTGCGATGGCACCTTGAGGATGCCCTTGGCGATTTTTTCGCGGTATTTGAGTATCTCGTTCTCGGAAACCGAGAAATTGACCCGCATCGGATCCAGTGCGGCCACCGTGGTGAGCAGCGCTTCCTGGCTGTTGGCGTTGAGGTAGCTGCCATCCTGCACCTTGGCAAAGCTGGCCAGCCCTTCAATCGGGCTTTTGATCGTGGCGTAGCCGAGATTGAGTTCCGCCGTCAGGACATTGGCGCGGGCAACTTCAACCGCTGCCTGGGCGGCCCGCTCGTTGCCATTGG
Organism: Rhodocyclaceae bacterium; assembly: GCA_011391215.1. Taxonomy (GTDB): domain Bacteria; phylum Pseudomonadota; class Gammaproteobacteria; order Burkholderiales; family Rhodocyclaceae; genus Sulfuricystis. The sequence goes on from JAABQX010000095.1 coordinate 656, forward strand.
AATCGTCGAGATCCTTTTTGGAAAGGGCATTCTGTTCGACCAGCGGCTTGACCCGGGCCAGCGTTGCCTCGGCGACGGAAAGCCGCGCCTTCTGTGCCGACAATTCGCCGTGGGCTGCGGCAAGCTGCGCTTCAAAAGGCTTTTTGTCGATCTGGAAGAGCGTCTGCCCGGCCTTGACAACGCTGCCCTCCTTGTAGGTCCGCTTGTCGAGGAAACCGGAGACGCGCGTACGAATCTCGACCAGTTGCGAACTCTCGGTCTGTGCGGTGTATTCATAGGTAATCGGGGTTTCCCGTGCCTGCACCTGAATAACGCTGACCTCGCTCGGCCCTCGGGCGGCAGGCGCTTTTTCTTCGCCGCAGGCGGCAAGGATTGCTGCAATGAGCAACGGCGCAAGGTGCTTCAGGTGGGGCATGGCAGGCTCCGAAAATCTGGTTTGGTAATGTCGAAGCCATATTACTAGGCGGATTCGGCTTTGTCCGCTTTGCCGCCACTTGATTTCGCCTCGCTAATGGAATTTTGGCGATGCGCAGTGTGTGGTTGGCTCGGACCAGCGCGAGGCACGCCGAAAGTTTGTCGTCTGGTATCAGGACCGTCGATTGTCGTCGGCTCGCACTTCGACAATCGAAAGGCTGCCGGTGGCCGAAGCTATCCTTCAATCACCACAGCGGTTCCGCTCGCCGTCACCATCAACATTCCGTTCTTTTCGCCCAGTACTTCGTAATCGAGATCGATGCCAACGACAGCATTGGCGCCCAGTTCGCGCGCCTGCTGCGACAGTTCATCCAGTGCAATCTGGCGCGCCTTGCGGAGTTCATTCTCATACGTGCCCGACCGGCCGCCTACGATGTCACGAATACTGGCAAACATATCCTTGAGAATATTTGCCCCGAGGACTGCTTCGCCAGCGACAACACCGCAGTATCGGGTGATTTTCTTGCCCTCCATTGAAGGCGTCGTAGTCAAATCCATGAATGTCCTCGATTCACAATTGTTGATGGGATGGCTCGTTTCCACCATTCAGCTGCCATGTAGCAACGAGTTGATGCTCAGAGACTAGCCAATCTTCTTTGCCGCGGCAACGATTTTGACGACGAGATTCGAGACAACCAAAGTACCTGCGAGTTTCTGGACTCCTGGGTCAGAGGCCGCATCAGTCAGCAAGGTTGCCGTACCCAAACGTCGGGGTGAGGCCTATGTGTGGCAACGAACGGACGACCCGTTCCGAAGCGATCAGGGTGTCATTTCCGGTCAGTGGGCTCGCTCGCGCCCGGAGCTATTTGGGCCAGGACCGGCATTCCTCGCTGGCGGCGATCAGGAGAGCAGCATGAAATGTGCAGCATCAGCAGGCCGGGTAACTTGTTCCTGGTGGAGGTAATCATGCGATCTCCGGTCGGCGGTGCACCGAAATTCCTCAACCTATTCCACATCCGATTCCCGATTGGCGCAATTGCGTCCATTGGGCACCGAGTATCGGGCGTGTTGCTGTTGATCAGCCTCCCCTTGCTCGCGCTCACACTCGAACGTTCGTTCAGTAGCAAAGCCGCGTTTGAGGCGCTGCGCACGGCAGTCGAAACGCCATGGTGGGGGCTGTTTCTGGTGGTCATGGTATGGGCCGCCGCGCAACACGTTTTGGCTGGTGTGCGCCATCTGTTGATGGATATCGGTATCGGCAGCCCGCTCGTGGAGGCGCGCACGAGCGCATGGGCAGTGATTCTGACGGCGGCGATCATCGGCCTCGCCGGAGCGATCAGGTGGTTGGCATGAAAGTCTTCTACGGCCAGCGCGCATGGCTTTTGCAGCGTGCCAGCGCCTTGGCGCTGTTGCTGATTCTGGCGCTGGGTGCGGCGCTGCTGCTGGTTGGTCCGCCGCTGACTTATGAGCGCTGGCATGGGCTGGCGACGAGCCCGCACGGCGCGGTCATCATCGTCCTGTTCTTCGCCGCATTGTCATTGCATGGCTGGATTGGCGCGCGCGACATCGTGCTTGACTACGTTCACTCACTGCCCGTGCGCTTGTCGGTGCTTGCGATTATTGCCGTGATTCTGTTCGCGGTCGTGATTCGTGTTGCGCTGACGATGGCGGCGCAGCTGAGTCTTGTCTCATAAATATCCGCGCCGAGGGCAACGACATGCGCATTAGCATCTATCGCTACAATCCCGAGACCGGCACCGATCCGTATATGCAGGATTACACCATTGAGCCCGAGCCCGGCGACAAGAAGCTGCTCGACGTGCTGATGCGCCTGAAGACTGTCGACGACAGCCTGTCTTTCCGCCGCTCATGTCGCGAAGGGGTGTGCGGTTCGGACGCAATGAACATCAACGGCCGCAACGGATTGGCGTGCATTACGGCCCTGTCGGCGCTCAAGGAACCAGTGGTGCTGCGTCCCCTGCCGGGCTTTCCGGTGATCCGTGATCTGGTAGTCGACATGACGCAATTTTTTGCGCACTACCACGCCATCAAGCCTTATCTGATCAACGACGGAGTGCCACCCGAACGCGAGCGCCTGCAGACGCCCGAGCAGCGCGAGCGTCTTGATGGCCTCTACGAATGCATCCTGTGCGCCTGCTGCAGTGCGTTTTGCCCGTCGTACTGGTGGAATCCGGACAAATTCATCGGTCCGGCCGGCTTGCTGCAAGCCTACCGTTTCATCGTCGATAGCCGCGATACGGCCACCGCCGAGCGGCTGGCCTACCTGGATGACGTTTACCGCCTGTATCGCTGCCGCACCATCATGAATTGCACAGAAGTGTGCCCCAAGGGCCTGAGTCCTTCACATGCGATCGAACGAATCCGGATCGCGCTGCTGCGCGCATCGTCATGATCGCCGCGAACCTTGTTTTCTGTACGCGACGCACCCCTTTCAACTGACCTGTCGCCACCAATGGCACCTTTTTACACGGAGAAACAAACCATGAACGAAAATCAGCTTGATGACTGGAATCCACGTGATGCGACGATTCTGGATGACCAACGCCGCGCCTACGACGAGATGCGTGAGCGATGCCCGGTGGCACACAGCGCGTTCCTCGGCTGGTCACTGTTTCGTCATGCCGACGTGACCGCCGTTCTCGCCGATCCGCAGTCGTTCAGCAATGCGGCACGGTTTCCGGCTATCCCGAACAGCATGGACCCACCGATTCACGGCCCCTACTACGAGGTCCTCGCTCAATTCTTTGATCAGCAACACATGGCGAGACTCGAGCCGAGTGTTCGGGAGATCGCCGCTCACCTGCTTCGACCCATGCTTGCCGGTGGCGAGACAGACTTCATCGAAGCGTTCGCCACGCCTTTCGCTTTGCAGACCTTGTGCGCCTTCCTCGGCTGGCCCGAGCAGCAGTGGAAATGCCTCGCTGGCTGGATACATGGCAACCAGGACGCGGCATTGAATCAAGATCCGGTGGCCGGCAAGGCGCTTGCGGAGTTGTTCGCCAAGCACGTAAGGACCAACCTCGACAGTAACCGCGCCGCGCCTGGACAGGTGGCCGACGCCACAGATTCGCTATTACGCACAGAGGTCGACCGCAAGACGTTCAGCGACGATGAAATCATCAGCATCCTGCGCAACTGGGCGGCAGGGCATGGCACGGTGGCCGCCGGGCTGGGTCTTCTGGTCCTGCATCTTGCCGAAAATCCAGAACTGCAGGATCGGCTGCGGCACGAACCGGCGCTCATTCCTGCAGCAATCGAAGAGATTCTGCGGGCGGACGATCCGCTGGTTGCCAACCGCCGCACCACGACGCGGGAAGTCGAGATTCAGGGTCGAACCATCCCCAAGGGTGATGTCGTGACGCTGATGTGGATCGCCGCCAACCGCGATCCGCGCGTGTTCGCGGACCCGGATGTGGTCAACATCGAACGGAACACTGAGGCCAGCCTGGTCTGGGGCCAAGGCATTCATTTGTGTATGGGGGCGCCACTTGCCCGGCTCGAAATGCGTGTGGCGCTCGAGGAATTGCTCGCGTGCTCGACATGCATTGAGCTCGTCGGCGCCCCGCCTCAGCGCGCGGTCTATCCCGGCGATGGTCTTGCTGCGCTCTCATTGCGCATCAAAGGAAAACCCGATCCGTCAAGCGACCGTGCTTGAAAGAATCATCCGAAATATTCACTGAAACCCCGAGGAGCCCATCATGAAGTTCACGATTCCAATGCCGCTGCAACACGAACATGAGGCCCTGCACGAGCAGTTGCGCCTTGCCACAAAAATCAGCGGTGAAGTCGGCGAAGCAGCCAAGAGGCTAGATCAGCTAATGCACCCACACTTCGTCAAGGAAGACCGGTTCGCGCTGCCGCCGCTGGGGCTGCTCGCAGCGCTGGCGCGCGGCGAATGGAGCGCCGAGATGGCCGAGGTGCTGACACTCACCGACCAACTTGAGGCCGAGTTGCCGCAGATGCTCGCCGAACACCAGGGCATCGTCGCTGCCTTGAACACATTGCGCGAAGCCGCCGCACGAACGGGCCACAGAGACATCGTCGCCTTCGCCGAAGCGTTGACCGAACACGCGCAGACCGAGGAAGAAGTGATGTACCCGGCGGCGCTGCTGGTTGGCCAGTTGGTGCGGCAACGGCTGAGCCAGCACGCGTCGGCGGCGGCATGAAATTGCCGGCAATGCAAACCCCTGCCTTCTTCGACGCCGTGCCGGCGATCGTCATCGCCGACCCGCTGGCCGAGACGCTCGGCGCGGCCGAGGGCGGGCTGATCGAATACCGCTATATCGATGCCGTCAAACTCGCCGGCCACTCCTGCCCCACGGTGGCCAGTGCCTGGCTGATGACCCGCGCGGCGCTGGCGCGGCTGTACCCGGGCGAGACGCCGCGGCGCGGCGAAATCCGTGTCGAGTTGCACCAGGCCCTCGACGAAGGTGTGGCCGGCGTGATTGCCAGCGTGGCGAGCCTCGTCACCGGTGCCGCCAACGAGGGCGGCTTCAAGGGGCTGGCCGGGCGCTTCGCACGCAATGACCTGCTGCGTTTCGGTGTGCCGATGAGCGGCGAGATCCGCTTCACGCGGCTGGACAGCGGGCAGTCGGTCGAGCTGTCGCACCGGCCGCAGGCCGTACCGCGGCCTGCGGACTTGAGCGAACTTCTGCGTGAGGCATTGGCGCCGCAGGCCTCTGCGGACACGCGGCGCGCGTTCGCCGATGCCTGGCAAGGCTGGGTGCGGGCGATCATGATCGAACATGCCGACGATCCGGCGCTGATCGTCATGGCATCAATCGCATAGTGTGCCGCCGGACGACCTGTCGCTGGCGCTCACGCCGGCTTTGGTAAAGCAAGGTCAATTGAGGCAGATCTGCGGTGCAGAACCCGTGGCACCAGCCGCCAAACATTCGCAGGCTTTTCAATCTGCCCGTTCCGGCATGATCACCGGGGGGCGCCCTCGTTCGCGTTGGGCACCGAAGGTGATGCTGTAGAAAATACCCAGCGCGTTGTCGCTGCCGGCTCGGCCGATGACCGAGACTTGGCGCATCAGGCTGACTGTCAGTTTGATGATGTTTTCCGCCTTGCCCAGCGACTGTTCGTCACCGGGCCAAAACGGGTTTCTGATCGGGTTCATGTTCTATCCGTGTCTGGGTAGAACTTTATAGAACCTGCCCTTTGAACGTCTTTCAGACCCTGAACACCTTCATCACCTCATCTCCCATGTGGTTGATGACCTTCACCGCAATCCGCCCCGATTTCGGTTTC
>JAABQX010000096.1 GCA_011391215.1 Rhodocyclaceae bacterium
GAACATCGCCATGAAGTTTGCGCGCAGCTTAATCTGAGCTGACGATGCGCAGCCCGACATTCACCATGATCACATCCGCGCCGAGCATGTCGATGCTGCCCGGCCGCCGGTTGTTTCCCGTATCGCTGTACTCGAAAGTGTAGGTGCGGCGCAGCAGCAGTCGCCCGTCCTCGTCGCGGGCGAGCCTGAGGCGGGCGATGGAGACCGTTGCATCGAGGAATTGCAGGTCATCGGCCGCGCATGCGTGTTGCGCTGCGCGCACCGCGATATCGCGCACCTTGATGCTGTCGAACCATAGCCAGGCCAGGGCCAGCAGGAGGACGAGGCTGAGCATTTCGAAGAGCGGCATGACTCTGCTCAACCGCCGCGCCACTGCCAGGGTGGCAGCGGGCGTTTGTCGGCCCACAGGCCGAGGCGACGGGTCTTTGCGCCGAATTCGGCGTGCTGATACTCCTCCCGACCCTGGGCTGTCTGTAGCGTAGAGGAACGCGGGTCCCACCATGCCATGCCGGACGTGATCTGCATCAGGCCAGCGTCGAAAGTCTTCGGGCAGGCCGCCCCGTTGCAGCCCGGTGTGACCGTCAGGAGCTTGCCGCGCTTGCCGCCATGGCCATCATGCGTAAGGTCAGCGACGTCGACTTCACGCTGAAACAGCAGGGCCGACAGGCGGCTGGTGGATTCCGGCCCATGGGGCTGGGTGATTTTCGGGGCGGCGATGCCGAGCAAGTGGATCGTGTGGCGCTGCCGGTTTGCGTCGTTCAGGATGATCGTGCCGCCCGTCTTTACCTCGACGACCGTGCCGGAGAGGTGCTGGGCAAGGGCGGGCAGTGCGAACAGGCAACTCGTCAGCAGAAGGCAGCGTGACAGGGTGTGCAACAACGGGATCTTTCGGTGATGGGCAGGCATGACTGGCGATGCTACCAAGGAAAACAGGGCCGAGGTCGCACGGCCTTGCGAGTACCATGCCGGTCCGCGTCGTGATTAAGGTTTCCCTGCCATGAAAGTTGTCATCAAGCTGTTCTTCAAAACCCTGCGCATCGTCCTCGGCCCCTTCATGCTGCTGTGGGAGTGGCTGACCCGGCCGCAAGGCCTCGTGCGGACTCCGGAACTGCAGGCGCAAACCGATGCGGCATGCCGGAAACTGGTCCTGTATCAGTTCAAGACTTGCCCGTTCTGCATCAAGGTCCGGCAGGAGATGCGCCGCCTCGCGCTGAATATCGAGCGTCGCGATGCGCAGGGCGAGGGTCCGCATCGCGATGCATTGATCGCCGGCGGCGGGCGGGCCATGGTGCCCTGCCTCAGAGTGACCGACGTATCAGGTAACAGTCAGTGGCTGTACGAATCCGGCGCAATCATCGACTACCTGCGCGGGCGCTTTGCCAACACCCGATAAAAGTCGGCGCTGGCGGGACGGCGAGCTATCTGCCCTGCAGCATGGACTTCCGGCGCTGCTTTTCCACTTCAGCCGCACGCCGCATCTTTGCCAGTTCCCGTGCGTCGGAAATCTTCCCGCCGACAAACAATCCGAGCAAGGCAGAAATCGCCCCAAGGAACAGTTTGAAATCATGGAAGTCCAAAAATACCACTAGCGCGACGGAAACGGCCGCCGTGATTGCCAGCAAGCCGGTGACGCCTTTGGCGCGCAGCATCGATGCGCTGACTGCCATCGGAACGAAGGTGAAGATGAAGACCCAAAGCGGATCCATTTGACTCGTATCAATCATGCTGCAGAACTCCTTTTGGTTGGGGGACTGTCCATGGCCTCGCTGATTGCCGTGAACCTGCTCATGCACAGTTCCTGAAATTCGGTGAGGGCTTCCTTATCAGACAGCCCGAAGAAAACCGCGATATCTTCCTGCCCGGGGCGCGGTATATCGAGCGCCAGGTTACAGCCCAACTCTGTCGCAATGTTGTCCGCCAGGGCAACTGCCGCAACGATAAACTGACCTTCCGGGGCGATTCCCCTGTCGTGGTGCTTTTCGGCGACATCGGCGAGGAAGGGGGGAAGTGACCAGGAAGCCATGAGCGCTGAGCCGAGGGCCCGGTGGTCGAAGCCCAGCAGCGCGGCTTCTTTTTCGAGCAGGGGCAGGCGCTCATGCCGTGCCGGATCGAGGACTTGTGTCTGGTAATCGCCCCCCAGCTGCGCGACCAGCGCGACGCGGCCGATGTCATGCAGCAACCCGGCCATGAAGGCATCCTCGGCAAGGTTTTTATGGGTTCTTTCTGCCAGCAGCCGGGCAGCCACGCCGGCGGCCAGACCGTGGGCGAGCAGTGGCACCATCAGGGTCATTTCTTCCGCGTTTCTGGCCTGTGAGCGCAGGGTGTGGGTCCACACGGTCAGGGCAAGGCTGCGGATGGTTTTTGATCCGAGGACGACCACCGCATTGTGGATCTTCGAGATCGTGCCGCGCTGGCCATAAAAAGACGAGTTGGCGAGTTTCAGGAGTTTCACGGTCAACGCGGATTCCGCCTCGATGATCTCGGCAATGTCTTTCGAAGAACTGTCCGGCGAATCCAGCGCGTTGAGCAGACGGATCGTGACTTTCGGGAGTACCGGGAGTCTGGCTGATCCCTGGATGAATTCCTTGAGCCGTGCTGCGTCGGTCATCTTACCTGCCTATCTACCCAGAGCGAGCCGGTCGGCGAGAACTCCGGGAAGGCCACGGGAACGGATCTTCCCGGCGGTAATCTCGAAGGGATAAGCAACCCGGTGATAGGTGATCTTCGCCCCGTCGTAAGTGACGAAGCAGGCCCGGGGATCGCGATCCCTGGGTTGGCCCACGGAACCCACGCTCACATAAAGCCTCTCCTCCTGCGGCACCTGGAATTCGCGCAATCCGTCGTGCGGATGGAGGAAACCTTCGGTCGTCGCCAGAAACGGCTTGTGGTTGTGCCCGACGAAGCAGAGGCGAAAGTAGATGAAGTCATTCTCCAGAGACTCCACCACCTCGTCGAAGGTCGAATGGCCGTTACGATCGGATTCCACGAGGTATTCATACAGGGCGTTCTGCACCGAGCCATGCACGAAGAGGGTCTCCCCTTGTTGATGGAAGGGCTGCAGTTCGCTGATACGATCCTCCAGCCTGGCCTCCTGAATGCGCTGCCGTGTCCAGTCGAGGGCTAGCTTGGCGGTAGCGTTGAAGGTGACGCCGGACTCGGGGTGGACTACGGCATATTCGTGGTTGCCCATCAACCTCAGGCAGCAATGTTTCTCGGTGAGGAGGACGCAAGCCTCAGGATCGGGGCCGTAACCGACGACATCGCCCAATGAATAAATAGATGTAACACCAAGCTCATCGATTTTTGTCAGCACGGCCTGGAGAGCCTCAAGGTTCCCATGGACATCGGAGATGACTGCAAACGTGCTCATGAGTCGAAAGATACCGTGAATGTGCGGTGCTATAGATGACGATTGAACTTTTGAAGCATAACACCACAGAGCATTTGAGCGCTTCGCAAAAGTCGGCGCTGGCGGGACGGCATTACAGCATTACAGCTGTCACATTACACCCGTCACTTGCAAGTTTTGGTGTCTTCGTTCAGTATCCGCCGCTGCTTTACGCAGGGCTGGTTGAATTCTTATATCTATTATTGGAGATATTCCTGATGTCGCGTTACTTCAAGCAATCCCTCAAATTTTCCCTGGCTGCGGCCATCGCACTCTCTTTGCCGCTGGCGCAAGCCCAGCCTTACGACGGCCAGCCCGGATGGGGCGGCCCTCCCCCGGTCGATTATGGTTCCGGCGCCTACCCGTGGAATCCTCAGCAAGCCCAGCAAAAATCTCCGACGGACATGCTGCGCGAAGGGGTGCAACAGCTCACCCGCTTTCTTGACAGCAAGCCCAACCGGGGCGCTTTGACGGCCTATCTCGACCGGGTGGTCGCCCCTTGGTTTGACTTCGATTACATGGCTCAATGGGCCGCCGGCCGGCGCTTCCAGCACATGGACGAGGCGCAACAGGATGAGTTGGCCAATCGTATCAAGGTGTCTTTTCTGGAAAAGATGGTGCAGAAGCTGGTGCGTTACAACAACCAGCGTGTGATGTTCCTGCCCGCTGAATCGGATGGCTATGACCAGATGACCTTGCCGATGGCCATCGAGAATCCGGACGGTTATCCCTCACAGCTCGAGTTTTCCATGCGCCAGACCGGGCAGGGCTGGAAGGTGGTCGATGTTTCCGCCAATGGCATGAGCGCGCTGGTCTACTACCGCCAGATGTTCAATGAACTGGCGAATCAGCGTCCCCAGCAGCGGATGGCGCCGCAGCAACCGATGCGGCCTTATTGAGGTTGCTTATCCCTTGATGGGTGGGCCGGCGAGGATGTGCTTCTTGATTTTTCCCATGACGTGCATCTCGCAGGCCCGGCAGTCGAATTTGAGCGTCAGGCGCTCGTTGCCATTTACCAGCGTCATCGGTTCGGCGCGCACCTGACCCTGCACGCCGGTCACGCCCTTCGCCTGATGCGGGCAAAGGTTGAAGGCGTGGCGCAGGCAGTGCTTGGTAATCATCAGCGAGACTTCGCCGGTCTCGTCATGCGCTTCGTAGGCGGACTCGATTAGCTTGACGCCATGTTTTTCATAGAAGCGCCGCGCCGCCTGATTGAAAACGTTGGCCAGATAGCTGAGCGAAGCTTCAGGATGGCGCGCGGGCGGTTCGGCAGCCGCACGGCGTAGCGGGCGCTGATAGGCTGCCAGTCGTGCGGTTTCCAGTTGAGCGACCGCATCGCGACGCAACTGGTTGGCGGCGGAACTCGGCACGAACCACGCTTGCTGCCACTCGGTGGCGAACCCACGCAACGAAAAGTCGGTGCTGCCGAGACGGCGGATCTGTTCCTGCAAGCTGGCCGCCGCCGTGTCTGCATGCTGCGCCGGCTGCTTTTTCAGTGCGATGGTGGCCGTGGCGGTAATGCCGTCGCTATCGGTGAGGGTGAGCGCGAAGCCCTGCGGGGTTTCGGTGCAGCGTGCATCCACCTCGATATGGCGCGTGGCGGAGTGTTTGGTCAGCGCCTGCTCCCAGCCTTGGTCGCGGTTGCGATTGAGGTAGAGCCCGGCGCGCAGGCCGGGTAACTGCGCCACGGGATCGTTCGGCCAGATACGCCAGAGATTGGCGCCAGCTTGCTCGACGCGATTCGCCTGGGTGCCGACCACCGTGCGCTTATGCATCCAGCTGAGGCCGTCGCCGTTGGCGAGCGCTTCCTGCGTGGCGATCTCGAAGCCATCAGCCAGCACCTGCGTCACCTTGCCGAGCGGCAGGCCGACGAAAGCGGGCGTGTCGAAGGCGGCGATGTGCGCGGGATCAGCGCTACGGCCGTGGGTGAAATAGTCGGTGGCGCCGCGATGGAAAGTCTTGTCCGGGTTCGGTTCGAACAGCAGTTGCGTGCGGCCGCTGGAGGCGGGGGCGAGATCGGGGCGTTGTTCGAAAATCTCATCAAGCAGCCGCCGGTAATGACCGGTGATGTTCTTCACATAGCCGGCATCCTTGTAGCGTCCCTCGATCTTGAAGCTCTGCACGCCGGCCTCGATCAGCGGCAGCAGGTTGGCGCTCTGGTTGTTGTCCTTCACTGAAAGCAGATGCTTCTCGAAGGCGACGACACGGCCCTGCCCATCTTGCAAGGTGTAAGGCAGGCGGCAGGCCTGTGAGCAATCGCCGCGATTGGCACTGCGGCCGGTCTGGGCGTGGCTGATGTAGCACTGGCCGGAAAAGGCCACGCACAGCGCACCGTGGATGAAGTGTTCGATGAGCACGTCACCCGGCACGGCCGCGCGCACGGCGGCGATTTCCTTGAGGCTTAACTCCCGCGCCAGCACCAGTTGCGAGAAACCGGCTGCGGCGAGGAAGCGCGCCTTCTCCGGCGTGCGAATATCGCATTGCGTCGAGGCGTGCAGGTCGATGGGCGGCAAATCGAGTTCCAGCAGCCCCATGTCCTGCACGATCAGCGCGTCGACGCCGGCGTCCCAGCAGTCCTGCACCAGGCGGCGCGCGGGCTCCAGTTCGGCATCAGAAAGAATCGTGTTGAGCGTGACGTAGATACGGGCATGGAAACGGTGGGCATACTCGACGAGGTGCGCGATATCGCCCATGGCGTTGCCGGCGTTGTG
>JAABQX010000097.1 GCA_011391215.1 Rhodocyclaceae bacterium
TGCACGTAGAGCGCGAGCGGCGGCGAGACGCGGAATTCTAGGCTTGCCGCGGTCGACGGCGTTTTTTGGGCAAAAATGGGAATGGTGCGGGTTGCGGACATGCTTGCAACCTAGTTTGATGGCGCCAGACTGGCGCTGGCCGGGTCATAGATCAGGTCCGTGATCGATCCGTCAATGATGTGCTGCACCACCTGGTCGATGACGGGAAGCGGCACCAGGAACCACTCCCTGGGTTTGACCGGATGACCGAAGCGATCCAGGATGGTCAAGTCGAGTTGGGCGTTGGCGAAAATCTTGTGGAACAGGTTTTCGAGCTTGGTGCGCTGGATGCCCACCAGTTTATAAGTCGCCACGATTTCGACTTCCGCCAGCAGATAAGTGGCATCGTAGCTGGCGCTGGCAATGCGGTTTTCCACCTTGCCGCCGGTTACTCCGATCTTGTGAATCAGTTCGCGGTGTTGGGAAACAAAGGGATGTTCGGAGAGGCTACGCAACACATAAATCGTGCCGCTTTCGATGTCGCTATCGTCCCAGTCCTGGCTGAACAGTGGCCCAGGATTCGGATCAGTGATCAGACGGGCCATGTCGTCCCGGTGTAATGCGCGCTGCAAGGAACGCTGCAATACATTGCTTTCGGTTCCGTTGTCGTAAATGACACGCAAACGACTATCCATCCGTTGCGCGTTGAATGACGTGCTGAAGGTGTCGCCGACTTCGGCGATGTAGGCAGTCTGTCCGCCAACGATGAAGAAGGCGCCCGGCCTGATCTCGTCAATCGACTTGACCTGGAATGAACGTGTTTGCCTGATGCCGCTATCGAGGTCCTTTTGCACCTGCTCGAACATTGGTTTGAACGTCGGGAAATCGTCGCAGGATGTGCGAGAGGCGATCTCCTCCGCGGCTTGCTTCTCGATGCTGGAGCGCACGTGGCGCAGCACGGTGATATCGCCCGTCTCCGACGAAGTAGCGTTAACGCCAAGTTCGGCGAGTAGAGCATCTTCGTCCAGTGCATCCACGTTGATCGTGCTGCACGCAGCGCTCGACAACAAGCCAACCGTGTCCATATCCGCCAGCAGCACAAGCGCCTCCGGCAACTGGCGCAGTCGATCAAGCCTGACCGCGTAAAGACGCTCGAAAATATCCCGATCCTCCCCATGCTGCGGCGCATGACCATGGCCATGATGGAAACGCAGGATATCTTCAAAGCCGGCGATGATTCGTTCTTCCCGCGGTGTACGGCTGCTTGCCTTGATGGGTGATACCTCGACGCCGAGTGCCGCGAGCAGTTCGTCATCGTCCATGTCAGCCATTGCTGCCGGCTCCTTGTTGCCCTTCAACAGCCCTGGCTTGGGCACGGTAGCGCGCCAGCGCGGCAACACCTTCCGCCATGCGTTTCTCCCAAGCATCGGCAGCATTGATATCCGGCAAACGACCGCGTTCATTCTTGAACTGTAGCGCCCTCCGAGCCAGTTCCCGCGCTTCTTCTTCCGGGATATTCGCTTTCTTGGCACCGATGCTGGCTTGAATCTGACGCAGCAATTTCTCGTCCATCGCCTTCGCCAGGATAGCGTAGGCCGCATCGAAGGGATTGATGCGATCGATCAGGTCGATATCCAGATCGCGCACGTTGATGAACTTGCGTACGCCGTCGATCAGGGCGGTGCAGCCGCTGGTCGCGCCACCTTCCGCATCGACTTGGGCCAAGGCCAGCTTGGCCTGTTGCGTGACGTTCATTGCGGCAATCGCATGTTGCCGGACGGCTTCCTGATCGGTATCGGAAAGCTCCGGGTAGCGTTCGCGTACGATCTTGCCCATGCGCAACTGGGTCAGCTCCTCGGGCAGGGTGTTGTCCTGGTCGAACAGGCCGCGTTCCAAGGAGGGTTTGTCCTGCAAAAAACCGGTAATGACCTCGTTCAGATCTTCCTTGCAGATGCGCGTTGCTTCCGGACTTTGCGGTTTGCTCAGGCCATTGATCTCGAGGTGGATTTGCCCGGTTTCCTTGTTGACCCCGACATTGTGTCTGCCCGCCTGATAGCCCGCCTCGCCGTAATCGAAGCCCGGTTGGGGGCCGGCATCCTTGGGCGTGAATTCATAACGCGGCGCCAGCACCTGTTCCATCAGCAGGCTGGCCGAAATGGCCTTCAACATGTCGTTGACCGCCTCGGCCACGGCGCCCTGTTCGGCGGCCGGTTCGGCAATCAGGTTGGTGAAGCGAGTTCGCTCCTTGCCCGGCGCATCGCGGGTGGCACGCCCGATGATCTGCACGATTTCGGTCAGGCTGCTGCGATAGCCGATGGTCAGCGCATGTTCGCACCAGATCCAGTCGAAACCCTCCTTGGCCATGCCCAGAGCGACGATGATGTCCACATGCTCGCGGTTGCCCTTCTGCGCCGGGTCTTTCAGCGCCGCCAGCACGCGCGAGCGTTGCGAGAGGTCACTGTCGTCGACCAGGTCGGCCACTTTCAGGATGCGGCCATCCGCCGCTTCGATCCGGTGAAAACCCGTGCCCGGATCGATCCCCTTCCAGACGCCCAGCGCATGCAGGATTTCATTGACCTCGCGCTCCTTGTCCTTGAGGCTTTCGCGGGCGTTGACGTTGGGGATATGGACGATGGTCTTGAGCGCCGGGTCGAGCACCTTGGTCACGGCATCGACATAAGGCCCGGTGTAGAAAAAATAGCCGATATCCAGCGACTTCAGCCAGTGGTAGCCGTTGAGTTGCTCGTAGTAGGTGTAGGTCACCGTATCGAAGCGCGCTTCGTCGGCCGGTGTCAGCACGGCAACGCTGTCGCCGCGAAAATAGGAGCCGGTCATGGCGGCCAGATGCACCTTGTCACGGGTGATGAAAGCCCCCAACTGGCTGCCCAGCTTGTTGTCCGGGTTGGCCGAAACGTGGTGGAATTCGTCGACTGCGATCAAGCGCCCGTCGAAGGCCTCGACCCCCAGCTCCTCCACGGCAAAGCGGAACGTCGCGTGGGTGCACACCAGCACCCGGTCATCGCTTTCCAGGAATTTGCGCACCGCCTCGACCTTGGATTTGGCAACCCTCGGCTCGTCGGCGCCGGGCGCATCGCAAAGGTTCCACTGCGGCGCCACCTGCCAATCCCAATAAAAGCCGAACTGGCTCAATGGTTCGTCGGCAAAGCTGCCGCCGATGGAGCGCTCCGGCACGACGATGATGGCCTGCCGTAGCCCCTGATTGTTGAGCTTGTCGAGCGCAATGAACATCAAGGCCCGCGACTTGCCCGAGGCAGGCGGCGACTTGATCAGCAGATACTGCTCGCCGCGCTTGGCGTAAGCGCGCTCCTGCATGGCGCGCATGCCCAGCGCATTGGCCTTGCTGGATGCCCCCGTGCGCGCCGTGGCAATTGACACCGACGGCACGGTGTAGGCGTTGGTCGGGTTGGTCGAGGTCGGTTCAGTCATGGGGCGATCCGGACAAATGATGGATGGGCGACGGCATGGCGTTCATTCCGTCTCACCCTGAGACAGCAAGTCTACGAGGGGAACATTGACGAAATACAGGTGCTTGCCCTGGCTTGCTATCCTGGATCAAACCGGTATTTGGCAATTCGGCTGCAAGGTCATGTCGAAACGTCGAGATTGATCTGGAGGGATAACGTGAGATATTTCTCGTGTTAAAAAACCCCATAATTTTTAACATGACACGCGCCTCATGTTAAAAAATGCATATCGATGCGACACACAAAAAAGACGGGTGAGTTTTCTTGCCGTCACTTTACAGCGCCATAGACGCCCATAGAAACCCATAGACGCCCATAGAAACCCATAGAAGCTCAAGGGCGTTCGCTCCCGCCTAATGTGTAATACGTCCAGCGCCGTGCACCGTGCTGCACCAAGCGGCCCTCATCTTTCAGGCGCTGCAGAAGGGCCTTCGCTTGGCTCTCGCTCAAATGGCACAGCGCCATCACTTCATTCCGTTGAATGCGCCCATGTTGGCGAACATAGTTGAGCGCCATTTCCGGGTGCTGCACCTGGCTGAACCCCACCTGCCGGGTATAGGCCAGTTTGTCTCCCTTGGCTTGGTACATATCCACTGACAAGGTGTAGCTGCGGCTGCGCGTATTACCGTGGGCCTCTACCAGTCCGGCCTCCAGCAACTGTTCCAGCGTGCGTCTGGCCCGTGTCGTGTCGCGCTGAATGTGCTGGGCCAACTCTTCCGCATTCAGTCGCTTGTGCTCACGTAGGACGGCTAGCGCAATCAGGCTGTCAATGGGCAATGGGTCGCCACTTTGGCGGCCCTCATGCTCAACCACCAGCTGCAAAAAAACCTCATCGGCTGCCACCGTCGCCAAGCGCAGGATGACGCTATTGCCGTCAGTGCGACTGTAGTCCGGTTCAGGCCGACCGAAGCGCAGCATACCCCGGTAAATCTTGTCCACACCACGGCCCGAGCGTTCGACGATGCCGATACGTTTCATGGCATCGGCCAATGCACGATTGCGAGGACGTGGCTCGGTGGTCAGCAGGTTGCCTAGGGTGACGCCTTCCACCAATCCCCCTGGGTTGCTAATGGTCAGGCCATCGTCGTCCAGCCGCACATGCACGGCGCTCAAGCGGTGGTAGTCACGATGCACCAGCGCATTGGCGAGGGCCTCACGAAATGCCCCCATATCCACTTTGGGCACGGGCACACGAAACAGGCCCACCTGAATCTCTTTTTCCGGGTTGTAGGGGCGGAAATTGGTTTCCAGCCAATCCAGTGCCTTCAATAATGGAAAACGCCGGAATTCGTTAAATGCCACCGCTTCCCGTGCCAGCACCTGAAAAGCGAATTCATGGGTGGGTACCTTCTCACGCAAGGCCGCTTCGCGACCAATGACCAGCAGGCCGGTCAGCGTCGGCACGCGCAGGCCGGCCTCGTTGCGCGTAGTAAAACCCAGTGCGCCATCCAGGGCTTCATCATCCAGTTCAAGCAGTACCCGGTCGCCGCCATATTGCTGCACGGTCTGGCGCAGGCGCTCGCGCTCAAGCGGATCGAGGTCGGCTAGCGTGGCGCCTGCCACGGCTTGTGCCGAAGCATCCACCAGACCGAAGTGGCTGGCGCGGCTACTACGCTCGTGGGGCAGCAAGGCCACACACTCCGGGGTGCCGTCCGGTTTGAGGCGACGGCGCAGATACTTGCCCGTCGTGGTGGCCACATCGGAAACAGACCTGCCTACGGCAATGCGCGCTACCCGCAGGCCAGCAAGCTCCAAGGCTTCCACCGTCACGTTCAGGGAAGGCGAGGTTCTGGCCGCTACCAGGCCCGGCAGACCGGCCAGATTCCGGTGGGCCGCATGTAAGCCCGTGGGCGTGCCATCGTCCTCGACGCCCAGCCAGAGCTCGCCGCCTTCGCTATTGGCGAGACAGACAAGGGCTGCCGCCAATTCGTCATCGGGCAGGCGTTTGAGGTCGCTCTTGAATTCGACAGTCAGGGTCTCTGTGGCTGGCAAATGCGACGGCCTTGTTTGTTGCTCACTGCTCATCTCGGCGCTCCCCAATCCATTTGTGCAGCAGCCTGCTGCACAAATGCAATGTCCCGCTCGGCGAATTGGCAGCGGCCATTGTCCAACAAGCTGTTGGACAATTATGGCGGCTGGATTTGTCGCTCATGCTTTCCTTCCGCGTTTCTTCATCGCTGGCTTGGCGGCCGCTTCCGCTGTCATCTTCGTATACAGATCGAACAGCTTTTCCAGGCGCTCGGTGTCGTTTTTGAAACGGCGGCCGATGTAGATGCGTTCCAGCACCTCGTCGTTGCGCTCGTGGGCGTGGCGCAGGTTGTCCGGCATGGTTTCCGGGTCGTAGAGGTCGGCGATGGTGGCCGGGAAGTGCACCTCGCGGGCGAGCAGGATGTCCTCGGCGCAGCGGGTCAGGTCGGCCTTGTTCTGCTCGGTGAGCAGGGGGACGGGGAAGGTGTTCCAGCCGAGGGTGTTGGAGTAGCGGAAATCCGTTTTCATCTTGCCGCAAACGGTGGCGATCCAGACCAGATGCAGGCGGGAGGCGATGAGCGCCATGTTCCAGAAAGGGGCGTCGTAGATCACCGACGCAAGGTTGGAAACTACGGTCTCTCCATTTG
>JAABQX010000098.1 GCA_011391215.1 Rhodocyclaceae bacterium
GAATCAGGCTGTCGATCGGCACGGCCTGGCTGGTCATCGTCGCGGCCGAGATGCTCACCGGCGGCGTCGGCATCGGCTTCTGGGTCTGGGACGAGTGGAACAACCTCAAGGTCGAGCACATCATCATCGCCATCTTCGTCATCGGCATTGTCGGGCTGATCCTCGAACAGACGCTGCTGTTCCTCGCCAAGCAGCTGCGCATGGAGTCATGACTATGGAAAAAGAGAAATTCGTCCAGGTCGAAAACGTCGGCATGAGCTTCGACACCAAGAAGGGCAAGTTCGTCGCACTCAAGGACATCGACCTCAACATCAAGCAGGGCGAGTTCATTTCGCTGATCGGCCACTCGGGCTGCGGCAAATCCACCCTGCTCAATCTCATCGCCGGCCTGACGCTGCCGACGGCGGGCATCATGCTCTGCGCCGGGCGCGAGATTCCCGGTCCGGGGCCGGAACGCGCGGTGGTATTCCAGAACCATTCGCTGTTGCCCTGGCTCACCTGCTTCGAGAACGTCCATCTGGCCGTCGAACGGGTATTCGCCAAGACCGAAAGCAAGGCGCAGCTCAAGGAGCGCACCACCAAAGTGCTCGAAATGGTCGGCCTCGCCCACGCCCTGCACAAGTATCCGGGCGAGATCTCCGGTGGCATGAAACAGCGCGTCGGCATCGCCCGCGCGCTGGCGATGGAGCCAAAGGTACTGCTGATGGACGAGCCTTTCGGCGCCCTCGACGCCCTCACCCGCGCCCGCCTGCAGGACGAGTTGATGAAGATCTGCGAGGCGACCAAGGCCACCACGGTGATGGTCACCCACGATGTCGACGAAGCGGTATTGCTCTCTGATCGCATCGTCATGATGACCAACGGCCCGGCGGCGACCATCGGCGAAATCCTCGAAGTGAAGTTGCCGCGTCCGCGCGCGCGCCTGACACTGGCGCACGACACCCAGTACATGGATTACCGCTCGGCGGTCATCGAGTTCCTTTACGCCAAGCAAAGCCATCCGCTGGCGGCGTAACCGCAGCGGCGGGACGGTGGCATGCCGTACCCGCTGCGGGGCATGCCGTCCCGCCAGCGCCGACTTTTCCAAAAACTCCCGGACAAGTCTAAATACCCACGCTAGACTGCGTAAAGAAGTGGTGCGCTGGCCGCCGCACCAAACCTTCCTGTCAATCGGAGAGAAACCATGCCTCTATCCAGCCACCCCATGGCTGCCGCGCTGCGCGCTTCAGATACCGGCAAGATCGTCACTGCCCGCGAGGCGGTACGCCTGATCCGTGACGGCGATACGGTCGCCACCGGCGGCTTCGTCGGCATCGGCTTTGCCGAGAATCTGGCGATCGCCCTCGAGGCCTTGTTCCTTGAGAACCAGGAGAGCGATGCGCAGGGTCTCGGCAGCCCGCGCAACCTGAGTCTCTTCTACGCCGCCGGCCAAGGCGACGGCAAGGAGCGCGGACTCAACCACCTCGGCCACGATGGTCTCATCGGCCGTGTCATTGGGGGCCACTGGGGGCTGGTACCGAAGTTGCAGCAGCTCGCCGTGTCCAACCGCATCGAGGCCTGGAACCTGCCGCAAGGCGTCATCAGCCATATGTTCCGTGACATCGCCGCCGGCAAGCCGGGCACGCTCACGCGGGTCGGGCTCGGCACTTTCGTCGATCCCCGCTTCGGCGGCGGCAAGCTGAACGAAAAGACGACCCAGGACATCGTCCGCCTGATGGAAATCGACGGCGAGGAATATCTCTTTTACAAGGCCTTCCCGGTCAACGTCGGCATCATCCGCGGCACCACCGCCGACCCCGACGGCAACATCACCATGGAGCGCGAAGCCCTGACCCTGGAAGCGCAAGCCATCGCGATGGCAGCACACAACTCCGGGGGAACGGTCATCGTCCAGGTCGAGCGCATCGCCGAGCGCGGCACACTGAACCCGCGCCAGGTCAAGATTCCCGGCATCCTGGTCGACTGCGTGGTCGTCGCCGAAAAGCCCGAATACCACATGCAGACCTTCAGCGAACCCTACAACGCCGCCTTCGCCGGCGAGATCAAGGTACCGATGTCGGCAATCGCCGCCATGCCGATGAGCGAACGCAAGATCATCGCGCGCCGCGCGGCGTTTGAGCTGACCGCCAACTCGGTGGTCAATCTCGGCATCGGCATGCCGGAAGGCGTCGCCAACATCGCCACCGAGGAACAGGTCATCGACCTCATGACCCTCACTGCCGAACCCGGCGTGGTCGGCGGCGTGCCGGCCGGCGGCATGAGCTTCGGCGCGGCGACCAATGCCCAGGCAATCATCGACCAGCCCAGTCAGTTCGACTTCTACCAGGGCGGCGGCCTCGACATCGCCTTCCTCGGCCTGGCCCAGGCCGACAAGCAGGGCAACCTGAACGTCTCGAAGTTCGGCCCGCGCCTGGCCGGCGCCGGCGGCTTCATCGACATCTCGCAGAACGCCAAGAAGGTGGTCTTCGTCGGCACCTTCACCGCCGGTGGGCTGGATGTTGCAGTCGACGCCGGAAAATTGCTGATTCGCGAAGAAGGCCGGGCAAAAAAGTTCATCGACGCAGTCGAGCACCGCACCTTCAGTGGCCCGCAGGCCGCCAAGTGGGGCAAGACCGTGCTTTACATCACCGAGCGCTGCGTCTTCCGGCTGACTGCCGAAGGGCTGGTGCTGACCGAAATCGCACCGGGTGTCGACCTGCAGAAGGACATTCTCGACCAGATGGATTTTGTGCCGATCATGCATGGCGCGCCAGCGCTCATGGATGCCCGGATCTTCCGCGACGCGCCGATGAACATCCGGCCGCAGATGCTGGAAATCCCGATGTCCGAGCGACTGACCTACGATGCCGGCAAGAACCTGTTCTTCGTCAATTTCGATGGGCTGAACGTGACGAGTGCTGACGACATCGCGCGCATCCGCCAAGCCGTGGATGATGTCCTGCAGCCGCTCGGGCACAAGGTCAACGCCATCGTCAATTACGATCGCTTCGCAATCCTGCCCGAACTGGTCGACGCCTACATCGGCATGGTCAAGGCGGTCGTGGACAGTTATTACCATGACGTGACGCGCTATACCTCGAATGCCTTCCTGCGCGTCAAGATGCGCGATGAGTTCGAGAAACGCCAGCTCACCCCACACCTCTTTGAAACGGCAAGCGAAGCGTTGTCTTCGCTGCCAGTGGGTCTTTGACGCCGCCTAGGATAATGCGCTGCGTGACTGTATGCCCATCAACGCATTGCGCGTGTTGGCGCTTTCCAGTTGATCCAGCCACCATTTCAAGGCTTTCCCCCGCGCTGCTGTCGGCGTTTTGCGCCAGGCGTAGCTGGCATGCACTTGTTGCTCGCTTCGCTCCACCCGCTTGGCAACCAGGCATCCTGTTTCGATATAAGGCCGGGCGAGCCCCTCCGGCAGTGAGCCGCAGCCCAGCCCACGTAACTGGGCCTCGAGCTTGGCCGGCATGGTCGTGACCGTGAAGACATCCTGTCCGCCGAGCAAGCCGACGGTAAGACCGCTGCCACGTTGGACCGAATCGGCCGCCGCCACGATGCGATGCTGGCGGATCAACTGGTCACTCAGGGGTTCATCCGCTTTCGCCAGCGGATGATGCGGCGCGACCGCGAAGATAAAACGCTGCGTGCCCAAGGGCCGCAGCTGCAGGTCTGGCATGGCGGCAGCGTCGGCCACCACGCCCAGCGCAAGATCGGCTAATCCGGAGGTCAGCGCTTCAAGGGTGCCGGACAGGGTTTCTGCGCGAATGCGCAGACGCGTCGGTGGGTTAAGTGCAAAGAAGGCTGCGCAGAGTTCCATCACCGTGGCCTGGTTGATGATGCTGTCCACCGCAATGGTGAATTGCGGCTCCCAGCCGGTGGCCACGCGTTTCACCCGATTCGCCACGGCATCGATCTCACTCAGCAGACGACTGCCCTCCCGGATCAATTCCTTGCCGGCCTCGGTCAGGCGTGCTTGCCGGGAACTGCGATCAAACAGCAAGACATCGAGCGCATCCTCGATTTGCCTGACCCGGTAAGTCAGGGCGCTGGGGACCATGCCGCTGGCCCGGGCGGCGGCTGCAAAGCTGCCACTGGCAGAGATGAGTTGCAGCATCTCGAGCGCATCAGGGGTCAGGACAGCGCGGGCAGTGGCTTTGGCTGCTTGCTTCATGGGACCGATCATTCAATGAATTTGAATGATGACATCAATCCGGCTGGATCGCAAAAGCGCTTTCGAACCTTATAGTCTAGTCGTGTCGAATTCGCCGCTTGAACCGTCTCACCCACCCCATCAACACCCCACAAAGGATTCATCATGGCAAACATCGCTGTCGTTTTTCATTCCGGCTACGGCCATACCCTGCGCATGGCGCAAGCCGTTGCCGAAGGCGCAGGCGCCCAGTTGCTGCCCATCGATGCCGAAGGCAACCTGCCGGAAGGCGGTTGGGAAACCCTCAACGCCGCTGACGCCATCATCATGGGATCACCGACCTACATGGGTAGCGTCAGTTGGCAGTTCAAGAAGTTCGCCGATGCCTCCAGCAAGCCCTGGTTCTCCCAGGCCTGGAAGGACAAGGTGTTCGCCGGCTTCACCAACAGTGCCACGATGAATGGCGACAAGTTGTCGACGCTGCACTATCTCTTTACCCTCGCCATGCAGCACAGCGGCATCTGGGTCGGCACGGGGTTGATGCCCTCCAACACCAAGGCAGCCCAGCGCAATGACATCAACTATGTCGGCTCGTCCAGCGGCGCCATGGCGCAATCTCCCTCCGACAGCAGTCCGGATGAAATGTTGCCTGGCGACCTCGAAACCGCAAAACTCTTCGGCAAGCGGGTCGCCGAAGTTGCCGCCAGGGTCCGCAGCTAATCGTCTAACCATGAAGTGATCGGACTGACCCTTATGCACACAGCCGATACGCCAAGCAAAGCTGTCAGCTCCGCCCGGATGCCGACCTGGTTCATCCCGCATGGGGGCGGTCCTTGTTTCTTCATGAATTGGAAGCCGGCCGATGCCTGGCACAAGATGGCGCATTTCCTCAAAAGTGCGGCAGCCACATTGCCCCATCGCCCCAAAGCCATTGTGCTGGTTTCGGCGCACTGGCTGGAATCGTCTTTCACCGTCACCAGCGGACACAATCCCGCGCTGATTTTCGACTACTCCGGCTTTCCGCAGCACACCTACGAGTTGAAGTATGCAGCGCCGGGCGAACCTGAACTGGCTACGCGCATCACTCACCTGCTCGGTCAGGCGCAGCTGTCATCCCAGGAAAACCTGACGCGAGGTTTTGATCACGGGATGTTCATCCCGATGATGTTGATGTTTCCTGACGTAGAAATCCCTGTCGTGCAGTTATCCCTGGCAAAGAGTCTTGACCCTGAGGCGCACCTGCAGGCCGGCAAGGCGTTGGAGTCGTTGCGTGACGAAGGCGTTCTGATCGTAGGTAGCGGCATGAGTTTTCACAACATGCGCGGCTATGGTGATCCTCGCTTCGGCCCCATCTCGGATGAATTCGACGGCTGGCTGATGCATGCCGTCGAAATGCCTTCCCCGATGCGTCATCCGGCGCTGGTCGACTGGGCGCAGGCACCTTCCGCACGCCTCTGCCATCCTCCCCGTGCCGAAGAACACTTGCTGCCATTGATGGTAGTTGCAGGCGCGGCGGGCGAGGACATGGGCCGGCGGGTATTTTCGGACCGGGTGATGGAAACGACCCTTTCTGCTTTCAGTTTCGGCTGATAAATCCTGAAAGGGATCTGCATGGCTTCTCTGGACATCATCCGCAAACGCGGCTTTCGGGTCTGGTATGAACGCCAGTTGATCGAAACGCATGCCTGGCTGGTGACCTGTTTCCTGGGCATCATTGCCACGGCCAGCGGGGTTGAGATTTTCGGTCAGCACACCGCCGCATCGAGAAGCACCGGAATTCTGCTGATCTTTGGCGGCATTGCGGCCG
>JAABQX010000099.1 GCA_011391215.1 Rhodocyclaceae bacterium
AACGCAGATTTCAGAGAATGGGGTGGTGCGTGGTCAACAGGTAGAAACGAAAAACCCCACAGAGCGCGGGGCTCGGCGGGGTTATCGCCCAGTCAGAGACTGGTTTTGCTAGTGTTACTGGCGGAGACGCAGGGATTCGAACCCTGGATCCAGGTTTTGCCCAGATGCGCCCTTAGCAGGGGCGTGCCTTCGACCACTCGGCCACGTCTCCAAAGGAGGCGGATGATAACCCTCATCCACATCCACGGTCAAACAAACTGCTCAGGCAGGTGCCTTGTCGAGACCGAATGCCTGATGCAACACGCGCACGGCAAGCTCGAGGTATTTTTCATCCACGACAACCGAGATCTTGATTTCCGAGGTGGAGATCATCTGGATGTTGATGCCCTCCTCGGCCAGCGTGCGGAACATCTGGCTGGCGACGCCCGGATGGGAGCGCATGCCGACGCCGACGGCGGAAACCTTGCAGATCTTGTTGTCGCCCTCAATGGCACGGGCGCCGATGTGCGGCTTGATCTGTTCTTCGAGAATTTTCAGCGTGCGGGCATATTCGCTGCGATTCACG
The DNA here is from genome assembly GCA_011391215.1 of Rhodocyclaceae bacterium. Classification (GTDB taxonomy): domain Bacteria; phylum Pseudomonadota; class Gammaproteobacteria; order Burkholderiales; family Rhodocyclaceae; genus Sulfuricystis. Next base: position 566 of record JAABQX010000099.1, read on the forward strand.
GTGAATGAAAAATCGGTCGAACCATCGTGACCGACGTTCTGGATGATCATGTCGACATCGACATTGGCTTCGGCAATCGGGCCGAGAATCTGCGAGGCGATACCCGGGCGATCCGGCACGCCGAGCACGGTGAGCTTGGCTTCGTCACGATTGAAAGCAATGCCAGAGATGATGGGGTCTTCCATTTTTGTATCTTCCTCAACAGTAATCAGTGTGCCGGGGGTTTCCTTGCCTTCCTCTTCGAAGCTGGAGAGTACGCGCAGTTTGACTTTGTATTTGCCGGCGAATTCAACCGAGCGGATTTGTAGGACCTTCGAGCCGAGGCTGGCCATCTCGAGCATTTCTTCGAAGGTGATGCTGTCCAGCTTGCGCGCTTCCGGCACGATGCGCGGGTCGGTGGTGTAGACGCCATCGACGTCGGTGTAGATCTGGCATTCGTCGGCCTTGAGCGCAGCGGCGAGCGCGACACCCGTGGTATCCGACCCGCCACGGCCTAGCGTGGTGATGTTGCCCTGCTCATCGACACCCTGGAAACCGGCGACGATAACCACCGTGTCATCATCGAGGTCGCGCCGCATGTTCTGTTCGTCGATCGACAAGATGCGCGCCTTGGTGAAGGTGCTGTCGGTGAGAACCTTGACCTGTGCGCCGGTATAGCTTTTGGCATTGACACCAATGTCTTGCAAGGCCATCGCCAGCAGTGCGATGGTGACCTGCTCGCCGGTGGAAATCATCACATCCAGCTCGCGTGGATGGGGTTGCGGGGAGACATCTTTCGCCAGCCCAAGTAGCCGGTTGGTTTCTCCGCTCATCGCAGAGACCACCACAACCACCTGATTACCTTGGGTTTTCCAGCGTTTTACGCGCCGGGCGACATCCCGGATACGATCGGCCGAACCCATCGAGGTTCCACCGTATTTTTGAACGATCAGCGCCATGTTCGATCCATGTTTCGAAAGCTGCGCATTCTATCCGAAGCGCGCCCGCGATGAAATTACCTATTGTTTTCCGTTTGCAGCGCTTGTATGGCATGCAGATACCCGATATGATTCTCCGCATATGACTTCAGTTGTAGATCGCAATTGAATATCATACCTATAAAGAATTCATAAAAAGGATAACCACATGAAAAGCAACGATAAAATTGATGCCAGAGAAATTCGCCGCAAATTAGGCTTGAATCAACAACAATTCTGGTCAAAATTGGGTGTCACCCAAAGTGGCGGCTCGCGCTACGAGAGTGGGCGCAATATGCCCAAGCCCGTGCAGCATCTGTTGCGCCTGATTCATGTGGAGCAGATTGACATCCAGAAAATCAAGCGCGATGACTACGAAGTGGTCGAATATCTGAAAGCCAAGAAGGCCGATTTGTTCAAGGAACTGAAAAAAGAAGCCAAGGCCCAGAAAAAAACCTGATCAGTGCCGATCAAGGGCTGACGCGCACGGTCAGCCCGGTTTTGCTTCTGATGTGTGCCGCTTGATCTTCAAGCCAGCCGGCAGGCAAACTAGCAAGACGTGCAGCCTCAGGTTGCAGCGAAGGCCGGGCCAGGCCGTACAGATGGACGCCGGCGATCTTGTCCCGCGCCCTTTCCAGCAATGCAAAGTACCCTTCCATCTCATCGGCTGTCTGGGGTACGCCATCGAGAGCAAACAGGCAGGTCTGCACCCACGTTTCGCATAATCCGGCGCATTGCCGCAAGCGCCGCAAAACCGTTTCAGGTTGGAGCGCGATACCGTTGATGCGGCGCATCGTTGTCGCGCCGACGCCGTCGATCTTGAACCAGACTTCGCCGCCCTGCTCGCCGATCATGCCGACCCCCCGTTGCACGGCAGCACGACCGAGCATGCTGCCATTCGTGATCAGGCGCAATTTCGGCGGTTCGACCGGTGCGTACTGGTTCATTACCAGACGCACCCCAGCCACGGCATCCGCAAACTCGGCAGCCATGGTCGGCTCGCCATTACCGGAAAAAGCAACATCAACCACCTGCATTGCCTCCGACGGCGCATGGCGTTGAAGAAAATCGCCTTCGTAAAGTTGGGCCAGCATCTCGTCCAATTCGGCCTCAAGTTGCCGCAGATCGATGGGCGGTGGGCCGCCACGCTTCAGATCGGGAACCTGGCAGTAAATGCAGCGCCAGTTGCAGGCGTTATTCGGATTCAGGTTGATGCCGACGGAAACTCCCCCCGCGCGGCGCGAAACCACGGGATAAACATAGGTCTTGCCAGCGCTGTCGCGGCTGTGATCCTGAATGGTCAGACGACCTGAAGTGGAGGGCATGGGGTGAATCGGCTGGGATATACTGCGGCCTCCCGAGATTACCACCACTCCCATGCAGATCACGCGCCGCCTTGAGTTTGACGCCGGCCATCGTATTCCTGACCACCAGAGCCAGTGCCGCCATCTGCACGGGCATCGCTATGCGCTGGAAATCACGCTCGTCGGCGAGGTCATCGAGGCCGCTGGCCAGCCTTACAACGGCATGGTGATGGACTTTTCCGAGGTCAAGGCGATCGCCATGCGCCATGTCATCGAACTTTGGGATCATGCCTTTCTGACCTATCGAGGCGATACGGCGATTGTCGATTTTCTCGCCGGCCTGCCCGGCCACAAGACCGTTGTGCTCGAGCGCGTGCCGACTGCCGAAAACCTCGCGCGCATCGCTTTCGAGCTGCTCGATCCGGTCTATCGCGATACCTACCAAAACCACCTGCACCTCGAACAAGTCCGAATCTACGAAACCCCCAACTGCTGGGCGGATTGCCGCCGCAGCGACCTCTTTGACCATTCCTCCGTCAAATCATGATCCAGCGCACCCCGCTTTACGACAGCCATGTCGCCGCCCACGGCAAGATCGTCAACTTCGCCGGCTGGGAAATGCCCATCAACTACGGTTCGCAAATCGAGGAGCACCATGCCGTGCGCCAGGATGCCGGAATGTTCGACGTCTCGCACATGCTAGGCATCGATCTGCACGGCAGTGAAGCGCAAGCCTTTCTGCGTCGCCTGCTCGCCAACGATGTCGCCAAGCTCACCGTACCCGGCAAGGCGCTCTATTCCTGCATGCTGCAGGAAGACGGCGGCGTCATCGACGACCTAATCGTCTATTTCTTCACGCCAACCAACTACCGCATCGTCGTGAATGCCGGCACCGCCGAAAAAGACCTCGCCTGGATGCGCCTGCAAGCCGCCAATTTTGCCGTCAGCCTCACGCCCCGTCGCGACTTGGCGATGATCGCCGTGCAGGGTCCACAGGCGCGTGAACGCTTCTGGACAGCGTTTCCGGACAGCCGTGCAGCGAGCGAACCACTCGGTGTATTTCAGGCCGCGGCATGGCTCATTGATAACACCTCCTGGCTGATTGCCCGCACCGGCTACACCGGCGAGGATGGCTTCGAAATCGCCGTGCCGGCTACGCAAGCCGCCGATGTCTGGCAAAAGCTCATCGCAGCGGGCATCAAACCTGCGGGTCTCGGCGCCCGCGACACGCTGCGCCTTGAGGCCGGCATGAACCTCTATGGCCAGGACATGGATGAAATGCAGAATCCGCTCGAATCCGGCCTCGCCTGGACGGTCGACATGAAAGATACCAACCGCGACTTCATCGGAAAGTCGGCGCTGGCGGGACGGCAGTTCAACAGGACTTTCGTCGGACTGGTGCTGCTCGACAAGGGCGTGCTGCGCGCCCACCAGAAAGTCGTCACAGCCCATGGCGGTGGCGAAACCACCAGCGGTAGTTTCTCGCCGACCTTGAACCAATCCATCGCCTTTGCGCGCGTGCCCGCCGGCGTCGTACCCGGCGATACGGTCGAAGTTGAAATCCGTGACAAGTTGCTGAAAGCGAAAGTCGTCAAACCGCCCTTCGCGCGCAACGGCAAGCCCCTCATTTAACTCAATCGGAGCTCCCCATGAACGTCCCCGCCGATCTCAGATACACCCAATCCCACGAATGGATTAAACAGGAAACTGATGGCACCCTCACCATCGGTATCACCGACCACGCGCAGGAAGCGCTGGGCGACATCGTCTTTCTCGAACTGCCCGACGCGGGCCGGACGGTCAAAGCCGGCGAAGAATGCGCCGTCGTCGAGTCGGTCAAGGCCGCCTCCGACATCTATGCACCGGTTGCCGGTGAAGTGGTCGCACGCAACGATGCCGCCATCGATGCGCCCGAAAGTGTGAATCAGGACGCCTACGCTGCCTGGCTGTTCAAGCTGAAGCCCGCCAATGCCGCCGATCTGGCCGGATTGCTCGACGCCGCCGCCTACGAGAAAGTCGCCGCCGCATCATGAACGAACCGACGCTTGCCGAACTCGAAGGTCGCGACGAGTTCGTCGCGCGTCACATCGGGCCCGCTGCCGCCGAACAGGCGTCCATGCTTGCCGCCATCGGCGTCGCCAGCCTCGAAGACCTGATCGGGCAGACCATTCCGGCCTCGATCCGTCTGACTGCCGATCTTCCCCTGCCACCCTCTTGCACTGAACATGCAGCACTGGCAAAGCTCAAGGCACTGGCCGAGCAGAACCAGATCCGCAAATCCTGCATCGGCCTCGGCTACTACGGCACCCACACGCCGCCGGTGATCCAGCGCAATCTCCTGGAAAACCCCGGTTGGTACACCGCCTACACGCCCTATCAGGCCGAGATCGCGCAAGGCCGGCTGGAAGCCCTACTCAATTATCAGCAGATGGTGATCGACCTCACCGGCATGGAACTCGCGAACGCATCGCTGCTCGACGAGGCGACTGCCGCCGCCGAGGCGATGACCATGGCGCGCCGCTCGAGCAAGTCGGTGAGCAACGCCTTCTTCGTCGACGTTGACTGCTTTCCGCAGACGCTCGATGTGGTACGCACCCGCGCCGCGTATTTCGGTTTCGAGCTGATCGTCGGCCCGGCCACAACCGCCGCAGAGCATGATGTCTTTGGCGCGCTGCTGCAAACGCCCAACGCCAAAGGCGAGATCAGGGATTTCAGCGAGCTTATCGCGACACTCAAGACAAAGAGCACCGTCACCGCTATTGCTTGTGATCTACTTGCGCTGGTGCTGACCAAGTCGCCGGGCGAGATGGGCGCCGATATCGCGCTCGGTTCGAGCCAGCGTTTCGGTGTACCCATGGGCTACGGTGGCCCGCACGCCGCCTTCTTCGCCTGCAAGGACGAGCACAAGCGCTCGGTCCCCGGCCGCATCATCGGTGTCTCGAAGGACGCACGCGGCAAGACCGCCCTGCGCATGGCACTGCAAACGCGCGAGCAGCATATCCGCCGCGAAAAGGCCAACTCGAACATTTGCACCTCGCAGGTGCTGCTGGCCAACATGGCTGGTATG
>JAABQX010000100.1 GCA_011391215.1 Rhodocyclaceae bacterium
CGTTCGCTGGTGATGTTGCGCAATAAATCCATTACCAATCCGTGGCGCAAGCACGGGAATATTCCACTCTGAGCGCCGGGGAGAAACCAACTATGTTCAAGAAAATATTGATCGCCAATCGCGGAGAGATTGCCTGCCGCGTCATCAAGACCGCCCGCAAGATGGGCATTGCCACGGTTGCCGTGTATTCCGAGGCTGACAAGGATGCGCTGCACGTCAGCATGGCGGACGAAGCTGTGTGCATCGGACCGGCGCCGTCGAAGGAATCCTATCTGCTGATGGACAAGATCATTGCCGCCTGCAAACAAACAGGCGCTGAGGCGGTGCATCCAGGCTACGGTTTTCTCTCCGAGAACGAAGCCTTCTCCAGAAAACTGGAAGAGGAAGGCGTCATCTTCATCGGCCCCAAGCATTATTCGGTGGCGGCGATGGGCGACAAGATCGCCTCGAAGAAGTTGGCGCTGGCAGCCAAAGTCAACGTTATTCCCGGCTATAACGAGGCCATCGATACCCCTGAGCAGGCGGTCGACATCGCCAAAGGCATCGGCTATCCGGTGATGATCAAGGCTTCGGCGGGTGGCGGCGGCAAGGGTTTGCGCGTCGCCTTTAACGACAAGGAAGCACATGAGGGCTTTAGCTCGTGCAAGACCGAAGCGAAGAATGCCTTTGGCGATGATCGCGTCTTCATCGAAAAGTATGTCGAGGAGCCGCGCCACATCGAGATCCAGTTGATCGGCGATGCGCAAGGCAACTGTATCTATCTGCAGGAGCGCGAGTGCTCGATCCAGCGCCGCCACCAGAAGGTTATCGAGGAGGCGCCCTCGCCCTTCCTCGACCCGGCGACGCGCAAGGCCATGGGCGAGCAGGCCGTGGCGCTGGCCAAGGCGGTGAAATACCAGAGCGCCGGCACTGTCGAGTTCGTTGTCGGCAAGGACAAGAGCTTCTACTTTCTCGAGATGAACACGCGCCTGCAGGTCGAGCACCCGGTAACGGAGTTCATCACCGGCCTCGATCTGGTGGAACTGATGATCCGCGTTGCCGCCGGTGAGCCGCTGCCGTTCAAGCAGGAGGACGTTCAGCTCAACGGCTGGGCGATGGAGTGCCGCATCAATGCGGAAGACCCCTTCCGTGGTTTCCTGCCCTCGACCGGCCGGCTGGTGAAGTTCAATCCGCCTGCCGCGCAGATTTTTGGGCCGATGAGCGCGGTACGTGTCGATACCGGCGTGTATGAGGGTGGCGAAATCTCGATGTATTACGATTCGATGATCGCCAAGCTGATCGTGCATGGCGCCACGCGTGCCGCCGCCATCGCGCGCATGCGCGACGCGCTGAATGCCTTCGTGATTCGCGGCGTGGCGTCTAACATCTCATTTCAGGCTGCGCTGATGCAGCATCCGCGCTTTGTCTCGGGCAACTTCAACACCGGGCTGATCGCCGAGGAATATCCGCACGGCTTCAACGCCGCCGATGTGCCGCACGACGATCCCGCCATGCTGATCACCGTTGCCGCCGCCATGCACCGCCAGTATCTGGCGCGCAACGCCCACATCAGCGGCCAGATGCCGGGACACGAATATAAGCCGGGTGCGGACTTTGTTGTGCGCCTCGAGGATGGTGACGATCACGAGGTGAGCGTCACGGCCGCTGCCGAGGGTCAATCGAGCATCGGTGGCTGGGACGTGCTCTTCGCCGGCGAACGCTACGAAATCCGCACTACCTGGCAGTTCGGCCAGGTGCTCTACCAGGGCACCCTGAACGGCGAATCCTTCTGCATGCAGGTCGAGCGGCGCGGTCTCAAGTACCGGCTGTTCCACTGGGGTACCCAGGCCGACATCATGGTGATGACGGCGCGCGCCGCCCACCTGCAGGCGCTGATGCCGCACAAGGCGTTGCCGGACATGTCGAAATTCCTCCTCTCGCCGATGCCTGGCTTGCTGACCCACATTGCCGTTACCGCCGGCCAGGAGGTCAAGGCCGGTGAAGTGTTGGCGAAGATCGAGGCGATGAAGATGGAAAACGTGCTGAAGGCAGAGCGCGATTGCGTGGTCGATGCCTTGCTGGCGAAGGTGGGCGAAAGCCTCGCGGTGGATCAGTTGATCATCAGTTTCAAGTAAAAGTCGGCGCTGGCGGGACGGCGCAAGAAAGCACGTCGCCAATAAAATGGATCGCGGTTATTGTCCCGCCGCCAACCTGGGGACGGCGATTAGGTTTTCACGCCGAGTCGCCAGAGCGAAGTCACTTCCGCTGCACGGGCAGCATGCAGCGGGTCGGTCGGGTCGGTCGCGCGCGGGTGCGTCGGCCGCACGTCCGAGCGTCCCAACACCTGCAAGCCGGCGCCGTCGATGATTGTCAGCAAATCGTTGCGCGGGCGCAGCTCCAGATGTTCGGCCAGGTCGGAAAGGATCAGCCAGCCTTCGCCACCCGGCTCGAGATGTTCCGCCAGTCCGTTGAGAAAACCCCGCAGCATCCGGCTGTCCGGGTCGTACACCGCATGCTCGAGTGGGGAACTTGGTCGCGCCGGCACCCAGGGGGGGTTGCAGATGATGAGCGGTGCCCGCCCGGGCGGGAACAGATCCACCTGCAGGATGCCGATCTGTTTGCCCAGACCAAGCCGGGCGAGGTTTTCCCGGGCACAGTCCAGCGCACGCGCATCCTGATCGGTTGCCAGCACTTGGGCTACTCCGCGCTTTGCCAATACGGCGGCCAGCACACCGGTGCCCGTGCCGATATCGAAAGCCAGACTGTGCGTTGCCAGCCCGGCGGGCAGTGGGGTGTTTGCCACCAGCTCCACATACTCGCTGCGGATTGGCGCAAAGACGCCGTAGTGTGGATGGATGCTCCCCCCGCACGCGGGAATATTGATGCCCTGCTTGCGCCATTCGTGTGCCCCGATCAGCCCGAGCAGTTCGCGCAATGAAATCACATAGGGTGCGTCGGCGGGACCATGGGCTTCTGCGCAGGCTTGGCAAACGTCGGGGGCGCGTCGCAAGGGGATGACATGGCCGGCCGCGAAGGGGATCAGGAGCATCCCGAGGGTGCGGGCGCGCTGCGCCTGCGCCATGCGCTGCAGATGGAAAGCCTCGGCAGCGGTGGGTGCCGGCTGGCGCGGTTTGCGGCCAATCCGCCGCGCCATGGCCTGCAGCAACTGCCGCGCATTCTGGAAATCACCCCGCCACAACAGTGCAGTGCCCTCGCAGGCGAGGCGATAGGCGGCATCCGCGCTGAGCGTGTCGTCGGCCACCTGGATGCGTCCAGGTGGTGCCATGCCCGCCTCGGAGCGCCACCGGGCAGCACAGCTTTCACCCCCTTCTATCCAGTGGATGGTCGGGAGATTGCTAGAGGGGCGGGAGATGGACACTTTTTCTCGATGGACATGCGTTGTGGCGACTCAGTATTGCAATTTCCGTGGGTAAAGGGGATATATCTTCAAGGCCCCGCCGTTAACAGCGGGTTTCCCCGGGGTATCTGGCCATTTTTTCTCCCTCTTTTCAGACCGTTCGCCAACAAGCGGAAAGCTAGACTCCGGACAGAGGGTAAATCAGGCTCGGCGGATATGGCATTTTGGGAAAAAAAGACGATCGGCAGCGGCTGGACATCGGTGGTTCTGAGCGCAGACCGGATCTCTGTTGCCTGCGTGACGCGTGGTCCTGATGCCAGACTGCAGGTCGAGGAATGCGAGTCTTTCGCCCGCGAAGGCAGTGACCTTGATGCACTGAAACGCCTGAAGAATGCCAAGCGCCTGGCCCGTAATCACTGCACAACCTTGCTGGCGCAGGGACAGTACCAGCTATTGCAAGTCGATCGGCCGGACAACCTGCCCAAGGATGCGCCGCCTGAGGACTTGCGTGAAACCCTGCGCTGGCGGATCAAGGAAATGGTTGATTTTCCTGTCGATCAGGCCGGTATCGAGATATTGCCCATCCCCCCGCAGGCTGGGCGTACGCCGCAGCTTTGGGTGGTAGCAGCGAGCCATGACAGCTTGCGGCCGCAGGTACATTTGTTCCAGGATGCGCAGGTGCCGCTGGAAGCTATCGATATTCCCGAACTGGCGCAGCGCAACCTTGCCGGTCTTTTCGAGGAATTGAATCGCGGTCTCGCACTGGCATCATTTGACGGCAAGGGCGGGCAGCTGACGATCACCTTCCAGGGCGAACTTTTCATGGCGCGCCACCTCGATGTCAGCGGTCCGGAATTGGCACGTCCCGATGCCGGCGGGCTGCACGAACGCGTACTGCTGGATATCCAGCGTTCGCTCGATAATTTCGATCGCAACTACAGTTCGATTCCTTTGACGCGGTTGCTGATCGGACCGCTGCCCGGCGGCGAAATTTTCATTGACTACCTGAGGAATAATCTTTCCTTGCCGGTGGCGGTCGCGAACCTCGCCGATGTGATGGATTTCGCGGCAGTGCCACGGTTGCAGGAAACTGCCGCGCAGGTGGATGCATGGCTGGCGCTGGGCGCCGCCCTGCGGGAGTGACCGTGGCCCAACAGATCAATCTTTTCGATCCTGCCCTATCAAGAAAGCGCGACTGGCTCGCACTTGCCAATGTGAGTATGCTTGCGCTGCTGCTGCTCGTCGCCGTTGGCGGCGCCGCCACGGTGGCGCAGCGCGACGTACCGTCGCTCACGACACAGGCGGCAGCCAACGAAAACCAGCTGAAGGTCATGCGCGAACAGGTCGTTGTGCTCGGCCAGCGGGTGGCCAACCGGAAGCCCGACCAGCGTCTCGAAAGCGAGCTGACGGAGAACCGGCTGCTGCTGGACGCGCGCAACGCAGTATTGATCGCTTTGCGACAGCGCATGGACCCCACCGCCGGTTCATTTGCAGAGTATCTCCGCGGTTTTTCCCGTCAAACTGTTTCAGGATTGTGGTTGACCGGCATTGTGGTCGATGCGGCGAGTCAGGGTATGGAAATTCGTGGCCGTACCGTTGATCCCGCCCTCTTGCCGGCATATATCCAGCGCATGAACAAGGAGCCGGCCTTCCAGGGACGCGCCTTTTCCGCCTTGAAACTTGCTGAAGGCAAGGTCGAGCCGGTGCCCGGTACTCCTGCGGCGAAGAAAGCCTTGTTTCACGAGTTCACGCTGATCCCTCTCAGTCCTGCTGCTTCAGGTACGGGAGGCCCGGCAACTTCCGGCCAAACGACAGGGAGGGCCGGGCAATGAGCAGCTTAGTCCAACTGCAGGCACTCTGGCAGAACTGGTCGAGCCGCTTTGCTGCACTGCAGGGGCGCGAGAAGCAGCTGATCATTGGCGCACTGGTGGTGGCCATCCTGTTCGGTGGCTTCACCTTGTTCGTCGAACCGGGTATGACCCAGTCCGGGCGTCTGAAAAAGACACTGGCCCAGCAGCAGTTGGAACTGGAGCAGCTCCAGACGCAGATCGCCACGCTCGCCGCGCAGAGCAGCGATCCGGATTCCGCCAACCGTGAGGCCTTGCAGCGGGTACGTGAGCAGCTTGCCGTCATGGAAGGTGACCTCAGGGCTTTCGATCGCATCCTCGTCGCCCCCCGGCAGGCGCCGGCGCTGCTGCAAACTTTGCTGGCGCGGCATCGCGGTTTGTCTCTGGTAAGCCTGACGACATTGTCACCCCAGCCACTGATCGACCCGCCGGCGGCGCCAGCGGGGAAAGCGGTGAACGACGGCGCAAAGCGTGCCGAGGAAGCAAGCATGCCCGGAGGCAACATCTACAAGCATGGCATAGAGATCAAGCTCGCCGGGGGATATGGCGACCTCCTGGCCTATGTGGCC
>JAABQX010000101.1 GCA_011391215.1 Rhodocyclaceae bacterium
TGACGGCGATCCAGGCGCAGAGCCTGCCGCTGATCCTCACGCGGCGCGACCTGATCGCCCAGGCCGATACGGGTAGCGGCAAGACGCTGGCTTTTGCCATTGGCATTCTGCACCGGCTCGATCCTACCGATTTCAATATTCAAGCATTGGTGCTCTGTCCGACGCGCGAACTGGCCGACCAGGTGGCCAAAGAGGTGCGGCGCATTGCCCGCTTCGCCGACAACATCAAGGTGCTGACGCTCTGCGGCGGCACGCCGATGGGCCCGCAAATCGCTTCGCTCGAACATGGCGCTCATGTCATCGTCGGCACGCCGGGACGTATCCAGGACCACATGAGCCGTAACAGCATCGACCTGTCGGGCGTGCGCACCCTGGTGCTTGACGAGGCGGACCGCATGGCCGGCATGGGTTTCTTCGACGAGATCAAGGGCATCGTGCGCGCCTGTCCCGACGAGCGCCAGACACTGCTGTTTTCGGCCACCTACCCCGACGACATGAAGATGGCGAGCGCCGCCTTTCTCGATCATCCGGTAGAACTCAAGGTGGCTGCCGGCCTGGACGCGACCCGTGTCGAGGAGTACTTCTACACCGTCGTGCACGAAAAACGTAACCACGCCGTCGCCCACCTGTTGGCGCACTTCCGGCCCGAATCGACGCTGGCTTTCTGCAATACCCGCATCCACTGTCGCGAACTGGCTGACGAATTGCGCGCCCAGGGTATCTCGGCGTTGGCCTTGCATGGCGAACTGGAACAGCGCGATCGCGACGAGTTGCTGGTGCAGTTCGCCAACCGCAGTTGTTCGGTGCTGGTCGCCACCGATGTCGCCGCGCGCGGCCTCGACATCCGTACTGTCGACGCCGTGATCAACGTCGATGTGGCCAAGGACACCGAAATCCATATTCACCGTATCGGTCGCACCGGGCGTGGCGATGCGGTCGGGCTGGCGCTCAGCCTGTGTGCGCCGAGCGAACGCAAATGGGTCAAGCTGATCGAGGCCTGGCAGGGCTGCCCGGTGCGCTGGGGTGATCTGGCTGCGCTGCCAGTGGCTGCCGGCGAAGCCTTGCAGGCGCCGATGGCCACCCTGTGCATTCTCGGCGGCCGCAAGGATAAATTGCGCCCGGGCGACCTGCTCGGCGCGCTGACCGGCGTCGTCGGCCTGAACAAGGATCAGGTCGGCCGCATCGATATCTTCGACGAAAGTTGCTATGTCGCCATTGACCGCCGCGTCGCCGCGCGCGCCCTGCGCAGCTTGGCCGATGCGGGCATCAAGGGCCGCCGTTTCCGCATGAAACTATTAGTGCCGGCATGATGCCGGCAAGGAAAATACCCCCATGGGCATCCTGACCAATATTGTCGCCGCCGACGAAGATGAAATCGAGGCAATCGGCGAATCGCTGCACCCGATTGACGAGTGGAGCGGCATCGAAATGCGCGAAGTCGATACCGCCAAGATTGCGACGCTGCATTGCCTGCTCACGGGCGACTTGTTCGATGATGCCATCGGCTATTACGAGCCGGTTTATATCTCGGCGGCCGAGGGAGCAATGGTGCTGCACCTGGCCGAAGAGGTCAAAGAACGACTGGCCGAACTCGACGAGGAAACGCTTGAAACCATCGCCGCCGAACTGGCCGCTACCGAAGAGTTCGAATACGCGGACTGGGAAGATGAGGCGATCGCCGCCATGCTGGTGGCGCTGGCTGAACTGGCCCGCCTTGCCGAGTCACAAGGTCAGGCACTGTTCGTCTGGATGCATCCGTTACGTACCTGATCGCCCCGGCACGGCGGGCTTAGCGATGCCGTGAGCCGAAATGATGCCCCGCCGGCTTGCCACTTTTTGCGGCGGTTTGCGGTTTGCGCTGGCCGGCAGGCTGATTGCGATTCGGTGCTTGGCCGCGCCCGGTGCGCGGTTTCTGAATCGGTTCCGCCTTGATGCGCGGATCGGGTTCGAAGCCAGTCACGACACGTTTCTCGATGCTGCGCTTCAGCACTTGCTCGATGTCGCGCAGCAGTTTGAGTTCATCCACGCAAACCAGCGACACCGCCTCGCCTGAAGATCCGGCCCGACCGGTGCGGCCGATGCGGTGCACGTAGTCTTCGGGAATGTTCGGCAACTCGTAGTTCACCACGTGGGGCAGTTCGTCAATGTCGATGCCACGGGCGGCGATATCGGTGGCTACCAGCACATGGATTTTCAGCTTCTTGAAGTCATCAAGCGCGCGCTGGCGTTGCCCCTGGCTTTTGTTGCCGTGCAGGGCTGCCGCGTGGATGCCGGCCTTGAGCAGGCGGTCCGAAAGGGCGTCGGCGCCGTGCTTGGTGCGCGTGAATACCAGTACCTGGTGCCAGCCGTGTTCGGTGATCAAGTGGATCAGCAGGTCTTTCTTGCGCTCCCGATCGACGTGATACACCGCTTGAGCGACGGCCTCGGCGGGCGCATTGCGGCGGGCCACCTCGACGCTGGTGGGGTTGTCGAGCAGGCCGGTGGCGAGGCCGCGAATCTCGTCCGAGAAGGTGGCGGAGAACAGCAGGGTTTGTTTCTTCTTCGGCAATAGGCCGATGATCTTGCGGATGTCGCGGATGAAGCCCATGTCGAGCATGCGATCGGCTTCGTCAAGCACGAGGATCTCGATGGCGGAAAGGTCGGCACTGCGTTGCTCGATATGGTCGAGCAGCCGGCCGGGCGTGGCGACGATGATATCAACGCCACTGCGCAGTGCGGCAAGCTGGTTGCCCATGCCGACCCCGCCGAAGATGGCGGCAGCCTTGAGGTGCAAATGCTTGCCGTAGGTGCGCACGCTCTCATGCACCTGGACCGCGAGTTCTCGCGTCGGCACGAGGACTAGGCAGCGCGGCTTGCCGCGTTTGACGGGCGCGCGTGTGGCAAGCAGTTGCAGGATGGGCAGGGTAAAGCCGGCGGTCTTGCCGGTGCCGGTCTGGGCAGCCGCCATCAGGTCGCGACCGGCCAAGACTACTGGGATGGCCTGAGCCTGGATGGGGGTGGGCGTGTCGTAACCTTGTTCGGTAACGGCGCGCAAAATATCGGCGGACAGGCCGAGGTCGGTGAAGTGCATGAGTGCTCCTGGAATCGGCCCACCGTCCCCAAGGTAGGGGACGCACCAGTCTGGACAGAGTGATCTGAGATGGGAAACGCGGCAGGGGAATCCGAACGCGACGCGCGACTGATTGACTGATTCGATTGCCGCAGCGGCGCGCAGTGTAGCAAGTAAATGGCACTTCCAGTTCGGGTCGCCATTGCAGGACATTGCCGGGTGCCGTCCCGCCAGCGCCGACTATTCGCTCAGTTCACTGGGAAATTTCCCCTGGCGCAGTAACTGCCGATAGGCATTCCGATATATTGTGCAACGCCGGAAGGAGGCGTAGGCTGATCGCTTGTAAGAGATTCAACAGGAACTCTGCGCCATGAAATCTCATTCATCAGTGCCAAAATTCGGGATTGACGTGCTCGACCAGGGGCATGAGCGCCTTTTCGATCTTGAGCGGCGCCTATTGTCTTTCTGCGGAAAGGGGTACGACTCATGCGAGAGTTGCAGTGCCGACACCCAGGACGAGTGCGAGAAGCCTTTTTCAGCACTGCTTGAGGAACTTCTCGTCGTGATGTGGGAACACTTCAGGGATGAAGAAAGCTTGATGATTCATCTGCCGCCAGAACCTGCGCAGGCCCATAAGTACGAGCACGCTGAGATTTCTAAAGTGTTTTCTTCACTTATGGTGCAGGATCCGCAAACACGTTTTCTACAAAACCGCCGCGAACTGGTAAAAATCCTCGGCCTTTGGGTGCATGATCATATTGAACGCTGGGATATGCCGCTTGCCCGCCAAATCAAGCGTAATACTGCTGAGTTAATTCAATAGAAACAACGTCAAATGTCGAGGATACTGATCATCTATTCAACGACTGATGGTCACACCCTGAAGATTTGCCAGCGGCTGCAGCATGTGATCGAAAGTAGAAATAACCGCCAGCACGTCACGTTGATTCCTGTCGAATATTGTCATCAAGTCGATTTGCCCGCCTTCGACAAGATCGTTATTGGCGCGAGTATCCGCTACGGGAAGCACAGCCCGAAGGTCATCGATTGCATCAACCGCAACCTACCTCTGCTGGAAAGCAAGCCAAACGCATTTTTCTCGGTCAATATCGTTGCCCGTAAGCCGGAGAAGCGCCAGCCGGAAACCAATCCCTACCTGCAGAAGTTTCTCAAGCGCATCGCCTGGCGTCCCAAAAACCTGGCGGTGTTTGCCGGCAAGCTGGATTATCCGAAGTACGGTCCGCTCGACCGTTTCATGATCCGCCTGATCATGTGGGTGACCAATGGCCCGACCGATCCAACGACGGTGGTTGAATTCACCGACTGGCAACAAGTTGAGGCGTTCGGGCGGGTGGTGAGTGAGATGTAATCAGCCGCAGCTTCCCACCGCGCCGCAGGCAGTGCAGAAATCGCAGCCGTCCTTGCGAATCACGGTCATGTTGCCGCACTCGGCGCAGAGGGAGCCTTGCGTGACCTTGACCTCGCCTTTTTCGCGCGGGGTTTCGAGAATGCCCATCTCGCGGGTCGGGTAGCCGTGCTCGTCGAGGATGCCGAGCATCGCGTAGCGGTGCATGATCAGCCGTGCGATGTAGGCCACGGTCGAGGGCCAGTTCTGCTGCTTGTTGGAGCCGGGCACGCGGGCCATGAAGTCGCCGAGCGGTTCCGGATAGTTGAGCAGCTTGCGCAGCTTCATGCCGATCCAGGCCGGGTCCATGACGCGCATGTCGAGAGACAGGAGCTTGGTCAGGCCGTCGAGGGCGCGCGGGTAATTGCCGGAAAGCCAGCAGGAGTAGGGGCGGGTAACACCATCGGGCAGGGTGATTTCCTTGAGGCCGAGCACGAAATCTTCGCGTGAGGCCGGATTGACGATATCCACGGTCCAGGATAGCGTGCCGTCGGTGCCGGTTTTCGGCTCGTCGCGGCTGAACATGCAATCGAGCACGGGTGTGGCGCCATCGCCTGCGCTTTCGCTGGTCAGGGCGCCCAGCTGTTCGCAGCGGTAACGGATGACTTGTGCCATGGCCGAAACGGCGCCCGGCATCATCTTGTGTTCGCCGTGGGGGGGCATCGGCATTTCGAACGGTTCTTCGCCGACGGTGCTGGCCAGTACGTCGAGCTTGAGCTTCAGCCAGGCCGGATCGTTGGCGCGCATGTCCATCGACAGGGTCTTGGCGACGGCACCCAAACCACGCGGCTGCTGCGAGCCATTCACCCAGATTTCGAAGGGCACGGCCTTGCGCAGTTCGTTTTCGATCTGCCCGACGAACAGGGCGAACTCGCCGTGCGGCGTTTCGATCATGTAGGTCCAGGCGGCATTGCCGTCGGTCATGCGCGGCCGGCCGGGCCAGCGCAGGCTAGACAATACCGGTGCGGGCAGTGAGCCGATCTTCAGGCGACGGTTGGCGCTGTCGATGGTGACGTCCTGCGGCTGCTTTTGCGCCTGGGGTTGGGCGGCCTGTTGTGACGGCTCGACCGACAGCACGCTGCCGAGAATCTTGTTGGGGCGATAGGTGGCGAGGCCCTTGAGGCCGGCTTTCCAGGCGGTAAGGTAGAGATCCTCGAATTCGGCGTAGGGGTAGTCTTCGGGGACGTTGACTGTCTTCGAGATGGCTGTGTCGATGCAGGGTGCGACGGCCGCGACCATGTCCTTGTGCGCCTGC
>JAABQX010000102.1:0-55779 GCA_011391215.1 Rhodocyclaceae bacterium
GCGAGTTCGAGCTGATCCAGCTGCGCGGCGGCGGCGCTCAGCTGAGTATCTGCAGTGGCCAGTGCTTCGAGATGACGCGCACGGGCAAGCAGGGCGTCTTCGCCATGGCCGCGCCAGCCGGCGACGCGCAGTAACTCGTCATGGAGCAGTTTCACGCCCTCACCACTTTTTGCTGAGAGGGTCAGATGTACCGTGCCATGCACGACATGCCGGCCACTTTCCCGGTGGGCCAGATCGGCCTTGTTTTCGACTACCAGACGCTCGATGCCGTCCGGCAGGCGGGCGGCGACCACCTGGTCGGCCGGCGTCACCCCGGCACGCGCATCGACTATTTGCAGGATTACGTCGGCCTGCCCGATCTCGCGCCAGCTGCGTTCGATGCCGAGCTTTTCGACAACATCCTCGGTCTCGCGCAGGCCGGCGGTGTCGATGATGTGCAGCGGGATGCCCTCGACCTGGATCGTCTCGCGCACCGCATCGCGCGTGGTGCCGGCGATCTCGGTGACGATGGCACGCTCCTCCCCCGCCAGCCGGTTAAGAAGTGAAGACTTGCCTACATTGGGAAGACCGGCCAGTACGACGGTCAGGCCGGAACGTAGCACGCTGCCTTCGCCGGCGCGGGCGCGCAAGCGGGACAGATCAGCACGCAGCTTTTCCATGCGAGGAATGATGTCGGTATCAGCAAGCGGGTCGATTTCCTCGTCGGGGAAATCCAGCGTCGCCTCGATCAGGCTGCGCAGCTCGGCGAGCGCGTCAGTAAGTGCATGCACCGCGCGCGAAAACTCACCCGTCAGCGAACGCAGCGCGGCACGCGCCGCCTGTGCCGAGGCCGCCTCGATGAGGTCGGCGATGCCTTCGGCCTGGGCCAGATCGATCTTGTCGTTTTCAAAGGCGCGGCGCGAAAACTCGCCCGGTTCCGCCAGTCGCGCGCCCAGTTCGACACAGCGCGCCAGCAAAGTGTGCATCACCACCGGGCCGCCGTGGCCGTGCAGTTCGAGCACATCTTCCCCGGTAAAGGAGTGCGGCGCGGGGAAATGCAGAATCAGGCCTTGATCAAGCGGCGCACCGTCTGCGGCGAAAAAGTCGGCGATGGCGGCACGGCGCGGGACCGGTTGTTTTCCTGTCAGCGCCAGCACAAAGGGCAGCAGGTCACGGCCGGAGACACGCACCACGCCGATCCCGCCGCGCCCCGGTGGCGTGGCAATGGCGGCGATCGTGTCCGTAGTTCCGGCAGGTTTCAGAGCACCCTCAGTGCGCTTTGAGTCCGGCGCTTTCGATCATGCGATTGACCTGCCATTGCTGGGCGATCGACAGGAGGTTATTTACCGTCCAGTAAAGCACCAGGCCGGCCGGGAAGAAGAGGAACATCCCCGTGAAGATGACCGGCATCCAGAGCATCAGCTTGGCTTGCATCGGATCGGGTGGCGCGGGATTGAGCTTGGTCTGCACGAACATCGTCACGCCCATGATGAGTGGCATGACATAAAAGGGGTCCTTCGCCGACAGGTCGGTAATCCAGCCCAGCCAGGGTGCGCCACGCATTTCCACCGTGCCGAGCAGTACCCAATACAGCGCGATGAAAACGGGAATCTGCACCAGGATGGGCAGGCAGCCACCGAGCGGATTGACCTTTTCGCGCTTGTACAACTCCATCATTTCCTGGTTCATGCGCGCACGGTCGTCGGCGTAGGTTTCCTTCAGCCGCGTCAGCTTGGGTGTCAGCAAACGCATCTTGGCCATCGACTTGTAGCTGGCGGCCGACAACGGGAAAAACGCCGCCTTGAGCATCACCGTCAGCAGGATGATCGACCAGCCCCAGTTGCCGATGAACTGGTACAACCACTCGAGCACCCAGAAAATCGGCGCGGCGATCATCGTCAGCCAGCCATAATCGACGACCAGGGCCAGCCCGGGAGCGATCTTTTCGAGCTTGTCCTGTTCCTGCGGGCCGGCATACAGCGGAACGCTCAGTTTGTCGGCCGTCAGGGGCATGATGACACCGACCGAGTGCAGGTCATTCCCCAGCTGGCGGGTGAAATATTCACGTTCGCCGGCCGCTGGCAGCCAGGCCGAGAAGAAATAGTGCTGCACCAGCGCGACCCAGCCGTTGTCGGCCTTGGTCGGATGCTTGTTCTTTGCCCCGAAATCACCGAAATCGACTTTCTTGAATTTTTCCAGTTCGGTATAGATCGCCGCACCGGTAAAGGTGGACATCATGGCATTCGCGCCTTCGGGCGCCTTGCCGTCGCGCGTCAGCTGGAAATAAGCATGCGCACCCACCGGTACGGGGGCGCCGACAACCGCGTGTTCGACATCCACCAGATAACTGCCGCGTTTGAACACGTAGGTTTTGACAATCTTGCCACCCCCCTCGATGGCCGCCTCGAGCGGCACACGCAACTCGCTCTCGCCATCCTTCAACAACAGCGCCTGCGCCGGCAACTGCCAGACGGACTTGTGATTCGGCAGCCCGGCGCCGATCAGCCCGGACTGTGCCGCATAGGCATGCGCCGGATCGATCAGGACAAAGTTTTCGGCAGTTTTTTCGGTGGCACGATGGCGCAACAATTCGAGGCGCACCACATCGCCTCCCTGAGCGCTGATCTCGGCAGCAATCAGATCGGTCTTGATGCTGACCGTCGGGCTGGCAGTTACGGCGGCAGCAACACCCCCCGGAACCACGGCAGGAGTGCTTGAAGAAGTCGGCGCGGACGGGACGGCGGCATTGCCTGCCGCGCTAGAGGCAGGTTGCACAACACCCCCCGGCGGAGGCTGACCCTGTTTCTGCCAGGCATCCCACAGCATCATCGAGGAAAAGAAAAAGACCAGTAGCAGAATAAGGCGTTGGTTGTCCATGGTCGATACGTCAGGAATGGGGTAAGGCGGCATACAATTGCATAGCCGGCGGAGGCACTATTCTACGGCACAGGATCATGGCCGCCCGGATGCCACGGATGACAACGCCCGACGCGGCGCACAGCCAGCCACAATCCCTTGCCGACACCGTGGCGCTGCAAGGCCTCGATGGCATAGTGCGAACAACTTGGATGAAAGCGACAACTGGGCGGAAGAAAGGGGCTGATCGCTAGTTGATAGCCGCGCACCAGCCAGATTAATGGCTGGGCAAGCAAAGATTTCACGGCGCGGTTTTCAAGCATAGTTGATCGAACAGTGCAGTGATCTCGGCACGCCAATTCGCCCTGGCCTGCTTGTCGATGACACGTTTGGGACGATCCAGCGGCTGGGCGAGGCGAAGTATCAAGTCAAACGCCGGCAGACTGGTACTCCGCCGGCGGAACAGTTCACGTGTCTGGCGTTTGACGGCATTACGCGATACGGCAGCGCGCGCCTGCTTCTTCGGTATCACCAAACCTAGCCGGGCATGCGGCAGGCTGTTGGGCCGGTAATGCAAAGTAAAGCAGGTTCCGCGTAATACCCGGCGCGCGGCGAATACCTCTGCATAATCCTTGGCAGCCAGCAGCCGCTGCTGCCGGCAAAAACCTTCAAAGGATACGGTACTGCCGCTCAATCAGGCAGTTCAAACACCCAGACGAACACGGCCCTTGGCACGGCGGGCACGGATTACAGCACGACCGCCACGGGTGCGCATGCGCACGAGAAAACCATGGGTACGCTTGCGGCGCACGACAGAAGGTTGGTAGGTACGTTTCATGACCGAGTTTCCTTGCAAGAAAAGCGCGCGATTACAACCTGTTAGGCCAGTCTCTGTCAAGCATTATTTCAGCACGCTGTAGCTGAAATGATGTCAAAGCTTGTGGATAACTTTGCGCAATTTCGCTAGAATGCGCGACCCGCATGTTGTCATTAACTCGTTCCACACTTGACTGGTAACTCAGTCAAGCGTTCAGCAAGGTTCTGTTGCTCGTGCGCACCGACGAAAATTAATTATAAAAATTCATCAAGTTAAATGAGCCTATTCTGGACGGATTGTCTGGCCCGCTTCGAAAGCGAGTTACCGGCACAACAATTCAATGCCTGGATCAAGTCGTTGCGCGTGGAATCCGACGAGGACGGCCGCCACCTGCGCCTGTTCGCCCCGAATGGCTTCATTCTCAAATGGGTACGCGAACGTTACCTCGACCGCGTCGAAATATTGTCTAGGCAGTTTTTCAAAGAGCCAGTCACCATTGATCTGATACTCGATGAAACACCATCAAGTCTTGTTCAGGATACCGTCGTCGATGGTCCTGCCGGCCTCGGTGCTGCGAACATAATTACCGCCGGTAAATCGCCTGTTTTATCCGGGGAAGAAACTTTTTCCATTGAATCCTCAGGTCTTCCTGAAGACTCTCCCGACTATGATAAGACACGCCTTAACCCGGAATTCACATTCGATACCCTGGTCACGGGTCGCTCCAACGACTTGGCGCGCGCCGCTGCCCAACAGGTCGCCATCAACCCCGGATCTTCCTACAATCCGCTCTTTATTTATGGCGGTGTCGGTTTGGGCAAAACCCACCTGGTACATGCGCTTGGCAACGAAGTACTGCGTCATGCTCCGGATAAGGTGATCCGCTATATCCATGCCGAAGATTATTATTCGGATGTAGTTCGCGCCTTCCAGCAAAAGTCCTTTGATATTTTCAAGCGAACTTATCGCACCATGGATGTATTGCTGGTTGACGACATCCAGTTTTTCAACGGGAAAGCGCGCACACAAGAAGAATTCTTTTATGTTTTCAACGCGTTGGTAGAAGCAAAAAAACAGATCGTCATTACCTGCGATACCTATCCGAAAGATATCCAGGGACTGGAAGAACGTTTGATTTCACGTTTCGATTGGGGTTTGACGGTACAGATCGAACCTCCGGAACTTGAAATGCGCGTAGCAATTCTCAAGAAAAAAGCTGACAGCGAAGCAATTGCACTCGGAGATGATGTAGCGTTTTTGATTGCCAAACACTTGCGCTCAAATGTACGTGAACTCGAAGGTGCGCTCAAAAAAGTTCTGGCGTTTTCCCGATTCCACAATCGTCCCATTACACTCGAACTGGCCAAGGAAGCACTGAAAGACATCATCGGCGCGCATAACCGCCAGATCACACTCGAACTCATTCAGAAGACCGTTGCCGACTACTACAAGATCAAAGTTGCCGACATGTTTTCACAACGCAGAACGCGCGCCGTTGCCCGACCGCGCCAGGTTGCGATGTGGCTGGCTCGCGATCTGACACCCCATAGCCTTCCAGAAATTGGCGATGCCTTCGGTGGCCGTGACCACACAACCGTACTGCATGCGTGTCGCACCATTGTCGATTTACGCGCCAAAGATAATCATCTCAACAACGATGTTCTGGTGCTATCCCAGACCATCAAAGGATGAAATCAAGCATGTATAAGCCTCTTAATATCGTCTGGATAAAATGTGGATAAGTTAACCTTCAAGCTGAAAATCACTATCCATACACATTCATCCACAAGCCGTGAACAAGTTTTCCAGAGCCTTTAAGTGAATATAACACCTTGTATCTTATAAACATAAACCAACTTTCCACAACTCGACGTGCCCTTCATCATCATCATAAGGAGTTTTAGAGATGCTCCTATATAAAGGACCCCGTGATCAATTTCTGACGCCTCTGCAGTCGGTGTGCGGCATTGTTGAAAAGCGGCATACGCTGCCGATCCTGTCGAACGTGCTGATTGAAAAAACGGGCGAACGCCTGATCTTGCTGGCGACGGATATCGAAATGCAGATTCGTACCGGAACTGTTTCCAGCGGGACTGAAAATATTGCGGTCACGGTTGCTGCACGCAAGTTGCAGGACATTTTGCGCTCCCTGCCGGAAGCAGCAGAAGTCAGCCTGAATCTTGACGAGCGTCGTCTGCAACTCAAGGCTGGAAAAAGCCGTTTCAACCTGCAGACGTTGCCAGCAGATGATTTTCCGCGCATGGCTGAAGCTACGGGGCAGGCAACCGTGCTCAAGCTCACGCAGAAGCAGTTCAAACGCCAACTGGCGCTTGTGCAGTTCGCCATGGCCCAGCAGGACATTCGTTATTATCTCAACGGATTGTTGCTCGTTGCCCAGCAAAATGAGTTGCGCCTGGTTGCAACCGACGGCCACCGACTGGCGTATGCCAGTGAAGAAATCGGCGGACAATTCGAGCGCGTGGAAGTTATTTTGCCGCGTAAAACTGTTTTGGAACTTTCGCGGCAGCTGGCGGATAACGACGAAGCACTGGAGATTTCACTGACGCCTGCGCAAGCCCGTTTCAGCTTCGGCAATGTCGAATTCGTCAGCAAACTGATTGACGGCAAGTTTCCTGATTATGAACGTGTCATTCCACAGCATCAGAACAAAATCATTCCGTTGGGGCGTACCTTGTTGCAGAATTCTCTGCAGCGTGCCGCAATCCTGACCAACGAAAAGTTCCGGGGCGTACGCTTGGTACTGAGTCCGGGCAGTTTGAAGATACTTTCGGCAAACGCCGAGAATGAAGAAGCTCAAGAAGAAATTGAAGTGGAATATTCCGGCGAAGAACTCGATGTCGGTTTCAACGTCAATTATCTGCTCGACGTACTGAACAACATCAATGCCGAGACGATAGAGATCCGTCTTGCCGACAGTAATTCCAGCGCATTGATCATGCTGCCGGATAACCATCGTTTCAAATATGTCGTAATGCCGATGCGTATCTGACGCATCCGAAAAGGATTATTGCATGATTGACAGCACCCCGCCCAGCCAGATCAATGATGGCTACAACGAAGACTCTATCCAGCAGCTCGAAGGGCTGGAAGCGGTCCGCAAGCGGCCGGGCATGTATATCGGCGATACCTCAGACGGCACCGGTTTGCACCACATGGTGTTCGAGGTCGTCGACAATGCCATCGACGAGGCGCTGGCGGGTCATTGTGATGAAATTGTCATTACCATCCACACCGATAATTCCATTTCGGTGACAGACAATGGCCGCGGTATTCCCATCGGCGTGAAGTTCGACGACAAACACGAGCCAAAGCGTTCCGCTGCCGAGATCGTCATGTGCGTGTTACATGCTGGTGGCAAGTTCAACCAGAATTCCTACAAGGTTTCGGGCGGCTTACACGGCGTCGGTGTGTCCTGTGTCAATGCACTGTCAAAATGGTTACGTTTGACCGTGCGGCGCGATGGCAAAAAGCATTTTATGGAATTTCATCGTGGTCACGCCGCCGATCGCATTATCGAGGTGCAAAACGGCGTCGAGGTATCTCCTTTGAAGGTGTTGGGAGAGACCAAGAATCGCGGTACGGAAGTTCACTTTCTTGCCGACGAGGAAATTTTCGGCGTTGGTACCATCGAGTTTCACTATGACATTCTTGCCAAGCGCTTGCGCGAACTGTCCTTCCTGAATAACGGCGTCAAGATCAAACTGATCGACCAACGCAACAACAAGGAAGAAGACTTTGCCTTCTCCGGCGGCGTCAAGGGATTCGTCGAATACATCAATCGCGCCAAGACTGTCTTGCATCCGACAGTGTTTTATTCGACCGGCGAATCTCAATTGCCCGGCGGGGGCGCCATCGGCGTAGAAGTGGCCATGCAGTGGAACGACTCCTACGCCGAGCAAGTGCTGTGTTTCACCAACAACATTCCGCAGGCCGACGGTGGCACCCATTTGACCGGTCTGCGCCAGGCCATGACGCGCGTCATCAACAAGTACATCGAAGAGAACGAGATCGCCAAGAAGGCCAAGGTCGACATTGCCGGCGACGATATGCGCGAGGGTCTCGCCTGTGTGCTGTCGGTCAAGATGCCCGATCCGAAGTTTGCCTCACAGACCAAGATGAAGCTGGTTTCCTCCGAGGCCTTGCCGGCGGTGCAGGAAGTCGTGGCGGCCAAGCTTTCCGAATTTCTGCTGGAAAAGCCCGGTGATGCGAAAGTCATCACCGGCAAGATCGTCGAGGCGGCCCGTGCCCGCGAAGCCGCCCGCAAGGCGCGCGAGATGACACGCCGCAAAGGCGTGCTTGACAATATTGGTCTCCCCGGCAAGTTGGCCGACTGCCAGGAAAAAGACCCCGCCTTGTGCGAGCTCTATATCGTTGAGGGCGATTCCGCCGGCGGCTCTGCCAAGCAGGGCCGCGACCGCAAGTTCCAGGCGATCCTGCCGTTGCGCGGCAAGGTACTCAACGTTGAAAAAGCGCGACTCGACAAAGTGATTTCCTCCGAGCAGATCGTCACCCTGCTGACGGCACTGGGTTGCGGTTTCGGCAAGGAGGACTACAAGCCGGAGAAATTGCGCTATCACCGCATCATCATCATGACCGACGCCGATGTGGACGGCGCGCATATCCGCACCCTGCTCCTGACCTTCTTCTACCGCCAGATGCCCGAACTGGTCGAGGGAGGCCACATTTACATCGCACAGCCGCCGCTCTACAAGATCAAGCATGGCAAGAGCGAGCGCTACATCAAGGACGACAACGAACTTAACCAGTACTTGCTGACGCTGGCTCTGGATGGAGCAGCGCTGACGCCCAAGCTGGGCGCACCTGACATCGAAGGTGCCGCGTTGGAAGAACTGGCGCGCAGTTACCTGACTTCCGAAGCGATCATCCGGCGTCTGGGCGATTTCGTCGATGCAGATGCGTTACATGTAATGATTGCGCACGATGTCGAACTCAAGCTGAACGACGAAGCAGCGGCGCAGAACAGCGCCGCTATCCTGCGGCAGCCCTTGTCCGACAAGTTGAGCGTACGCGCTGTCTATGATGAAAAGACCGAAGCCTGGCAATTGCGTCTGGAGAAGATGCGTCATGGCAATTTGCGCGTGACGATCATCGATGAGGATTTCCTCGTATCAGGCGACTATGCGCAGTTGCGCAAAACCTCGCAGCTCCTTGCGGGTCTGATCGGCAGTGACGGAACCATCCGACGCGGCGAGAAATCCCAGGCAATTGCCAGCTTTTCCTCAGCCATGCAATGGCTGCTAAACGAGGTCGAACGCAATCTCGGCAAGCAGCGCTACAAAGGTCTGGGGGAGATGAATCCCGAACAACTCTGGGAAACGACGA
The DNA here is from genome assembly GCA_011391215.1 of Rhodocyclaceae bacterium. GTDB lineage: Bacteria > Pseudomonadota > Gammaproteobacteria > Burkholderiales > Rhodocyclaceae > Sulfuricystis. The sequence continues at coordinate 9,017 of JAABQX010000102.1, forward strand.
TGGACCCGACGGTGCGCCGCCTCCTCAAAGTCCAGATCGATGATGCCATTGCCGCTGACGAGATCTTCACTACCCTGATGGGAGATGTCGTCGAACCACGCCGCAAGTTCATCGAAGACAATGCGCTGTATGCGCGCAATATCGACGTCTGAAAAAGTCGGTGCCGGCGGGATGGCATAAAAAAAGCAGCCTCGTCACAGGCTGCTTTTTTTCTGGGTTAAACGGCTGGTTACTTGAAATTGGCACCAGAGCCGTTTGCCATGAAGACGACGACGCGGGCGAGTTCCTCGTCAGTAGCGTCCGACCCGCCTTTGGGTGGCATGGCGTTCTTGCCCGCTTTAGCGGACTTCACTAGGACATCCAGGCCCACGCCAAGCCGTGGTGCCCAGGCTGCCTTATCACCCATTTTTGGCGCACCGGCCACACCGGTGGCATGACATGCAGCACAAACAGCCTTGTAGATCTCTTCACCAGAGCGGCTACCGGCAACCGCAGCGTTGGCCGATGAAGCCGGGGCCAGCTTGATTTTCGCTACCGGCTGGATGCGGGCATTGAGTGCCTCTTCATCAGTGTTGTTCGGTTTGCCGCCCATCGCCAAAGCCAACGTGGGTAGCACTGAAACCAGGCCGGCAATCACCAGCAAGCGCGAAAACTTTTTGCTCATTACATGTCCCCTTGTTACGTATCAGTAAGCCGCTTTCTTGATCTTCCGGAAGTAAGTTGGAAATAACCGGAATACCTGTCACTCGGCCGTTATAAAACGATGGCGCGCCCGATACGATTCGAACGTACGACCCCTGCCTTCGGAGGGCAGTACTCTATCCAGCTGAGCTACGGGCGCGCGGAAACAACCGCCGGTGATTATAACCCCCTGGCCCAGGCGGGGCGCAGGGGGGCGGCTTCGGGATGGGTGATTGCCGCACGGATCTGGCCGAGCAGGTGTTCCTTGTCTGCGCCCAAGGTGCCTTTGAGGATCAGCCAGTTCGAGGCGTGGTCGCTGCGGAAGACTGTGCGCTTGAGTTCCAGGCCGGACAGAAAATGTTCCATCTCGACGAACAGTTCGCGTTGTGACAACGCTTCCCAGCCGGGAAAGCCAGCGCGCAGGCGCACCTCGCCATGTGGCAGGCTGACCACCAGGGTCGCCAGATACTCGGGTTGAACTGCATTGACGAGGCGCGCCGAATTTTCCGCATGCTGCTGCCAGAGCCTGCGACCGCCGAGGCCGTTGAGGATCATGACGGAACGGCTGATGCCTGCTTCGCCGAGCTTCAGTAATGCGTCGAGCGTGGTCGCAAAAGTTTCACCTTTGCTCACTCGAGCGAGTACTTCATCGTCTCCGGATTCGGCGCCGACATAAACAATCTTGAGCCCGGCAGCGGCCAATGCCTTGAGTTCCCCGACAGGTTTCTTGCGCAGATTGCGCGGCAGGCAATAGCTAGAGATACGGCGCACACCGGGCAGGTGCGCACGGATGGCCGACAGAATATTCAGCAGGCGGCGTGTCGGGAGCATCAGGGCATCACCATCGGCGAGAAAAACCCGGCGTATCTCCGACCCGAAATGCTCTCCGCAACGACGGATGCTTTCCAGTACCTCGGCCTCGGCACGCGCCCTGAATATTTTCTGTGGCGCGGTATACATCTCGCAGAATGTGCACTGGTTCCAAGAGCAACCGTCTGTCACGGGCAGGATCAGCGATTCAGCCTCGCTCGGGGGGCGGAACACGGGATCGACATAGCGGATGGGCAAGGCGGAATACATTTGAAATGGCGGCGGTTCAACAAGCGTCATTATGAATCAGCCTCATCCCCTCGATGCTAGGATGTTCCGCACTGCTCATTTCCGCGTCTATTTTGCCTCCATGCCCCCTTGGCTCGCCGCCCTGTTTACCCGCCGCATGCTGATCTGTGTCTTCACCGGATTTGCTTCAGGCATGCCGCTGTACCTGCTGCTGAACCTGTTGCCGGCCTGGTTGCGCACCGAGGGAATCAGCCTCAAGGCGATCGGTCTGTTCGCGCTGATCCAGTTTCCCTACACCTGGAAGTTTCTCTGGTCGCCGTTGCTGGATCGCTATGCTCTGCCGCTGGGCCGCCGGCGCGGCTGGGTGCTGCTGACACAAGTCGCCTTGATGGTCATCATCGCACTGCTGGGCCGTCTGTCGCCGGCCGATGATCTTGGCACCATCGTCTGGCTGGCGGCCCTGCTGGCCTTTTTCTCGGCGACCGCCGACATTGCTCTGGATGCCTATCGGCGCGAACTGCTCGACGACCGGGAACTCGGCTTGGGCAATGCAGTGCATGTGAATGCCTACCGCATCGCCGGGCTGGTGCCGGGATCGCTGTCGCTGATTCTGGCCGACCGTTTGCCTTGGGATCAGGTGTTTCTCGTGACTGCCCTGTTCATGCTGCCGGGCATGGTCATGGCGCTGCTGGTCAAAGAGCCGGTCATTGCTGCGGGAGCACCGAAAACCCTGCGCGAGGCAGTGGTTGAACCCTTCCGTGAATTTATCGGGCGTGCCGGATTACGCCAGGCGTTCCTGATCCTCGCCTTCATCTTTCTTTACAAGTTGGGTGATTCAATGTGCACAGCACTGGCAACGCCCTTCTACCTGGACATGGGTTACGCCAAGTCAGAGATCGGTCTGGTCGCCAAGAATGCGGGCTTATGGCCGGCGGTGATCGGCGGCTTGCTGGGCGGCTTGTGGATGGTCAATCTCGGCATCAACCGCGCCCTTTGGCTGTTCGGCGTGGTTCAGGTGCTCTCGATATTTGGCTTCGCCTGGCTGGCCTGGCTGGGGCCGCAGACCAGCATTGACGCGGCGGCGTTGGCGAGTCTGGCGCTGGTGATCGGTTTCGAGGCGCTGGGCGTCGGGCTGGGTACGGCAGCCTTCGTCGCCTTCATTGCCCGCACGACCCATCCGCTCTATACGGCCACGCAATATGCGCTGTTTTCGAGCCTGGCCGCCGTACCGCGTACCTTCATCAATGCCACGACCGGTTGGCTGGTGGAATGGATGGGCTGGATGAGCTTCTTCCTGCTTTGCGTCGTCCTGGCGCTGCCCGGCATGGCCCTGCTGGTCAAGGTTGCGCCGTGGCGCGGCAACCATAGCGGCGAATTGCCACCCATTAAATAAGCTGCCGGCGCCGGTTATACCGGCCTTCCATGTCCCTGCTAGAATCGCCGCAAAGGAGGGGTAACGTGGCTGGCGCACCAACCGGAAACGGTCGATCTCAATTACTTGATGACATCGAGGAGTTTTCTCGCAACGGGCCGGTGCTGACGAACGAACCGGTATTGCCCACGTTTACCCGTGACAAGATGTCCTTTCCGGATCTGAACGTGCCCGCCAGTGAGCGATCCGTGCGTACGCCGGCATCAGCAGGCAATTCGGCTGCGTCACCGACCCTGGAGTCTCCTTCCAGTCTGGGTGGTCCTGCAGCTGACAGTTTGTTGGCCAGGCTCAAGCAAAAAGCGCAAACCGTCCAGCAGGTTGCCGAGCAACGCGGCGTGGCACATGATGCCATCGCCCAGCGATTGAGTGCCAGCCTGGGTGCCGTCTTTCATTATCTCGATGACCTCATCAAGCAACTCAACATCATCAAGCCCGAAATTCCCAAGGAATTCGTTTTTCCAGGGAACATCGCTTTTGCTGGAATGCGCTGGGTGGAGGGTGCGGCAGATTTCCGCATGGTCCCGACCGCCACCGAAGATCGACTCTACGATAGCCTTACCGCCCGACTGCGGATTGCCTCGCCCAAAAAGATCGTCGTTGAACGCGACGCCATCGGCGTCGAGCCGCTGCGCAAGCTGCTGCATGACTACAACATTGCCTTCCAGGTCGAAGAAAAACAGAACGCGCGCAAGATGATCGAGCGCGCCAGCTTTACTTTTCCCTGCGAAATCAAGGCCGGCTTTATCATTCGAGCCGACTATGGCGCCGGTAACCTGTTGCTGCGCACCCGCAACATCGACCGCTTCGGCATGATGGAGTTCCGCCTGCAACCCGATGATCTCAACCAGGAAACCCTGGATGAACTGACCAAGCTCTTCCTTGGCGAAACGAGTAACTTCCTGCAAATGTACCGGCGTACCGCCTGACGGCGCAAAGATTACAAAGCGTGGCGGCGGTCGCCGCGCGCGAAGCCCGACAAGGGTGTGTCGATGCCGCGTCCCAAAACAATCACCTTGAACAGTTCGCCCATTTCGCCCGGCGCGAGCAGCAGTTGTACTGCGCCGTTCGCGCGCAAGGCCTGTTCGCCGCCCGCCCGCTGACGTTCGACCAGCAGTTCGCCGATGCCGCAATTGATCAGGAAGCTGGCCTGGCTGGTGTAACCCAACACATCGAGTCCGGCAGCAAATCCGGCTTCGGCCACCGCCGTGAAATCGACATGGCTGGTGATGTCTGACAAACCCGGCCACCAGAAAGGATTTTCGTGGGCACGCTGGCGGTAATGGCAACGCAGCGTGCCGTGATTGCGTTGCGGGTGATACAGCTCGTGGCGCGGCAGGCCGTAGTCGATCAGCAACAACGCGCCGTGCGTCAGCCGGTGCCCCCACTCAGCCACCCAGGCATGGGCCGTCAGGCTGATTTCGCTTGCGTAGGGCGCAGTCACTGGCAGGGTGGTCATCACCTCGGCAAGTCTGCCTGTGGCCGGGCGTTCGGCCCAGGCGAATCCGTCTTGCGTCAGCACCACGCCGCGCTCCAGCAAGCCCGATTCACGCCAGGCCACGGCGTGCGTCGGCAAGGCATCGAGCAGTTCATTGGCGATGACGCAGCCCGAGGTCTGTTCCGGCAAGGCATCGAGCCAGGTCACAAGATTGATCAGATGCGGTGCCTCGGTTTGCAGCGTCACCTGCTGGCGTGCCCGCAACTCACCCGATAATTCGAGGATGCAATAACGGTCCGGTAATGTGTTCAGTGTTTCCAGCGCCAACAGGATATCGGCCGCCAACCGTCCGCTGCCGGCACCGACTTCCAGAATAGTCGGCGCTGGCGAGACGGCAAGAATCTCCATAACCTGCCGTGCCAGCGTCTGGCCGAACAGGGGTGTGATCTCCGGTGCGGTGATGAAATCGCCCGCCGCACCAAACTTCAGCGAACCGCCCGCGTAATAGCCCAGACCCGGCAGATGGAGCGCCATGTCCATGAAATCGACAAAGGGCAGCCAATCGCCGGTGTCGGCAATGCGTCCGGCGATGCGGGATGAGAGTGCACGACTGGCGGCCTGGGCGTCGGCAGAGGGGTCAGGTAGGTTCGGGTCGGACGATGGCAGCGTCACTGTTCGCCATTCAGTTCGATTCTGACGCGTGACCCTTCGCACTCTGAAACGCAACCACCGAGCGATTTGATAAGCGCTTCGATGTCAGCGAACACGATGGACGCAGACGTCGGTCGAGCAAAGATTGCCGGCGAAGCGTCCCTCTGGAGCGGCGGGTTGGGCCGTGCTCACTCGTAGTGCGTCCAAATGCGCAACACTCGAACCACATGCTCTTTGGTGAAGACCTCATAAACCAGGCGATGTTGAATATTGATGCGTCTTGAATATGCTCCTGCCAAGTCGCCAACAAGTTTTTCGTATGAAAGAGGGTTCTGAAACGGATCGGTGGCAAGAATAGCCAACAGTTCTTGTGCCTTGGTCTTCAGACCGGCCGCAGCCAACCTCTTCGCATCCTTCTCGGCATGCTTCGAAAAGACTACCTGCCAGCTCACCAGCTAAGCTCCTTGGCACTTTTGCCAAGAGGTTTGGCCATGCCCTCCTTGATGGATTCGCGCATGCCCGGGATCGAGAGCAGATAGAGTGTTTCTTGAATTGCCTGCCAATCCTCTGTGGCCAGAAGAACGGCGCTCGTTCGTTTGCCGGCAATGTGTATTGGCTGATGCGACTCAGCGGCTTGGTCAATGAGGCGATACAGATTGGCGCGTGCTTCGCTTGCAGTGAGTGTGGCCATGGAAGGTCTCCTAAAAACATCATGGTACGCATTAGCGTACGCCATGTCAATTCGCTCATTCGCTCAGGCGGTGTGGTGGTGGCAGACATAGGCACGAAGTTTGCGCCGAAGTTCATTTCGCCGAGCGCGTGAGAGGCAAAGGCGAGGGTTGTTGAACCGGACTCCAATTCGCCGTACTGGCCTGACTCGTGAAGGAAACGAGCCTGAAACCCGAATGCCTTCTCGTAGAAGGCCAAGGTGTCAGGGACAGAAGGGACGTAAACGATGGTGTAACCAAACTTCATTTTGCATTTCCTCCAGTAGTGCTCTTCCGAATCTCGGTGAATTCCCACCATGGGAGAGGCGGCTCGCCATTCAGGAAGTGTGTAATGGACATGAAAACATCAATGACGCAGGGATCGTGACGCTGACCGGTTTTTTGGCAAAGTCGTTCGTACAATTCAAACGGGCATTCTCCAACAAGCTGCTCAGGCGAGTGGAAGCCGAGCAGGCGCAGATCTCCAGCGGTGGCCTTTCCGACATTCGGTAGGTCGGTGAAATGCTTCACTCGGGAGCGATCAACTTTGTGTGGGCTCATGACGGCTAACGATCAAAGTTGAGCAGCAGTCACGCGCGTGAAGGCCATAATCCTTCCTCGATTTTTCTCGCGGACTGTCTGCTCTAACTTGCTAGCTCAGGGGCGCGAAGCCGGCTTGCCGGCGGAGCGTCCCGGGTTAAGCAGCGGCCAACTGGAAAGATGCCACCGGGACCTGCCGTGCAACGGCAACGGACTTGCGCAATGCCTTGATGCGTTCGATTTCATGAAGCGTCTGGGCCGAAAAATAGGACTCGCCACAATCGGGGCAGGAGAACATCGGAATGGCCTCGATGACCAATAAAGCGGAGGCCTTGCCGAAGCTGCGCGTGACGTGCTTGACCTGAACCGAAGAACTACCGCAGTGGGCGCAGAGATGATCAGAGGACATAGGCTGTGATGACGATGAGTTTGCCGGTGAAGCCAATTTTGACGACGGCTTGCGCAGGCTTGCCGTCGATAATGATGCCGGAGACGACGACTTTGCTTTCGCGGGTTTGGGTGTCGCGCTGACGTTCTGTGACTTGCCCCGTGAGGATGATGTTTTCGAGATCAAGGATGGAAAGGTCGTCATCTTCAAGCTCCTCGGCGGCGTGGGTGGAAACGACGTAATTCAGCGTGCGGATCAAGTGCCGAAGCTGGCTGATTGTCGGGTTCGGCATGGATCAAGTCTATAGAGCGGCTAGAGAAATGTCCAATGGCCGGTATGGCAAAAAGTCGGCACCGGCACGACGGCGTAAATCGTGGTCTGTCTCCAATTTACTGCAAGTGTGAAGCGAAGAGCTTTCGCCATGCTCAAAGAGACCTAACGTGGAGCTAACCGGTGCTGCGCGGCTTTATCGCGCAGCGTCCGTGTTGATGGATGGGTTAGCCATCTGGGGCGAAAAAGTCACACACGGCTCAAGACCCCTTGGCGAAAGAGAAAGATTCGCCTCATTCCGGGTAAGGCAAAAGCGGGAGCGAAAATCGAGGTGTACACCGGCGCTACCGCAGGAACCAACAGCAGAACGATAGGAACCGTCTTTGGCGATGAATATGAAACCCCATACACCATCTTCGGAAGGAGCCGCTGGCGGGTAAGTTTTGTTGTAACGCTTGAGATACTGAGGACCATCATAACTGTGACTGGTGCAAACAAGCTCCCAATCGCCGGGCATCAATTCTTCCAGCTTTAGGCCAGAGGATCCGGCCGAAACACGAGATGAGAGCTTGTACAAAAATATGGCCTCATCAACCGATGTAGGGTAGCCGAAGAATCGCCAGGCTGTAGCGGCAAAGACAAATGCGCCTAATGCAATTAGCGGGAAGCGATAGCTGCTGGATGCCAGGGGCATGGATACCTTTGAGATGGCTAACTATTAAGTAAGCGTCCCATAGACGCAGGGTAAAAGCCTCGAATATTTAAAAAACTCTCTTTGAAACAGGTTGATAAGCTAACATTAGGCCTCCCAAATTTATTTGTGTTGCCTTTTATTATGGCTGATCCGCCGAAGTTGCTGGACCGCGTGCGTGACAAGATTCGCTTGAAGCACTACAGCATACGCACCGAGCAATCGTATGTCCAATGGATACGTCGATACATCTTGCATCATGACAAACGCCACCCGGCGGAAATGGGCGCGGTGGAGGTGGAGGCGTTTTTGACCCACTTGGCGGTCGAGGGCAATGTCGCGGCGTCGACGCAGAACCAGGCACGCTCGGCCATATTGTTTCTTTACAAGGAGGTGCTGGGCACCGCCCTGCCGTGGCTCGACAATGTCGAGCAGGCGAAAAAGCCCAAACGCCTGCCGGTGGTGCTGACGCCGGACGAGGTGCGTACTTTGTTGGCGCAATTGTCGGGCATGCATTGGTTGGTGGCGGTGCTGCTGTATGGTGCCGGCCTGCGGCTGATGGAGGCGCTGCGCCTGCGCGTGCAGGACGTGGATTTCAAGCGGCGCGAGATTCTGGTACGCGAGGGCAAGGGCTTCAAGGATCGCGTGACGATGTTGCCGGAGTTGGTGGCGAAGCCGCTGCAACTGCATCTGGTGGCGGTGAAGACTTTGCAGCAGAAAGATCTGGCCGAGGGTTACGGCGAGGTTTTCCTGCCCTATGCGCTGGAGCGTAAGTATCCCAGTGCCGGCAAAAGCTGGGGCTGGCAGTATGTGTTTCCGGCGGGCAACCGTTCGGTCGATCCGCGCTCGGGCCAGACGCGGCGGCACCACGTCGACGAGCAGACCATTCAGCGCGCGGTGAAGCAGGCGGTGCGCAATGCCGGCATCGTGCGCCCGGCCACACCACACACGCTGCGCCATTCCTTCGCCACGCATCTGCTGCAAAACGGGCAAGACATCCGTACGGTGCAGGAACTGCTGGGCCACGAGGATGTGCAGACGACGATGATTTACACCCATGTGCTTAACAAGGGCGGGCGCGGCGTGGTAAGCCCGCTGGACGGTTTGTGATGAGTGAAACATTTTCCACCCGCCGCTTCGGCGGCATCGAACGGCTTTACGGCGCGGGGAGTCTGGCGCGGCTGACGGCGGCGCATGTTTGTGTGATCGGCATCGGCGGCGTGGGGTCGTGGGCGGTCGAGGCGCTGGCGCGCTCGGGAGTGGGGCGGCTGACGTTGATCGATCTCGATCATGTGGCGGAATCGAATATCAACCGGCAGGTGCAGGCCCTGGAATCGACCATCGGTCAGGCCAAGGTAGCGGCGATGCGCGAACGCGTCCGGCAGATCAATCCGGCTTGCATGGTCGATTGCATCGAGGAATTCATCACGCCGGAAAACGTCGCCACGTTGTTGCCTCTATCGTGCGCAGTTGATGTGGTGATCGACTGTATCGACCAGATGAAAGCGAAGGCCGCGCTGATCGTGCATTGCCGGCGCAACAAAATTCCTGTGCTGACCACTGGCGGTGCAGGCGGGCGCACCGACCCGACGTGTATCCGTATCGACGATTTATCGCGCACCACACAGGATGCTTTGGCCAGCAAGCTGCGCGCGCATTTGCGCAAGGATTACGGATTTCCGCGCGAGCCGAAAAAGAAGTTCGGCGTGCCTTGCGTGTTTTCCGATGAGCCAATCCGGCGACCCGCAGCGGCGGCGTGCGATGTGGATGAGGCGGGATTGCATGGCCTGAATTGCGCCGGGTATGGTTCCTCAGTTGCGGTCACTGCCGGTTTTGGCTTTGCCGCAGCAGCGCATTGCCTCGGTATACTCACCCGATGATTCCCCCTGTCGTTTTGATTACCGGCGCCGCGCGCCGAGTCGGCGCCGAAATTGCCCGCACGCTGCACGCAGCAGGCGCCAGTGTGGTGTTGCACTATCGCGCTTCCGCAGCGGAGGCGGAAGCCTTGGCAGCCGAACTGAATGCCCGGCGCAAAAAGTCGGCGCTGGCAATACGGCATGATCTGGGCGAGAGCGCCGGCCTATCCGCTTTGATCGAGGGTATCTTGGGCCATTTCGGTCGGCTCGATGCGCTGGTCAATAATGCGTCGAGTTTTTACCCGACCCCTGTCGGTGCCATCGACCAAGCCGCCTGGGACGACCTGATCGGCAGTAATCTCAAAGGTCCGCTCTTTCTCAGCCAGGCGGCCGCGCCGCATCTGGTCAAGACGAACGGCTGCATCGTGAACATCACCGACATCCATGCCGAACGCCCGCTGAAAGGCTACCCGCTCTACTGTGCGGCCAAAGCCGGCCTGCTCGGCTTGACCCGCGCGCTGGCGCTGGAACTGGCACCGGCGGTGCGCGTGAATGCCGTCGCGCCGGGCGCCATAGAATGGCCGGAAAACGATAGCGACTTTCCGGCGGCCGAGCAGGCAGCGATCATCGCTCACACTCTGCTCAAACGCGTCGGCTCCCCCACAGACATCGCCCGCACGGTGAAATTTCTTATCTTTGACGCGCCTTATATCACCGGCCAGGTGATCAACGTCGATGGCGGCAGGACAGCACATCTGTGACAACGTACAAGGTTGCCCACAAACAGGAGTTTGAACACAACAAGCTCGCCAAGCGCCTGCGCCGCGAGGTCGGCCAAGCGATTGCCGACTTCAACATGATCAAGGAAGGCGACCGCGTGATGGTTTGCCTGTCGGGCGGCAAGGATTCCTTTGGCCTGCTCGACGTGCTGCTCTACCTGAAGGAAAAGGCGCCGATCAACTTCGAGATCATCGCCGTCAATCTCGACCAGAAGCAGCCGGGCTTTCCCGCCGAGGTGCTGCCGGCGTATCTCGATGGGCTGGGGATTCCCTACCGCATCGTCGAAGAAGACACTTATTCGATCGTCAAGCGCGTGATTCCCGAGGGCAAGACCACGTGTTCGCTGTGTTCGCGGTTGCGGCGCGGCATCCTTTACCGCGTCGCCGATGAAGTGGGCGCGACCAAGATCGCGCTCGGCCACCACCGCGACGACATCCTCGCCACGCTCTTCCTCAACCTGTTCTTCGCCGCCAAGCTGAAGGCGATGCCGCCCAAGCTGGTGTCGGACGACGGCCGGCACATCGTCATCCGTCCGCTCGCCTATTGCCAGGAGAAGGACCTGATCGAATGGGCGAACGTGCGCGAGTTTCCGATCATTCCCTGCAACCTCTGCGGTAGCCAGCCCAACCTGCAGCGCCAGCAGGTCGGCGCGATGCTGCGCGACTGGGACAAGCGCTTTCCCGGCCGCGTCGAAACCTTGTTTCGCAGCTTGTCCAACGTCGTTCCCTCGCACCTGATGGACGCGCGGCTGTATGATTTTGCTGGCCTCAAGGCAACCGGCACACCCGATCCGGAAGGTGATACCGCCTTCGATCCTGCCGTCCTGCCAGCGCCGACTTTTCCTGTTCATATCGAGACATCATGACCTTTGCCACGTTCAATCCTCCCGAACGCACCCTCATGGGCCCCGGCCCGTCCAACATCAACCCGCGAGTGCTAGCCGCGCTGTCGCGCCCGGTGATCGGCCACCTCGATCCGGCGTTTGTCGGCATGATGGAAGAACTCAAGGTGATGCTGCGTTACGCCTTCCAGACCGAAAACGCGCTGACCTTTGCCGTTTCCGCGCCGGGCTCGGCGGGCATGGAAACCTGCTTCGTCAATCTTGTCGAACCTGGCGACAAGGTCATTGTTTGCCGCAACGGCGTGTTCGGTGGGCGCATGATCGAAAATGCCAACCGCTATGGCGCGCAGACCGTGATCGTCGAAGACGAATGGGGCAAGCCGGTCGATGCGCAGAAGCTGGAGGATGCGCTCAAAGCGAACCCCGACACGAAAGTCGTTGCCTTCGTGCAAGCCGAAACCTCGACCGGCGCCGAGTCGGATACCAAAACGCTCACTGAAATCGCCCATCGCCACGGTGCGCTGGTGATCGTCGATGCCGTTACCGCCGTCGGTGGTACGCCGGTAAAGGTGGATGAATGGGGCATCGATGCCATCTACTCCGGCAGCCAGAAATGCCTGTCCTGCGTGCCCGGCCTGTCGCCGGTGTCGTTCAACGAGCGTGCCATCGCCAAGCTGAAGTCACGCAAGACACCTGTGCCGAGCTGGTTCCTCGACCTCAATCTGGTGCTGTCCTACTGGAATTCGGATGGCGGCGGCAAGCGCACCTACCATCACACCGCGCCGGTGAACAGCCTCTACGCGCTGCATGAATCACTACTGTTGTTGCAGGAGGAAGGGCTTGAAGCCGCCTGGGCGCGCCATCGCACGCAACACGCGAAGCTGGCGGAGGGGCTGGCCAAACTGGGCCTAGATTTCGTCGTTCCCGAGGGATCGCGCCTGCCGCAACTCAATGCCGTGAAGGTGCCGGCGGGGGTTGATGAAGCAGCTTTGCGGGCGCGGTTGCTGAACGAATACAACCTGGAAATCGGCGCCGGCCTTGGCCCGCTGGCCGGCAAGGTGTGGCGCATCGGCTTGATGGGCTATACCTGCCGCAGCGAGAACGTGCTGTTCTGTCTGGCGGCGCTCGGTGCCGTGTTGAACACGGCACCCTGAGTCCGTCGCTTTACTTGCCTTTACTTACTGGCGGCGGCGTCCTTCTCGCACTTCTTGATAAAGGCGTCCTTGGCGGCGCCTACCAGCGGTTTGCCGCCCTTGCTGACGGCCTTTTCCGCACAGCCCGACGTAGCAGGGGCTCCGGCAGCGGCAGGTGCAGCGGTGGCAGCACCGGCATCAGCCGTGCACTTTTTCATGAAGGCTGTCTTGGCAGCACCAGCTAACGGCTTGCCGTTCTTGCCAATGGCCTTCGCTTCGCAGTCGGTAGTCCCGGCGGCGGCGGCAGGAGTAGCGGTAGCCGCGCCGGCATCGGCCATACATTTCTTCATGAAAGTTGTCTTCGCGGCACCGGCGAGCGGCTTGCCGGCTTTGCTGACGGCCTTGGCTTCGCAATCCCCTGCCGGGGCGGCGGCTTGGGCAAACGCAAACTGGCTGGCAAAGACGAGAGCGGCGGTAATGAGCAGTTTTTTCATATTGACTCCTGGGTGGGTGGTGGTGCGTGGGACTTCAATGGTGATGCGGATGCTCTGCGACATGATGGGTTTCCATGGCAGCGAGGTGTTGTAATTCATGCATCGGCCGGCCGGGCGTTTTATGGCCGACCCACTGCGGTAGCAATGAGCCCGCCAGCATGCCCAGCGCCGAGACCAGCAGGCCGATCAGTTGCGGTGGCACGGGGCTGGCTGCGCCGATCAGGAGTTCGACCATAATCCACGCTACCAGGCCGCCGAACATGGCCGCCAATGCGCCCTGAGTGGTGGCACGCTTCCACAGGATACCCGCCACGAGCGGCATGAAGGCGCCGGCGAGGGTGATCTTGTAGGCGTTTTCGACCATCTTGTAGATCGAGGCTTCCGAGTTGAGTGCAAAGGCCAGCACGAGGGCGGAAAATCCCAACAACACGATGCGCATCATCCAGAGGAAACGGTGATCGCCCATGTGGGGTGAAAAGCCTTTGAGGATGTTTTCCGCAAAGGTGACCGACGGCGCGAGCAGTGTCGCCGAGGCGGTGCTCATGATCGCCGAGAGCACCGCACCGTAAAAAAGTACTTGTGCGATCAGCGGCATGTGAGTGGTCACTAGCGTTGGGACGATCAGTTCGGCTTCGGTTTCGACCATGCTGCCCAGACCCGCCGGGTCGATCAGCGTGCCGGCGTAGGCGATGAACATCGGCACGAAGGTGAACACGAAATACAGGGATGCACCGGCCACCGAACCCCACAGCGCGATTTTGGCGCTCTTGGCCGAGGTCACGCGCTGGAACACGTCCTGTTGCGGGATCGAGCCGAACATCATCGTCACCCCGGTGCCGATGAAGGTGAGCCACAGCCAGGGATCGGCATCAGGGAAGAACTGGAACTTGCCGGCCGCCGACGCATGATCGATGACCGCCGCCGCGCCGCCGTCCACCTGGCCGGCAACCATTATGGCGATGAACAGCAGGCCGCCGAGCATGACGATCATCTGCACGAAATCGAGGATCGCCACCGAGAACATGCCGCCGAACACGGTATAGGTCAGCACCAGCGCCATGCCGAGCATCATGCCGTCCACCTGGCCGATGCCGCCGTTGGTGACGGTAAAGAACAGCAGGCCGAGCGCCTTGATCTGGGCGGCGACCCAGCCGAGATAGGAAATAACGATGCAGAGCGTGGTGACGACTTCCACCGTGCGGTTGAAGCGCATGCGATAAAAATCGCCGAGCGTAAGGATGTTGAGCTTGTAGAGATAGCGTGAAAACAGGATGCCGGCGAGAATCAGGCAGATCGACGAGCCGAAGGGGTCGGCCACGATGCCGCCAAGTCCATCCTTGAGGAAGGTGGAGGAGATGCCGAAAATGGATTCGGCGCCAAACCAGGTAGCGAATACCGTCGCCATCACCACCGGAAACGGCAGCGAACGTCCGGCCACCGCAAAGTCCTTGGCGTTGTGCACGCGCGTGGCGGCGAACAGGCCGATGCCTACCGAAACCATCAGATAGAGGATAACGAACCAGAGCAGCATGATCGCTCCTGAAGCATTGCGCGAAAGGAATGTCGCGGATTATAGCTATGCGTATTAATACGCTGTCCCGCCAGCGCCGACTTTTCAGTGATTAAGCATTGGTGTGCGCCCGCAGCACCTTGATCTGGAACAGCGTGTTGCGTTCATCCTCCTCCAGCGCGGCGCGGATGTGCTGCACGGTCGCCTGGTAGCGGGGGATGATGTTGTATTTCAGGGCGTTGACACGTTTCTGCGTCTTGCGGCTGGCCGCCAATAAACGCCACAGGGCGTTTTCCGCTTCGCCTAGGCGCGCCAGGGTGATGGTCAGGTCACGCAGGCGCAGGCGCGCTTCGTCAAAACTGACATCGGTCCACATCAGGCCCACTGGTTGCAGGGGCAAGGGTTCAGCCGAGACGCTCGGATATTCGACACCGACGCTGGAGCGGGCGATCACCTTTAATGCGACGGCCGGCTTGAGGCCGACTGCCGACTGGCGCAGCATCTGCCCGCCCATGCGCATCTGCACGATGCCCAGCCAGTGATACGCCTCGGCTAGTTCTGTCACGGTCTGGGCGCGCAACTCCCTGTACTGGGCGAGGCGCTCATAGACCAGGCGCGTTAGCAGGTCGCGCTTCTTCTCCAGCATTTCGCGCCCCTGCTCGAGAAAACGCACCTGGCGATCGACCTGTAACAGGGCGCTCTTGGTGGGCGGGACAGGGAGGCGTTTTTTCATGGCGGGGGAGTGGGCAAGCGGCGCAGCTAGATAACCGTCGCCTTGTGATACTTCACCAATTCCTCTTCCGAGACGCGGATCAGGGCTTCTGCCGGCAACATCGAGAGCAGTTCCCAGGCAAGGTCGAGGGTGTCGGCGATGCTGCGCTCTTCCTCTTCACCCTGGCCGATGAAGCGACGCTCGAAGGCTTCGGCGAATTGCAGGTAACGGCGGTCGGCGTCGCCCAGTTCCTCCGCGCCGATGATGGCTGCCAGGCCGCGCACTTCGAGCGCTTTGGCGTAGCTGGCGAATAGTTGGCTGGCGACGTGGGGGTGATCCTCGCGTGTGAAATTCTTGCCGATGCCATCCTTCATCAGTCGCGACAGCGACGGCAGCACGGTGACCGGCGGATAGACGCCCTGGTTGGACAATTCGCGGCCGAGCACGATCTGGCCCTCGGTGATGTAACCGGTCAGGTCGGGAATCGGGTGGGTGATGTCGTCGGAGGGCATCGACAGCACGGGGATCATGGTGATGGAACCACGCCGGTTCTTGATGCGACCGGCACGCTCGTAGATTTCCGCCAGATCGGAATACAGATAGCCCGGGTAGCCCTTGCGCGCGGGCACGTCGCCGCGCAATACCGCCACTTCGCGGAGCGCTTCGGCGTAGGCGGTCATGTCGGTCATCACCACCAGCACGTGGTAGTCGAGATCGAAGGCGAGGTATTCGGCGGCGGTCAGCGCCGCGCGCGGGGTGAGCAGGCGCTCGATCACCGGCTCGTCGGCGAGATTGAGGAACATCACCACCTTGTTGAGTACGCCGCTCTCTTCAAAGCTTTCCTGGAAGAAACGTGCGTCGGCATGTGAGGCGCCGAAGGCGGCGAACACCACCACGAAGCTGGATGCCCCTTCGCCGAGCAGTTTGGCCTGGCGCACGATCTGGGCGGCGACGCGGTTGTGCGGCAGGCCGCCGCCGGAAAAGATCGGCAGCTTCTGGCCGCGCGTCAGCGAGTTCATGCCGTCGATGGCGGAAATTCCGGTCTGGATGAACTCGCGCGGATAGGCGCGTGCAGCCGGGTTGAGCGGTTCGCCATTGACGTTGCGGCGGTCGGCGGAAATGATCGGCGGCCGCCCGTCACGCGGCAAACCGGCGCCGTTGAAGACGCGACCGAGAATGTCGCGCGAGACCGGCAGCTTGAACGGCTCGTCGAGGAAGCGTACCCACGTGCGTTCCAGATCCAGTTCGTCGGTACCTTCGAAGACTTCGACCAGCACGGCATCGTCGGCCGAGCGGATCACCAGGCCGGAACGCAAGCGTCCGGCATGGTCGCGTATCTGTACGCGCGAACCGGCTGCCACGCCCGTCACTCCGCCCATGACGAGGAGGCCGCCCTGGGCGGAGGTGGCGGTACGGAATTCGATATTTTTCATGGCGTTGCCTTGTCTTCACGCACGGGGGCCGTCGTTTCATAATCCACGGCAATTTGCTCGAACTCGACTGGAATCCTGGCAATCTTGGCCTGTAGTGCGACGAGGTCGTCCGATTTGTGCTGGCTCTTCCAGCGCCGTGCCTGCGACAGCAGGGGCATCTGGATCAGCCGCCGGGCCGGGGCGCCCAGCTTCACCAGCTTCATGCCATGGCGGTAAATTTCCAGCAGGGCGGCAAGCAGCGCGTATTGTTTTTCCGGGGACGAGAAGCTGTCGACCTCATCGGTGGCGGCCTGTTGCAGCAAGCCTTCCTTGAGCAGGCCGGAGGCTTCCAGCGTCCAGCGTTGCTCGCTCGACAGCGCTTCGACGCCGACCAGGTTGACGATGCGCTGCAATTCTTCAGACGCGGCGAGCAGATCGAGGGCGGCGGCGCGGGCGGCCGCCCAGCCGGGATCGATGTTTTCCGCCCACCATTTGGCGGCAGAGGGTACATAGCCGGAAAAGCTTTCCAGCCAATCCACCGCCGGGTAATGGCGCGCATCGGCCAGTTCCTTCGAGAGCGCCCAGAAAGTCTGGATGATTTCCTTGGTGTGGCTGGTGACGGGTTCGGAAAAGTCGCCGCCCGGCGGTGAAACGGCGCCGATCAGAGTCACGGAACCATGGTCGCCGGCGAGTGTTTCCACCCGTCCCGCCCGTTCGTAAAACGCCGCGAGGCGCGAGCCGAGATAGGCGGGGTAACCTTCTTCCACCGGCATCTGCCCGAGCCGTCCAGCCACTTCACGCAGCGCCTCGGCCCAGCGGCTGGTCGAGTCGGCGACCATCACCACATCGTAGCCCTGGTCGCGGAAATACTCGGCGAGGGTGATGCCGACATAAATCGACGCTTCGCGAGCTACCACCGGCATGTTGGAGGTATTGGCAATCAGCAGGGTGCGCTCCATCAGCGGGCGGCCGGTGTGCGGGTCCTTCAATTCAGGCATGAACTCCAGCACGTCGGTCAGCTCGTTACCGCGCTCGCCGCAGCCGACGTAGATCACGATCTCGGCGTTGCACCAGCGCGCGATCTGTTGTTGCAACATGGTCTTGCCCGCGCCGAACGGGCCGGGAATGGCCGCCTTGCCACCCTTGAGCAGGGGATAGAAGGTGTCCAGAATGCGCTGCCCGGTGATCAACGGCTTCACTGCGTGGTCGCGCCGCTTGAACGGGCGCGGCGTGCGCACCGGCCAGCGGTGGAATAGCTGCAATTTCTCGATGCGACCGTCGGGCAGCTGGACCCGGCCGATGACCTCGTCAATCGTGTAATCACCCTCAGGCGCCAGTTCCATCAGTTCGCCATGGATCAGGGGCGGCGTCAGAATGCGATGGAGGATCGAGGCGGTTTCCTGAACCGTGCCCAGCACATCGCCACCGACGATATGCGGATTTTCGTGCCGGCGCGGGTCGGGAACGAAATGCCAGCGTTGCTCACGCGACAGGGCCGGCACGGCGACGCCCCGGGCGATGCGGTCGCCGCTCTTATCGCGCACCGCATTCAGGGGTCGCTGCACGCCGTCGAAGATCGCATTCAGCAAGCCGGGCCCAAGCTCCACCGAGAGCGACCAGCCCAGGCCTTCCGCCACTTCGCCGGGCCGCAGGCCGGCGGTGTCTTCATACAGTTGCGCCAGCGCGGTATCGCCTTCGCGGCCGATCACTTCGCCGATCAGGCCGATGCGGCCGACGCGCACCTGCTCGCCGAGCACGGTTTCCGGCAGTTGCAGTTTGACCAGGGGACCGTTGATTTCAATGATTTTTCCCATTTGCTTTCCTGTGTTTATCGCGCCGTGCGTTGGGGTGCCGGGATTCTCATGTCCGGCGGAACAGACGTTCCATCGCCACGCGGGCGAGTTCATCGGCCAGCCTGGACTGGCGCCCCTCGAAGGTATGATCAATTTGCGCGCGGTTGTCGGCCAGGCGTACGCGGACACCGCCTGCGCTGCTTTGGCCAAGCGTGTTCAATTCGATCGTGCGTCCGGGCGCGACGCGTGCAGTGATGTTTCCCCATTCTTTTGCCAGGCGTGACTGGTCTATCGGCCGCACTTCAGCCACCAGATCGCCTGGCGGTAATGCCCGGGCGGCATCGGCGAGCCAGGCTTCCAGCACATCCGGATAACGTTTGTCGTCGCTCACCAGTTGCTGAAACGCCTCTCGCACACCCGCCAGGGCCGCCTCGGTGAGTGCCCAGCGCAGCCGGTCCACTTCCGCCGCCAGCCGGGCTTCCGCCGCCTGCACCTGCCGAAGCACCTTGCGTTCTGCTTCGGCCTTGGCCAAGGCCACCTCGCGTTCCTCGGCGACTCTCAATTCCTCGGTTGTCTCCTGGAGAATCCGCGCCCGGGCGGCCTCGGTATTCTGGCGTTGCTCGCGCACCAGGGTTTCGGCTTGGCGCAACAGCGCTGCTTCCAGTTGGCTTACTTGTGCATCTGCATCCATGGATTTCTCCGGAAACCGTGCTTCATTTGAGTGCCTCAGGCCCCAAAATCGCGTGTACGACCGCGTCGACCGCTGGCGCGTAGTCATGGGGTGCAGACAGGGGCGGCAGTTCGGTCACGACGATCCGACCCCCTTCATTGCGCAGGCGGTTGAGCCAGGTGCCGCCGGCGTGCGCCAGCCCGGTCTCAAGCAGAACCAGAGCCTGACTGCCCTCCTTCACGAGTTGCGCGAGGACTTCCTCGACCTTGGCTTGATCGGCATCGGGGTAAACCTCGGCGCCGATCAGGCTGAAGCCCTCGGTTAACCCGGCGCTGCCGAGCACGACCAGTCGCGCACCGACGCAAGGAGTTTCTGCCTCATGCATTGCGCTGTGCCCCTACAGCTTGCCCAGCATGAGGATGGACATCACCAGGCCGTAAATCGCCACCCCTTCGGCCAGCCCCATGTAGATCAGGGTGCGGCCGAACATCTCTGGCTTCTCGGCGATCACCGCAAGTGCGGCGGAACCGACCGGGCCTAGCGCGATGCCGGCGCCGATAGCCGCCACGGCGGTCGGCAGGCCGATGCCGATCAAGGCCAGCCCCTTGCCCAGAGAAATTTCCGCTGCTGCTCCCGCTACACCTGCAGCTGCCGGTTCGGCGGCGAGCACTTCCTGCACGCCCAGCAGCAGCGTACCGGCCAAGGCCAGGCCAAAGACCACAAAATTCCCCAGCACGCCGGCCTTCAGCCAGCGCGGCTCAGGCAGCTGGCGCGGTTTCAGTTCCAGCCATACCCCGATGCCGATCATGGTAGCGACAGAACAACCCATCAATGTGATCAACCAGCTCATTTTTTTCTCCTAGAAACGGAACGTTCAGAACTTCACTTTGCCCCCGCCAGCTTCAGCGGGACAAACTCCGTGCCATCGCCACTGAAGAAACGGGAAAACCCTTCGAAATACATCAGACGCAACGCCTGAATGGCGACGATGCCACCTTCCAGCACGATGATGATCACGTTGCCCAGTACGATCGTCAGCCAATGGCCGGTAGTGCCAAGACCGTTGGCAATCGTAAACACGGCCAGGGCGAGCGCCACATGGTTGAGACTGAACGCCGCCACACGCATGAAGGACAGGGTGTTGGCGAACAGGTTGATGCCGGTTTCCAGGGTTTCGATGGCGGTCACTAGCACACGCTCACCGAAGCTAGCGCGGGTTTCCACCCACTTGAAAATGGCCACCATACTGATGCCCAGCAAGGCCATGCCCCACGCCAACTGGCTGAAATCAGCGAGTCTATACAAGTTGGCCAAGCCGATGATGCTGGCCGTGGCGCCCAGATAAAACAGCAGGCCGGCCAGGCCGGTGGAATCGAACAAGGCTGCACCGATATGTCCGGCGTTGAACTGGTTGTAGCTGTTCGCCAGCAGGGTAAAGGTGATGAAACCGATGCCGAACAGAATGGCCACGGTGAGGATGCGTGTCGGTTCATGGAGGGGCGACAGCCAGACCGGCGTGATCAGGTCTTCGTAACCAAAGACGCTGCCGTACAGCAGACCGAAGCCCATCGATGCCACGCCCGCCGCGATGCCGACCCAGGCGGCGCGTCCGAGCTTGCGATAAAGCAGAACGGCCAGAAAGAGAATCACGCCGCCGTGGCCGACATCGCCGAACATTGCGCCGAACAGCAGCAGATAGGTTAGTGCAAAGAGCAGCGAGGGGTCAAACTCGCCATAGCGCGGAATGCCGTAGCTCTTGACGAGTGGCACGAAGGGCAGCAGCCATTGCGGATAATTGACCAGCGACGGCACTTGCCGGGCTTCGCTGGCCTGCGGGTCTTCGAGGTTGAGCCAATATTGACCATGAAAGCGCGCCTCCAGGGCCGCCTTCAATTCTTTTTTGCAGCGCCGGGGTATCCAGCCGGATAGGCTGGCGAGGGCGCCGTGGCCGCGCACGCCGGCGATCGCCGCCTCGGCCAGCGGCCGGCCGAGCGCCACGCGCAGGCGCGCCTCTTCCAGGCCGGACCGGTAGGTTCCGCGCAAGTTGTCCATCGCGGTACACTCGGCGCTGGCACGTGACTCCACGCGTTTGCGCTCTTCGAGCAGACAGCTACGCGCCGCATGCGGATGGGCGCACAATTCCTGCGGCACCGGCAACTCGCGCCAACCCGCCTGGGCCAGAAGTCCGACCACTTCCCGGTGACGTTCGCGCGGGCCGGCGATCACGGCATAGGCCTGGTCGCCCACGGTGTCGAACATGTACAGCAGCGAGCCGGTCATGGACAGCGCCTCGCCCATGCGCTTGACGCTGGCGGCCGGCAGGCTGCCGATATTGACCGCCAGCAGGCCGTTGGGGCGCAGCAGTTGCGTGAGATCGACATCAAGGCGCTCCAGCTTGTTCAGGGTATCCTGCAAGGCATCCAGATGGCGCACTTCTTCCTGAATGCTGGCTTCGCTCTCATGAGCCGCCAAACAGGCGTTCCACACCTCTTTCAGCCAGGTGTTGAGTTCCTCCAGATCGCTCAGGGTGGGCGCCGCCACGCCCTGAGGAATGCTCAGCTCAGGCAGGCCGCCGCAGCGCTCGGCGAGCTTGGCAACGCGCGATTCGGCTTCCAGCCAGGCTTCCCGATAAGCTTCGGCAGGTTTTTCCGCAAGTGCCGCCGGAGCATGCTGGGCCGGGCTGTAGATGCCGAAGCGCGCCAACTCCAGTGCCGCGTCCGGCGCTTCGGAAGCCAGCAGGAGCAGGCGGATCTTGACCAGGGGTTCGGCGCGGAACATCACGCATTCCCTTCGAGCGTCTGATACATGGCCAGCCGGATGTCGGCCGTCGGAAGGCTCAGCAGTCTCCCGCGCAGCACCGCACGCACTGCGCGCAGATCACGCTCGCGCAGCAGGAGGTAGGCGAACGCACGTGCGATCGCCGGGGCACTCGAGCGCAGCACCTGCTGGGCGCTCGCGGCGGCGGCGCGTTCCATGCGCGTGAAGACCTGCGGGATTTCCGTGACCCCTTCCATCGATGCACGCAGCGGCGTAGGCAGCGCGGCGAGAATGTCTTCCAGACGAGTTTGCGCTGCCAGTTCTCGCAAGCGCATGGAACCCAGGCTGTAATGGGAGTCCACCAGCAGAAAATAGACTTGGGAAGGTGGCAGGTTGTAGTTGAAGCGGTAACGCAGCAGCCAAACCAGGTTGATACGGTCGATGAGCCCGCCCATCAAGCACCGGAACGATAGGCCGGCTGCCGTTTCCAGCGGCCGGGCGCGTTGCGCCAAGCCTTCGTAGTAGCTGCGATCGAGTGCGGCATCGAGAATGAACGGGTCGTGGCTTTCCTCGAAGGCGCGCCTGGCCTGGCGCACAATGGCCGCATAAGGGCCGGCTTCCAGGCGCCGCAACAGTTCATTCACGTCCTCGGCGTGCGCGAGATCGTTGATGTCTACACGGCCGAAGCTGCCCATCGGCGTCAGCCGGTTCAGCAGTGCTGCCGGGCGTTCGCCGGTCATCTTGCCGCGCAGCAGGGTTTTGAGGTTGCTCACCTCGAAACGCTCGGTCCAGTACGTCAGGAAATCCCGTTCGACGCCGGAAAGCGGGCGGATCAGTACCGTCGTTTCTTCCAGCAACTGCGCAATGATGCGTTGTTCCAGCGACCGGTTATCCAGGCTGTCGAAACCGGCGGCCAGCTGCGGCAAATCGTGTGCGCCCAGCGTAGCGCCCATTTCCTCTGCGGGTGTTTCGATTAGCTTGTTTAAGCTCTCCGCCGGCCAGAGTCGGCTGGAGAAGAGGGTGACGCGGGTGTTCAAATAAGCGGACACGGGGTTTGGTTTTCCGGTCAGGTTCACGCCTGCCGATCCAGACTCAGGACGTTGGATCGAGCAGTAGATTCAATGCGGCGTTGACCGCCTCCTGTTCATGACGTGCCGCCATCTCGCGCAAATTACGCTGGCGCTCCTCGTATTTCCGGGTCAACTCAGCCACTGCCTGCTCGGCGCGGCTTTGCGCGTCTTTCAGGTAGGGGGCACGCAACGCGGTGCGCCCGGCGGCGAATCGCGCCTCGACTTCCCGTGCGGCGGAGAGCGTTTCGTTGAGCATGCGCTCACGTTCGGTGTTTGCCGCATCGATCAGGCTCTGCGCTCGGGCTTCTGCTTCCAGAAGGCGTTTGAGATGGTCTGCCATCTTTTGTGCCTCGACGCGTCAATAAAATGGGCTTGCCCTAGACCGCTCAGCGTATTGACGCACTACGCCAATTGATCAGTGGATACTTATATTCGTAATTATGGTACAGATTCTCCTGTTTTGCATCCCTGTTGAATATCGACGAAAATATTTCCCGAGGAGGGATGGCGATGAGTTTAGGTGGTGGCGCAAGGATGGTCTTGGCAATTCTGCTCCTGACGGGTTGCGGCAGAAGCTCGGATGCCGATATGTGGGATTGCCAGCTTGGCGTGCAAAAGGGCAACTCCGGCAGATCGGCGGCGGATGTCGCCGAACGGGCGCGCGACATCGATGCCTGCATGACCGCCAGAGGTTACCGTCTGGATACCGGCAAACCCGCGTGCCGGCAGGGCACGGTTACCTCGAACTGCTACCTGCGGAAATAACAGCGGGGCAGACGCGCCGTGTTGCCGTCCCGCCAGCGCCGACTTTTTTACAGCAGGATTGCCACCAGGATTGCCGCTGTCGCCAGCACCATGGCGATCTGGGCCTGCCGGCGGCTCGCTTGCGCTGCTTCGCGCAGGCGTACCAGTTCTTCATCTGCTGTTGTACGTGCGTTGGCTTGCGTCAGCGCCTGATGGACGAGGCGTGGCAGTTGTGGCAGCAGGGTCGCCCATTGCGGTGCTTCGCGCTTCAAGTGGTTGATGAAACCGCGCGGCCCGAGTTGTTCGCTCATCCAGCGTTCGAGGAAGGGCTTGGCGGTCTGCCAGAGATCGAGGTCGGGGTCGAGCTGGCGGCCGAGGCCTTCGATGTTGAGCAGGGTTTTTTGCAGTAGTACAAGCTGCGGCTGGATCTCGACATTGAAGCGGCGCGAGGTCTGGAACAGGCGCAGTAACACCTTGCCGAAGGAGATCTCCTTCAGTGGCCGGTCGAAAATCGGTTCGCAGACGGCGCGCACGGCTGCTTCCAGTTCATCGACGCGTGTCTCGCGCGGCGCCCAGCCGGATTCGATGTGCGCTTCGGCGACGCGCTTGTAGTCACGGCGGAAGAAGGCAAGGAAGTTGATCGCCAGGTAGTTCTTGTCCGTCTCGGTGAGCGTGCCGACAATGCCGAAGTCGAGAGCGATGTAGCGGTTGAAGGTAGCCGGCGCGTTGGCGACGAGGATGTTGCCTGGGTGCATGTCGGCATGGAAGAAGCCATCACGGAACACCTGGGTGAAAAATAGTTCGACCCCGGTGCGCGAGAGCAGCTTCAAGTCGATGCCGGCTGCGCGCAAGCGATCGGTCTGGCCAATGGGAATGCCGTGCATGCGCTCCATCGTCATCACTTCGTGGGTGCAGTAGTCCCAATGCACTTCGGGCACCAGCAGCAGCGTCGAGTCGGTGAAATTGCGCCGCAGTTGCGAACAGTTGGCCGCCTCGCGCATCAGGTCGAGTTCGTCGGCGAGGTGCTTGGAAAACTCGGCGACAACCTCGCGTGGCTTGAGGCGCTTCCCATCGCTCCAGAAGCGTTCGAGCAAGCCGGCAAAGGTGTCGAGCAGCGCCAGGTCGTGGGCAATCACCGGTGCGATGCCCGGCCGCAACACCTTGACGGCGACTTCGTGTCCATCGGGCAGGGTGGCAAAGTGGACTTGAGCAACAGAGGCCGAGGCGACGGGTACCGGCTCGAAGCTGCCGAAAATCTGGTCGAGCGGCCGGCCAAAACTCTTCTCGATTTCGGCGATGGCCTCTTCAGAGGGGTAAGGCGGTACGCGATCCTGTAACAGCGCCAGTTCGTCGGCCAGGTCGGCGGGCAGCAGGTCGCGGCGGGTCGATAGCACCTGGCCGAATTTGACGAAGATCGGCCCGAGCGCCTCGAGCGCCTCGCGCAGCCGCTGGCCGCGCGGCGCGGTGAGATCGGCGACATTGCGCCAGAAGCAAAGCCCGTTAAGCAGCTTGAGCGGCAGGGCGAGACGGCCCTCGGGGTCGTGCTCGAGAATCAGCTGGTCGAGGCCAAACTTGAGGCCGACGCGGGTAATTTTGGCGAGACGAAAGAGGCGCACGGGATAGACGACGGGGAAAGTGCGCGCACTTTAGCATTGAACCCCCGCTAATCCTGCAGCGCTTTCCGGTCTACCCGAATGCGCTGGAGGGTCGATGCGGGGTCGGTGCGGACAAGTTGCCGGAATTCGTGAATGCGTTCTCCGGCCCGAAATTGGCGATTGACTGCGTTGGCCAGAGTTCCTATCCTTTCCCATTTTTTCCGTCCCATGAGTCACTCATCATGAACCGGCGTCACTTTCTTGCCCGATTCGGCTCGCTGCCGGCCCTCACCGCCGTTCCATGGCTAGCGGCCTGCGGTCCAGCGCGCCCTCTGGCCGTGGGCATCCATCCCTGGGTCGGTTACGAAACGCTCTACCTCGCGCGCGAGTTCGGCTGGCTGCCGGCGAGCGTCGAACTCGCCGAGGGCAAGACGCTGGGCGACTCGCAGTCCGCCTTGAAGGCCGGAAAAGTCGATGCTGCCTGCCTGACGCTGGACGAAGTGCTGGTGGCGCGGGCTGCCGGCGTGCCCTTGGCCGTGGCGCTGGTCTTCGACGTCTCGGCCGGCGCCGATGTGGTGCTGGCGCGTTCGAACGTCCGCAGCCTCGCCGATCTTGCCGGCAAGCGCCTCGGCCTCGAACTGAATGCCCTCGGCGCCTTGATGCTTTCCCGCCTGCTGGCCGCCGCCGGGCTCCCCGCCACGGCGGTGACGTTGCTTGACCTGCCGCCGGACCGGCAACTGGAGGCCTGGCGCCAGGGCGAGGTTGATGCCGTGGTTACCTACGAGCCGACGGCCGCGCTGCTCTTGCGCGAGGGCGCGCGGCGCCTGTTCGACAGCCGGCAGATTCCTGACACGATCTTTGATGTTCTGGCGTTGCGCACCGATCGGGCCCGTGACCAGAACGCCGCCGTCGAGTCGCTGGTGGCCGGCCATTTCCGCGCGCTGGGACACCTGCAGACCAACCGGCAGGACGCGATCTACCGCATTGCCGCCCGCCAGAAGATCACGCCCGAGGAAGTTCAGCTGTCGCTGGCCGGCGTCGTGCTGCCGTCGCTCGACGCGAATCGCGGCTACCTTGGCGGCCAGGACCTGCGGCTGCCCCGGGCGGCGAAGACCCTGTCGGCGCTGATGGTCGAGCGACGCCTGCTGTCACGGGAAGATGACCTCGCCGGCCTGCTTTCGTCGGCCTGGCTGCCGCGCGATGTCGTCTGAGCGGATGATGCGCGCCACCACCCTGATCCTTTGGCTGTGCGCCGCCGCGACCCAGGTCTGGGCGGTGGAGCCGCTCCGCCTCGGCGTGCTGGCGATTCGACCCCAGCCGTTGGCCATGGCGCAGTGGCAGCCCCTGGCCAATTATCTCGCGGCCTCGCTCGGGCGCCCGGTCGAGCTGGCGGTCCATGCCTTGGCGGAACTCGATGCGGCCATCGCGCAAAACCGGGTCGATGTGCTCCTCACCAATCCCGTTCACTATGTTCGCCTCCAGCACCAGAACGGTCTCGCCGGCCCGCTGGTAACCCTCGTCAACAAGGAGTCCGGGCACGAACTCCAAGCCTTCGGCGGCGTCATCTTCACCCGTGCCGACGCGGCCGCCATCAATACCCTGAAGGACCTGGTCAACAAGCGTGTCGCAGCCATCGGCAACGACGACGCCTTCGGCGGCTACCAGATGCAGGCGCTGGAAATGGTCGAGGCCGGCCTGGCGCCGCCGCAGGGCGACCGCTTGCTCGTCACTGGCAAGGCGCATGACCAGGTCGTCGAGACGGTGCTGGCGGGGCGGGCCGATGCGGGTTTCGTCCGCAGCGGGGTGATCGAGGCGATGATGCGCGAGGGCCGGCTCGACGCGGAACGCATCAAGATCATCAATCGCCAGAAGCTGCAGGCCTTCCCCTACGTCAGTTCGACCCGTCTTTACCCGGAGTGGCCGCTGGCAGTCATGCCGCATGTGAACGATCGCCTGGCTCGTCGCCTGACGATCGCACTGTTGTCCCTTTCGACTAACGGCGCCCCCGCACGTGCGGGCCTGCCGGGCTTCGCCAATCCCGCCAGCTATGCCGCCGTCGAGAACCTGATGCGGCGCCTGCGGCAGCCGCCTTTCGATGCCGTGCCAGAATTCACCCTGACCGATCTCTGGGCGAAATACGCCCTGTGGATCACCGCGCTGGTGGTCCTGTTGCAGTTGCTGGCGCTGGCCGGGGTCGGCCTCGCCTGGCAGAACCGCCGGGTGCGCCAGGCGCGCGCGCGGTTGGAGCACATCGCCCACCACGATACCCTCACCACCTTGCCGAACCGCCTGCTGCTCGGCGACCGCCTGCACCAGGCCATGGCGCAGATGCAGCGGCGCGGCCAGTCGCTCGCTGTGGTCTATCTCGATCTCGACGGCTTCAAGGAAATCAACGACCACCATGGTCATGACGTCGGCGATGAGCTGCTGATCGCCGTGGCCCAGCGCCTGAAAGCGGCGTTGCGCGAAGGCGACTCGCTGGCGCGCATCGGCGGCGACGAATTCGTTGCGGTCTTGGTTGACCTCGAGCAGGCGGAAGACTGCGCGCCGGTGCTGGACCGCCTGCTGCTGGCAGCCTCCGATCCGGTCACGGCGGGGAGCGGGCAGGTGCTGCAGGTGTCGGCCAGCATCGGCGTGACCTTCTATCCGCAGGACGACGTCGATGCCGACAAGCTGATGCGCCACGCCGACCATGCGATGTACCTTGCCAAGCAGTCGGGCAGGAATCGCTACCGCTTTTTTGACGCGGCGGAGGCTGTCGCTGCGGCGTAGCTTGATCGCTACACAGCCATCAAGGCGCGGCGCTGAATTGCGCGAGGATGCCGGCGAAGCGGTGTGGCCAGGATTTCAGCGCCGCGTCGTCGCCGGCGAAGACGCTGCTCAGGAACGCCGCCGACAGATCCTGCGTCGCCGCCTTTACCTGCCTGTTGAGGGTTGCACCGCCGGTGCTGGCACGGTCGGTGAACATGCTGTGCGAACCGCCTTCGAAGACCGCCAGCAGCTTGTGCCGGCTACCGGTGGCCTCGAAAACAGTCACGCGGTCGGCGGCGTCGCTGAAGTAGCCGGGAATCTGGATCACGTCGCCGGTGGCGGTGATATGCAGGCTCGGCACAGTAACGCTGCTGAGAACTCTTTGCGGCGCCGCTGCGCCGAAGAACGGCGGCGCCGAGATCACGATCGCGGCCTTGATGCGCGCATCGCCGAGATCGTTTGGGAAGCGATTACGCTCCACCCTTGCCCCGGCCACCAGCAGTGTCGTATTGGCGCCATAGGAATGGCCGGCGGCGACGATGCGGTCAGCGTCCAGGCGCGGCGCCAGATCGCTGGCGAGCAGCTGGTCGATGGCGAAGCGTAGATCCTGCGTGCGCGCAACGGCCTCGGCCTCCTTGAGTGCGTCACGCACCCGGCCGATCACCTCCAGCAAACTTGACTGGCCCTGCCAAAGGTAGCGGTCGCTGCCCACGTGCTGTAGGTGCAGGCTCGCATACCCCTGGCTCGCCCAGTGCTTGCCAAGGTAGCTGTAGCCACGGCGCGTTCCGCCAATGCCGTGCGAGAACACAACCAGCGGCACCGGCCGCTGCGCCGTCGCCCCGCGTGGCAGGTACAGGCGCACCGGTACGCTACGCTGGCGCGCGACGTCGATCCAGTCGAACTCGAGGATGTCGAACGGGACGCCGAACGGAACATCGAAGGCCGTTTCTTCGGCCCGTCCGGCGAGAGGCCAGGCAGCGGCGGTTAGCAGGGCCGCGATGAATGCGCGGCGATTCATCGTCGATGTCATGAAACCACCCCCGCAAGCCAGCCGCTTACTTTCATCTGACCCAATTACCTCAATTTCCCCGGTATGCCGTCCCGCTGGCGCCGACTTTTTCAGTCGGGCACGAACTTCAGCACATTGCCGTTGATGCAATAGCGTTTGCCGCTGGGCTTCGGGCCGTCGTCGAAGACGTGACCAAGATGGATGCCGGAACTGGCGCTCCTGACCTCGACACGGCGCATGCCGTGGGCGGAATCCACATGTTCGGTCAGGGCGCCCGGCAGCGGATTGAAGAAACTCGGCCAGCCGGTGCCGCTGTCGAACTTGGTATCGCTGCGAAACAGCGCCGCGCCGGTGATCGGATCGACGAAAGTGCCGGGACGCTTTTCGTCGAGATGCGAACCCGTACCAGGGCGCTCGGTGCCCTGCTCGAAAGCGATTTTCTGCTGCTCCGGCGTCAGCAGGTGAAAGCCCAGCCACTTCCAGAAGCGCGGCTGCTCGCCGTTATAGCCCGTGTAGCGCGAAACCTCCTTGCCGTTTTCGAACAGCACGATGGTCGGCGTGGCGAACAAGGCTTTTTCCAGTTTCCAGCCGGCGGGCGGCGCGGTGTTGTAGGTGCGCGCAATTGGCACTGCGGACTTCCACTTGTCGAGCACCTCGGCCTTGAACTGCTTGCAGTAGGCGCAGTCGGTCGCCTCGAAGACGATTAGTTGGCGCTTTAAGTTCAAGGTCTTGGCATCCAGCGGCGGGTTATCCGCCGGCGTGTCCGTCTTGGCGGCTACCGAACCGGGAAACTTGACGCCGGTGCCGCCGAGACCGCAGTAACCATTGGGATTCTTCTTCAGATAGTCCTGATGATAGGTTTCGGCGGCATAGTATTTTTTCAGCGGCGCGATGTCGGTGGTGATCGTCTGGTGACCGGCCTTCGTCAAGGCGGCCTGGTAAATATCGCGCGTCTTCAGGGCGCTGGCCAGTTGCGCATCGTTGTTAGTGTAGATCGCACTGCGGTAGTTGGTGCCGACATCGTTGCCCTGGCGGTCGCCCTGTGTCGGATTGTGGCTTTCCCAGAAACGCGCCAGCACGGTTTCGAGGCTGACCTTGGCCGGATCGAAGCTGACCTTGACGACTTCTGCATGATTGCGCTGGGTGGTCTTGCCGCGCTTCACGGCGTTTTCATGCGCCAGCACCGCCTCGTAATTGCCGGCGATGTCGCCGTTGGCGTAGCCGCTTTCGACATCGGTGACACCGGCCAGTTCGCCCATGCGCTTTTCCGCGCCCCAGAAACATCCCATGCCAAGGACGATGGTTTCGGTTGCGGCAGCGAATGTCGGCATGGTCGGCATGGTCAGGATCCCCAAGGTAAGCAGTAGTCGAATAAATTTGGTCATGGCAGGTGTGTAGGCGTGGTGGCGAAACGCGGTGAAGGTAAAGTGGCTACAGTTTCACAGATTTCCACCCTTGTCGAATCAATAACACTTGACTCCCTGAAGGTCGACCACAGATGGACTCCATGAGACATCTCCTGCTGCTGGCAGTTCCCTTGTTTACCCTGGCGACCTCCTGCGCCGGCGAGTCGGCCAAGGCGGTTACCTGCGGCCAGCCCGGACAATGGCGTCTGACGGATGCCGGACCCTCCGCGCCGCTGGAAGGCGGACCATTGCTGGAGCGCCTGGCGCGGCAGCAGGTTGTGCTGCTGGGCGAGGCGCACGACAGCGCCGAAGATCATCGCTGGCAACTGCACACGCTGACGCAACTGTTTGCCCGCCAGCCGCGCATGGCCCTCGGTTTCGAGATGTTTCCGCGTCGCGTGCAACCGATCCTCGACCAATGGGTGGCTGGCACGCTGGCGGAGGATGAGTTTCTCAAGCGTGTCGAATGGAACAAGGTCTGGGGCTACGATGCACGCGACTATCTGCCGCTGTTTCACTTCGCGCGCATGAACCGCCTCCCGATGCTTGCTCTCAACGTCGAGCGCAGCCTGCCCGAAGCCGTCGGCAAGCTGGGTTGGAATGACGTACCCGACGCGCAGCGGGAAGGTGTGACCCGTCCGGCGCTGCCCGGCGCCGCCTATCGCAAGGAGCTGCAACGGGTGTTCGACCAACATCCGGCCAAGGAAAAGAAGGACAAGTCTGCGTTTCCGCGCTTTGTCGAAGCCCAGACCGTGTGGGATCGGGCCATGGCGCAAGTCATGGCGGATTACCTCAAACAAGCACCCGGCGCACTTGTTGTCGGCATCATGGGCGCCGGCCATGTGCGCGATGGCCACGGCGTGGCGCATCAGCTGAAAGACCTGGGCATCGCCCAGACTGGCGCGCTGATGACCTGGGATCACACCGAGAACTGCGCGAATCTCGGCAAGGGATTTGCCGACGCGCTCTATGTGATTCAGCCGCCGGCTGGCAATACGCCGCGTCTGGGGGTGGCGACCGAACCGACGGCGGGTGAAAGCGGCGGGTTGCGAATTGTCGAGGTGACGGTGGGCAGCATCGCCGCCACATCGGACCTCAAGAAAGGCGATGTCATCCTCGAAATTGCTGGGCGTCCGGCAAAAAATTTCATGACCTTGCGCCAGGCCGTGCAGCGGCAAGCACCGGGTACGTGGCTACCGCTGAAGATTCGCCGCGACGGCAGCGACAGCGAAATCATCGCGCGTTTTCCGCCAGCCCCATGAAGCGTTGGCTATTCGTACTTCCCCTGTTGCTGGGGTGGTCGCTGGCGGCGCGGGCCTTGCCCGAGCTTGATATAGCGGTTGAGCTCAATCCCGCCACCCGGCAGTTCAATGCCACTGCGACCCTGAGCGACGCCGCAGGGCTGTCGGGTTTCCGGCTCGGGCCGGACTTCGAGATCACGGCAATGAAGGTCAATGGCCAGGCCAGCCAGGCTACGCGCCGCTCATTAAGCCGTCTCGCCAACGCCGACTTTTCCCTGCCGCGCGGCACGCGGCGCGTGGAAATCACTTACCGGGCGACGCTCAAGCCGCTGCAAGTGCTTGATCATCGTCAGGTGCTCGGCTACCGTGCGGGCGCCGCCGATCCCGAGGGCAGCTTCCTGCCCGGAGCGGCCGGCTGGTATCCGGATGCCGGCAAGCTCTTCAGTTACCGGCTCACGTTCAAGCTGCCGGCTGGGCAAAAAGGTCTGGTGCCGGGCAATCTCATCGATGAAACCGATACGGCGGCCGGCTACCGCGCCCGCTTCGAGTTTCCTCACCCCGTTGATGGCATCGACCTGATGGCCGGGCCTTACACAGTGAGCGAGCGCTCGCTCAAGCGGGCGAACGGTGAGGATATTCGCATCCGCACCTGGTTTCACGCCGAGCTCGCGCCGCTCGCGCAGGGCTATCTCGACGACTCGGCACGCTACATCGAACGCTACAGCCAGCTGATCGGTGCCTACCCGTTTGCCCTGTTCAGCGTGGTCTCAAGCCCGACGCCCACCGGCTTCGGCATGCCCAGCCTGACTTACCTCGGGCGCGACGTCATCAAACTACCCTTCATTCGCGCCACCTCGCTCGGCCACGAGGTGCTGCACAACTGGTGGGGCAACGGCGTCTATCCGGACTGGCAAAAAGGTAACTGGTCGGAGGGCTTGACCACTTTCCTCGCCGACTATGCCTACAAGGAAGCCGAGAGCGCCGATGCCGCACGCGAAATGCGCCTCGCCTGGCTGCGCGACTACGCCGCCGTGCCGGCCGGTTCCGAGACGGCCCTGAAGGATTTCACTTCGCGCCATCACGGCATTTCCTCCATCGTCGGCTACAACAAGGCGGCGATGGTTTTCCTGATGCTGCGCGATGAAATCGGCGTCGCGGCATTCGAGCGCGGCCTGCGTCTGTTCTGGGAGAAGAAGCGCTTCCAGACGGCGGCTTGGTCCGATCTCGATGCAGCGTTTTCAGCGGCGGCGCAACGCTCGCTGAGCGGATTTTTCCGCCAGTGGGTGGAACGCCCCGGCGCGCCGGAATTACATCTGAAGGCCGCTGAACAGGCAGGCGACACGCTCACCCTCCACTTGAACCGGCCCGCTTATGCCCTCGAGCTTCCCCTGCGGCTGAACTTTGCCGACCGTAGCGAAATGCGCACGGCGCCGTTGCGCGGCGACAGCATGCGCCTGCCGCTCAAGGTCTCGGGCAGTGTGCAAAGTGTTGAACTCGACCCCGACTACCGGCTGTGGCGGCGCGTCGATAGCGCCCTCCTGCCGGCCATCCTGCGCGAGGTTTTCGTCGCGCCCACTGCCGCCGTGGTTGCCATTGATGCGGAGATGGGCAGTGCCGCGCAAGGTCTGGCGGCGCGCGTGCTCGATGCCAAAGCCGCCCCAGTGATGGCGGAGCGTCCTGCCGGCCGGCCCGTGCTGGTCATCGGCCGGCCATCCGCTATCGATGACTGGCTGAAAAAACAGGGCCTGCCGCCTCGCCCCGCCATTCTGACGCCTGAGTCGCATAAAGCCAGCGCCCAGGTCTGGGCCGGGCGTGATGGCAGCGGGATACCTTACGTCGTTGTTGCCGCGCGCGATGCCGCCGCCATCACCGCGCTGGAACGCGGTCTGCCGCATTACGGCAAACAAAGCTGGCTGGTCTTCGACGGTGCGCGGGCGACCGCGAAGGGAGTTGGCGCGCCCCGCGCCGCGCCGGTGAAGGTCAGCGCGGCACCGGTACGCTAAAAGTCGGCTCTGGCGGTACGGCGCAGGCTAATTTTCCTGCCGGAATGGCAAGTGCGTCGCAGCATCATCCCGATAGCCGGCGACGGCGTCGCGCTGCATGTCGAGATGGCGGCCGATCAGCGTGCGCATGCGCTCGTCGGCGATCCAGTGTGCCGAATGGACGACGGTCGGCTGGAAGCCGCGCGCAATTTTGTGTTCGCCGCCCGCGCCCGGTTCGAAGCGCGTGAGACCTTCGCGCAGACAGTAGGCGATGCCCTGATAAAAACACAGCTCGAAATGCAGGCTGTCGATGGCGACGCGGGTACCCCAGTAACGGCCGTAGAGCGCCTCGTCATTGCGGAAACACAGCGACAGCGCGACGGGTGCGCCGCTAACGGTGTCGCGGGCGATAAAGAGCACCATGCGCCGCCCCAGCGCGGCCGCCAGATCGGCAAAGCAGTCGGCAGTGAAGACCGCGTGATTGTCGAACTTTTCGAACGTCGCCGCATACAGGGCGTGCAGCGCCGGCCATTCGGCAGCAGCAATTTCATCGCCGTGGCGCACTTCGAGCTTGAGCCCGCTCTCGGCGACGCGTTTGCGTTCGGCGCGCACCTTGCGCCGGCGCGCCGAAGAGAAGGTGCCGAGATAGCCGTCGAAGTCGCCAACCCCGGCGTCGTGCCAGTGGAACTGTACGTCGTCGCTGATCAGCATGCCGGCGGCGCGCAGCGCCTCGAGGTCGGTGTTGTCGGGGAAGGCCACGTGCCATGAAGACAGGTCGTGGTCGACGGTGAGATTCTGCGCGGCGGCAATCAGGGCGGCGCGCACCGCCGCACCTTCTTCACCTGCCGCCACCAGCAGGCGCGGCCCGGTCGCCGGCGTATGGGGCAGGCCGGTGAGCAGGCGCGGGAAGTAGTCCTTGCCGGTCTGGCGATAGGCCCCCGCCCAGCTCCAGTCGCCGGTGAAATCCCCGTAAACGTTGCTCTTCAGGTAAAGCGGCAGGATGCCGACCACCGCGCCGTCGTCCTGCCGTGCCACCAGATGGTGCGCTGCCCAGCCCCACTGTGGCCCGGCAGCGCCGTGGCGCTCGAGGATGGCGAAAAAATCGCCATTCAAAAATGGCTGGGCCGGCGGACACAGCCGATCCCATGCGGCGCGCGGAATGGCCTCGGCGGAGTGGATGATCTCGATGGAAAGCGGCGTCATGGCATTTCTTGGTCTATTTGTCTTGGACAAATTAGGTGATCACCTATAGTATCCGAAGACGGCAGGAAAACGTAAGTGGAGATTATCCGTCGCCTGTTCATGCCCTACTCATCTGCACTGTAAAGGATCTTTGCCGCATGATTAATGCCACGCTCAAACTTACCCGCACCGCCGATGATGGCGCCGCGATGTTCCGCAAGTACTTTCTCATCGCCGACTTCGCAAAGGTGCGCGGCCAGGGAAACTCAAGCATCGTGCCGTTGTCGCTGGGTGCGCCGATGCCAAAGTCTGACCAGCTTACTGTGCGCGGTGGTGAAAACGAGGCGTTGCTGGCGGCCGTCGAAGTCGTCAAAGGTCTCGCCGGCAATGAAGGGTTTGCCGCGACAATCGATTTCGCGCCGGACTAGCGTTACGCTTGGCCGGCAAACAGGTCGAGCACCGACCTTAACTCCGCTTCGAGCGCCGCCAGTCTGGCGGTGAGCTCAGTCGGGTCGCTCCCTTCTTCGCGCAGCGCGTTCTCGAGTGCTCTGCTGGCCTCCTGCAGGGGCGTGGCGCCGAGGGATCCGGCCAATCCCTTCAGTGTGTGTGCTGCGCGCCGGGCCGTCTCACGCTGGCTGTCGGTCAAGGCTTGGCGCAATTGCTCCATCACGCTCTGCTGTTCCTCGGTGAAGCCTGCCACGATGAGTTGATACAGCGCGATATCGCCACCGAGGCGGTTGAGCGCCGCGGTGTAATCCGGAACTTGCGGGGTGCCGTCCTCCAGTGAGGGCCTGCCTGGCAATACTGCCGACGCGTCTGCTGAAACCGGACTGGGCTCCCCGCGTACCGGCGGCGGCAATGTCGTCGGCTCCGCCTCCACCTCCGGCACGTGCGTCCGCCAGTGGGAAATCACGGCGAAAAACTGTTCGACGTCGATCGGCTTCGCGAGGAAGTCCTGCATGCCGACATCGGCGCAGCGCTGGCGGTCCTCGGCCATGGCGTTGGCCGTCATGGCGATCACCGGCAGGTGGTCGAAACGCGGGTCCCGGCGCAGCCTGCGCGTCGCTTCCAGGCCATCCAGCACCGGCATCTGCAGATCCATCAACACGATGTCGAAAGCGTTGGGATCGGCGTCGAGAAAATCTAGCGCTTCCTGCCCGTTGCCCGCTACGGTGACGCCAACGCCACGCCGCTGCAGCAGCGTGCGGGCAACCGTGACGTTGATGGCGTTGTCCTCGACCAGCAGGATGCGTAGGCCCTCCACTGCGTAAATCGGCAGTGTCGTGGCCGGCGGTTCCGCCACCGGGCCGAGGGATCGCGCGAAGGGCAGTGTCACCGAAAAAACGGAACCGGTGCCGGGTGTGCTGTCGAGCGCAATCCCGCCACCCATGAGTTCGACCAGGCGCTGGCTGATGACGAGTCCAAGCCCGGTGCCGCCGAAGCGCCGCGTGGTGGAACCGTCGGCCTGCTCGAAGGGCTGGAACAGGCGGGTCTGCTGCTCGGGTGTGACGCCGATGCCGGTGTCGCGCACGGCAAACACCAGCCGTACCGTGTTTGCCGTGTCGTCGCGAGCCAGAACGCTGACCGCCAGGCCGATCGCGCCGTGTTGCGTGAACTTGAGCGCATTGCTCAGCAGGTTGTTGAGCACTTGCCACAGGCGCAAGGGGTCACCGACAAGGCCGGTGGGCACATTGCCATCCAGCGAAATCTCCAGCTTGATACCCTTGCCCGCAGCCAGCGGTGCGTAGAAGTCCTCGATGCGCGCAATGGTGCGGGGCAGGTCGAAAGGGATGGTATCGATGTGCAGCTTGCCGGCCTCGATCTTCGATAAATCGAGGATGTCGTTGAGGATGATCAGCAGGCTGGCAGCCGAGTCGTGCGCCTTCTCGATGAGCTCCCGCTCGTGGGCTGGCAGCGGGCCCTCGAGGGCCAGCCGGGTGAGGCCGATGACGCCGTTCATCGGCGTGCGCACCTCATGGCTCATGGTCGAAAGAAAGGTTGACTTGGCTTCGTCCGCACGGCGGGCCGCGTCGCGCGCGGCAACCAGGTCGATAGTGCGTTCGGCCACCTTGTGTTCAAGGTCGGCGTGCGATGCGGCGAGTTCCGCCTGGATGGCGCGCATCCGGCGGCTGGTCAGAACTGTCACGATGGCCAGCACGAGCAGCAGGGCGACGGCGGAAACGCGCCGTTGCCGCAAGGTGTCGTCCAGTCGCTGCTCGGAACGCTTCCCGGCATCTTCAATGCTCTGCTGTTGCAGGCTGATCATTTCCTGAAAGTGGGCGATCATGCGATCCTGGCCTGGCAGCACCACGTCATTGAGCAGGCGCACCGCCTCTGCCTTGTCGCGCTGGCCCTCGGTCATGACCAACGTGACAGCCTGGCGCTGTGCCGGCAGGATGATCGGCACCTCTTTCTTGAGGTCTTCGATCTTCGTTAGCTCCTGCGGCGAAAGCGGCATTTCCTGCAGCAGGTGGAAGGTGGCGGCGTACTGCCCGGCCAGTTCGTCGAGGCGCTGATTGAGTTCGTCCTGCTCGAAAATGTCTTCCGAGTCGAGCAAGCGGCGCGTCAGGCGCGTGCGGGCGCGCGCGAACTCCATCAACTCGCTGGAAAAGCGCATCTTGCGTGCGACGATCTGACCCTCCTGGATGATGCCCTGCATCTGCTGCAACTGGGCATCGTCGAAGGCGAACACCGAGAGCAGCATCGCTCCGATCACCGTCGCGGCAACGCCGACCACCGTGACTAGCCGGTTGGTCACGACATCGCCAGAAGGCGCGAGGCGGAGCAGGGTGCGCAGAATGTTCAAAGGGTGATCCGGGATGAGTCTGTTGCGAAGGCAAGGAGATAAGAGGAAATCCAAACGACCGCACAGGAGTATTGCTGACTCTTGCCGCTACAGTCAATCACCGAATGCAGCAAATGCACAGAGGAAAGCGGGGAGGCGCCGTCCCGCCGGCGCCGACTTTCAGGGTGCCGGATATTTGAGTGCGTTCTTGACGATCTTGTCGCGGGCGGCGGCGATCAGATCGATATCGAGCACATCGGCCAGTTCGACCAGGTAGATCAGCGTATCGGCCACCTCGTCGCGGATTTCCGAGAGCTTTGCCGGCGACGGTGCAAGGCTTTCCTCTGGCGTCGCCCACTGGAAGTGTTCGACCAGTTCGGCGGCCTCGACGATCATCGCCATCGCGAGGTTCTTCGGGGTGTGGAAGGGCTTCCAGTCACGCGCAGCGGCGAAGTCGCGCAGGGAAAGCTTGAGGGAATCGAGGTCAGTAATGGTGGCGGGGACCATAGTTATCTCCGGAAAAGCATCAGCCAGGGCAGCGCGAGGAAAGGCCAGAGCGACGAAGCCAGGCGGGTCAGGCCGTTGAAATTGAGGAAGTGGCCCTGCTGCCAGACGCTCAAGGTATTTTCGAGATAGGGATTGTCGGGCATCAGGTTGGCGAGCACGGTGGCGAGCATCAACATCATGGCCGCCAGCGCCTGTTGCTCACCCGGCGTAAATCTGAGTGCGCCGGCCCACAGGATAATGCCCAGCGCCAGCCCGCCCAGCGTGCCGGGTGTCATCCAGGCGAAGCCCAGCACGCTTTGCATCAGCACCATCATGGCAAAGCTTTTGATCAGCATGGCGGCACCGAGCATGGCCAGCGGCAACAGGACCGGATGGTTGGCGGCCAGCCGGCTGCCGATCAGCGCGATGGCCAAGGTCTGCGCGGCGACGGTGATCATTTCCAGTTCGATGAAGCGGCCAGCCTCGAAGTCGAGCGCGGCGGGCAAGTCCAGCAGGCCGCGCAGGTTGCCGTTGCCGAACAGGAAAGTTTCGGGATTGAGCTGGGTCAGCAGCCAGAGCGCCACCAGCAGCAAGCCACGATCGCCGGTCAGGCCGGTGAGAAAACGCCGTTCGCGCCAGGCATGCAGCCGGCCGCCGTCGAGCAGGTCGCGCCCCCAGCGCAGGCCGGCGGCCGCGCCAATGAATGCGCCCAGGGTATTGCTGGCGAAATCGAGGTTCGAGGGCACGCGGCTGGGCAGGAAGTTCTGCACGGTTTCCACATTCAGGGAAAGCAGGCCGCCCGCCAGCGTGGCGATGATGAATGCGGCGCCTGGCTTCAGGCGAACCGATAGCACCGTCGCCCATAAAAACCCGAAGGGCAGGTAGGCGAACGCATTCATGACGAGATCGAACGCGGTGGTGTAACGCAGCCAGCCGGTAGTGAGAAAGGCCAGCGGGGCAACACCCGAATCGCGCCAGTCGCTGAAGGGGTAGAGGCTGCCGTAGAGCGCCAGCAGCGTATAGGCGCTGGCGAGCTGGAGCGGCAGGTTGGCAGACGTGCGCGAACTCACCCGGGCTTACGCGGATGAAAACGTTCAGGCGCTGTGCGGTGTCGCCAGCCGGGCGCGCAGGCGATGGAGCAGTTCGGCTGGGCTCAGGCGCGCCGCGTCAAAGCGTGGCAGGTCGATGCCGTCGAGGGTGTTCTTCACCAGCAGGCCGAGATCGGTGTCGCCTTCCATCAGCAGACGGCGGTTGAAGAACAGCGTGTCGGGATCTTCCTCGCGCATCAGCAGGGCAATGAAGTCGCGGGAACGCGCGGAGATGGTCAGGTCGGGCGCGGTGGCAGCGAAGATTGGCCGGAAGCCGCGTGTGCCATAGGTGAAGCGCAGCGTCATGCCGGCATCCAGTACGCGGATGGAGAAGCGCTTGCCGATCAGCGGCTCCAATGGTTCGCGCGGCAACAGGCGGCCGAGCGCGAGGTTGAGGCCGGTGACCAGTGCGAGCGTCGGCGGCAGTTGCGGCAACTTGCTGCCCAGGCGCGCCAGGGCAGCTGGCAGGGTGAAGTCGGGCAATTTGAAGTTCGTCATGTTGTGACCCAATCGAGACCAGGTTTTTCATACCAGAAGCCGTTGCAATAATCGCCGGCCGGCAACTGCGCGGGAAGTTTGTCGAGCAGGTTACGATAGCCGGCAATCAGTGCGGGCATGGAGTCGGATTGTGGCGACAGACGTATCAGGCCGACGCCGCTGGTAACGAGTTCCGGCAGTTCGCGCTCCAGATGATAAACCTTCGCGGACATGGTCTGGATGCCGTTCAGCGTAAGGAAGGCCTCGCCCTCGCGCGTTTTCAGCGTCAGGCCGTCGGGGAATTCGATGCAGCGGAATTCGCAGGTGTCTTTCTGCAAGTGGTAACGCCGCGCAGTGAAACAGCGCGCCGAGTAGGCGAGCGGCAGGCGGCCATGCACGAACACTTCCGTCTCCATGTTGGCAGGCATTTCCTTCTGCTCATTTGCCAACATTGCCGCCAGCGCGGCACGGCCGATTTCCGGCGGCATCACCCAGCGTGTCGCGCCGCAGTCAGCCAGTAACTTGAGGGTATGGCTGTTGAAGATATTCAGTGTCGGCCCGGCGACGAAGGGCTGGCCGCGCTCGGCGAGTTGCCGTACCGCGCCCATTTCGTTGGCCTCTACAGTGAGGCGCGGATCGTCCTTTGCGGCGTCCATCAACCGGCGCACCGCCTTCAGGTCAGATTCGGATTCGATGAGCGGCAGCGTCGAAAAGGCCACCGCCTTGCCGGCATCGGCCAGCACCGTGGCGACTTCCAGCCAGTCGTCGAGGCGCATTTCGTGGCGGCGCGAGCAGACAGCTTCGCCGAGGTAGATGACGTCGACCGGCTGCTCCGCCATCTCGGCGTAGAAATCCATGGTCTGCTGGCGCGACCAGTAATAGAGCAAGGGGCCAAGAGAGAGCTTCATTTCCATGGTCGGTTGTAGGCGCCCAACGTCGCCGACTGGCCTTCCGATACCTTGTTGAGCTCGGCCATCCACGCCGCCTTCGCGACAAAATGCTCGGGGTCGCGCCGGCAGGAATCGATGGCCTCGCGCCACACCTTGGTGACTTGCGTGACGTAAGCCGGGCTGCGCTGGCGGCCCTCGATCTTGATGGCGCAGACGCCGATCTTCATCAGCTCTGGGAGTAGTTCCAGCGTATTCAGGCTGGCCGGCTCCTCGATGGCGTAATAGGTTTCCTCATCCACCTCGAAGCGCCCCTTGCACAGCGTCGGGTAGCCGGCGCGCTCATCTTTGCCAAAGCGGTCGATGAGGATGCCGTTCAAGCGCGTTTCCATGCCGGCCGGCGTTTCTTCATAGCGCACTGCTTTGCCCGGTGAGCAGGCGCCGTTGCAGTTGGGCGAGGTGCCGGTGGCGTAGGCCGACAGCGCACAGCGCCCTTCAACCATCACGCACAGGCCGCCGAAACCGAACACCTCGATCTCGACCGGCGTGTTCTGCACCACCTGCTCGACCTGCGCCATCGATAGCACGCGCGGCAACACGGCACGCTGGATGTTGAAGCGTTCGCGATAGAAATTTATCGCCTCGTAGTTGGTCGCCGAACCCTGCACGGACAAGTGCAGGCGCAGTTGCGGGTGGGTGCGGTGTGCATACTCCATCAGGCCGGGATCGGCGAGGATCACCGCATCGACACCGAAGGCCGCCGCCTTGTCCACCGCTGCCGTCCACTTCACCCAGTTGTCGCTCAACGGATAGGTGTTGAGGGCGACCAGCACCTTCACGCCGCGTTGGTGGGCGTAGGCGATGCCCGTTTTCAGGCTGGCATCGTCGAAATTCAGCCCGGTGAAATTGCGCGCGTTGGTCTCGTCGCGGAACCCGGTGTAAACGCAATTCGCCCCGTGATCGACAGCGGTTTTCAGCGCCGGCAAGCCGCCGGCAGGGCAGACGAGTTCGAAAGCTGAGCTCATGGCAAGGGTGAAAAAGGTGACGGCGGACTATAAGTGCGCCATGATTTTCGTAGCTTGACTTGGGTCAACGGCGATAAAAGTCGGCACTGGCGGGATGGCGCATTACGCCATATTCGACTGCGTCGCCACCTTCACCCGGTTGCGCCCGGCGTTCTTCGCTTCGTACAAGGCGGCGTCGGCGCGATTCACCGTCAGGTCCGGTAACTCCGTGCCGTCGTATTGGCTGACGCCGATGCTGATTGTCACGGGGATGGTTTGGCCATTCACCACGATGGCCGCCGCCTCGATTTTTTGCCGCAGGGTTTCGGCGATACGCTGTCCCTCGGTGAGGTCGCATCCCTTCATGACCATCAGGAACTCCTCGCCGCCCCAGCGCGCGGCGATGTCGGAGGCGCGCAAGCCGGCCAGCAGCCGTTCCGCAATGAGCTGCAAAACCTGGTCGCCGGCCAGATGGCCATGACGGTCGTTGATTTCCTTGAAGTGGTCGACGTCAGCCAGCAGCACCGCGATCGGCTGTGGCGCGCGGCGGTATTCGGCCAGCAACTTGTCGATGAGGATGGTGAAGGCATGACGATTGAGCAGACCGGTCAGCTTGTCGGTCGAGGCCATTTCCTCGATACGCAGCTGATAACGGGAAAACGCCACATGGATGAGGATAACGACAAAGAGCGTCACCACCAGGCTGATGGCAAGGCTGGCGTACAGCGTCTGGCGGATGCCGGCCAGCGCGACCGACTCGTTTTGTTCGACAAACAGATACCACTTGATCTCCGGCAGATAGTTGACGTGAAGGATATGGTTGTCCCCGTCGGCCTCATACTGATAAGAGCCGTGCCGCTCCTGCAGGATGCGGTCGAGCAGCGGCCCGAGACCGGGCTGCTGGCGCAAGGCTGGCGCGGGCTGCGCCTGCTTGCCCAAACTCACCCGCTCCCCGCGCGAATTGGCGAAATAGATGGTGCGGTTGAAACGCGCCTGGTATTCACCGATCAGGCGTTGCACGGCATCGACCGTCAGGCCGATGCCCGTTGCGCCGATGTAGTCGCCGTTGTAGTCGAACACCCGGTAATTGATGAAGATGGTCAGGGCGTCGTCGTTGGCGAGGTCGGGATCGATATTGATCTCATAATCCTCGCTCATGCCGCGCACGCGGGAATACCAGG
This sequence comes from Rhodocyclaceae bacterium, assembly GCA_011391215.1. GTDB lineage: Bacteria > Pseudomonadota > Gammaproteobacteria > Burkholderiales > Rhodocyclaceae > Sulfuricystis. Next base: position 51,717 of record JAABQX010000102.1, read on the forward strand.
CATCGCGCGGCTCGAAGGACGATATCCGTTTCAGCACGCCGTCGCCGGTATAGTAATTCGCCGTCTTTTCGGATATGAAGAAACTGCTGAAGGCTCCATGACGTTCCTTGACCTCCTTGAGGTAACGCGCCATTTCGCCGGGCTCCTTCTCGCCCCGCAGCACCCAGTCACGCATGAAGGTATCGTGCGCCATGGTCGAGGAGATCAGCACCGGCCGCACGAGATCCTTCTGGATTTCGGAGTAGATGTTACTGGAAGTCAGCGGCAGGTCCTGATCGATGATCGCGGCGCGAATCGCCTGGCGCGACACTTGATAGCCGATCAGCGAAATGGCCATGAATCCCGTGGTCAGTAACACCCACAGGATCAATACGAACTGGCGGCGGTCGAAAATACGCAGATTCTTCATGGCCCGAATTTTAGCCCGAGCCGCGTGGCTTGCGTCCCGCACGGGCAAACAAGGCATCGAACAGCGGCCGTGGCAGCACTTTCAGCAATTGCGCTACCACGCCCATCTGCCAGGGCATCACGGCAAAGCGCGTGCCCCGCTCGATATGCCGTGCCATGCTGAGTACCGCGCGGTCAACTGGCATCAGGAAGGGCATGGGATACGGATTCTTTTCGGTCATTGGCGTATCGATATAGCCGGGTACCAGTGTCACGACTCTCACGCCGCTGCCGCGCAACTCGACCCGCAGGCTTTCCAGGTAGGCAATAGCGGCGGCCTTCGAGGCAGAGTAAGCGCCGGCTCCGGGCAAGCCACGGATGCCCGCCACCGAGGCGACACCGACCAAACGACCCGCCCCCGCCTGCTTCATCGCTGCAAAGAAGGGCTGGAAGGCATGCACCATGCCCATCACGTTGGTCGCGAACACGCGCTGGAAGGCCGGCAGGTCTTCGAGTTCTTCGGTGAGCGTGCCGACGGAGATGCCGGCGTTGGCGATGACGATGTCGGGCACACCGCAGCGGGCGATGAAGTCCGTGCCGGCCGCCGCGAGCGCCGGGGCATCCGTGACATCCAGGGGATACAGATGGCAAGGCGTACCAGCCTCTGCGGCCAGGGCTTGCAAGGCATCACCGCGCCGCGCCGTCAGGCCGAGGGTGGCGCCTTGACTGGCGTAGTAGCGGACCAGCGCAGCGCCGATGCCCGACGAGGCACCGGTGATAAATACGCGCAGCGGTGGTTTCAGGGGCCTATTTCCAGGGGCCTACTTCTTGATTTCGGCGCGATTCTTGACGATCAGGTTATCGACGACGCGCAGCATGTCGGGGAAGCTGCCGACATCGGGGGCGGGCATGTACTTGCCACCGACGATCAATACCGGCACACCACCGAAGCCATATTCCTGGGTCATCTCGGTGGCCTGCCTGACCTTGCCTTCGACGGAAAAGGATTTGTACATGTCGGTAAACTTCTTGGTATCGACACCCTGTTTGGCCATCCAGTCGAGCAGGATTTTCTCGTCGCCGAGGTTGATGCGCTGCTTCACCATGGCGTCGAACACGGCGACGTGCAGTTTCCCGAGCAGATCCATGGCTTCTAGCGTGTAATAAATGCGTGCACCCTGTGCCCATTTTTCATTGAAAACCGCCGGGACCTTCTTGAACGAAACATCTGCGGGGAGCTTTTTCACCCACGCCTGGAGCGCGGGCTCGAAATCGGCACAGTGCGGGCAGCCATACCAGAAAAATTCCACCACCTCGACTTTGCCGTTCTTCTCGGTCGGCTGCGGCGTCTGCAGGCGCATGTATTGTTTACCCTCGATAGGCTCGGCGGCGAACACCGGCAGGGCAACGAAAATTCCGGCGACCAACATCGTCAGCAAGGTGCGCAGCAGCTTCATGGGATTCCTTTCTAGTCTTTGCCCCGAACCACGGTGGCCGGGATGCTACTTTGAGACAACTGGTTACGCGCCCGGTTCATTTCTTCGACGCTGGCATAGGGGCCGATGCGCACGCGGTGCATCACGCCCTTGTCCGGCACGGTGACCTCGACCACGTTCGCCTCGAAACCAAGCATCGCCAGGCGGGCTTTCAAATTATCCGCATCGGCGCTTTTCTGGAAAGCGCCGACCTGCAGGAACTGGCTGCCTGATGTGGGGGTCGCCGCCGGTGTCGCAGCGGCTGTCGCCGGCGCCGGGTTCTTGGTCGTTGGCGTACCTGACGCACCCGGCGTACCGCCAGGCGTCGCCTGTTTCTTGCCCTCAAGGATGTCGTAGAAATCGAACTTGCGCTCGAGCGGCTTGTCGCCCGGCTTGCCCGGCAGGGCCACGGGCGCCTTGTCAGCCTCACCGTTGAGTTTTGCCTCCGGCTTCGCTCCCTTGTCGACAAAGGGCAACGGCGTCTTGTTGAGTAACCAGACCACCCCGAAAGAAATCAACACGCCGACCACCAGGCCGAGGGCCAGGCCAATCAGGGTGCCGCCAGCCTGGTATTGGCCGTCCCGCCAGCGCCGACTTTTGAGAATTTTCTTCATCACATCGCATCGGGGGCGGAAACCCCGAGCAGGCGCAGACCGGTGCAAATCACCTGACGCACCGCGACAGCGAGCGCGAGGCGGGCGAGTTTTTGCGCTTCGTCGTCCACCAGCAGACGCTCGGCGTTGTACCAGGCATGGAATTCCGCCGCCAGTTCGCGCAGCCAGAAGGCCACGGCATGCGGTGCGTGGTCGCGCGCGGTGCTTTCAATGAGTTCCGGAAATGCCGCCAGCTTGGCGGCCAGCGCCAGCTCACGCTCGCTGCCCAAGGCACCGAGATCGGCGTTATTCAGCGTCTGCACATCGCCGCCCCATTGTTGCAAGACCGAACAGACGCGCGCGTGGGCATATTGCACGTAATAGACCGGATTGTCGGTCGACTGGCTCTTGGCCAGGTCGAGGTCGAAATCGAGCGACTGGTCCTGCTTGCGCAACAAGTAGAAGAAACGGCAGGCATCGTTGCCGACTTCTTCGCGCAGTTCGCGCAGCGTGACGTAGGAGCCGGCGCGTGTCGACATCGAGACCTTCTCGGTGCCACGGAACAGGCTGACGAACTGCACGAGCGCGACTTCGAGCGCCTGCTCGTCCAGTTCCAGCGCCTGCAAGGCACCGCGCACGCGCGGGATGTAGCCGTGGTGGTCGGCACCCCAGATATCGACGATGCGCGTAAAGCCGCGCTCGAGCTTGTTCCAGTGATAGGCGATGTCGGAGGCGAAATAGGTAAACAGGCCGTTATCGCGCTGCACGACGCGATCCTTCTCATCACCGAAGCTCGACGAGCGGAACCACTTGGCGCCATCCTGCACATAAATATGACCGCGCTTTTCGAGCTCGGCGACGGCCTTCGCCACCATGCCGGTATCGTAGAGCGAGCGTTCCGAGAACCAGCAGTCGAAATGCACGCCGTAGGCTTCGAGATCTTCGCGGCAATCAGCCAGCTGCTCGGAGAGCACATGCTGGTGAATGTAATGCCATTCCTCGCCGAGCAGATCCTTGGCGGCGGCGATCAGTCCGTCGAGATGCGCCTCGACATCGGGTTCAATAGGCGGCGCACACGCCAGCACGGCGGCGGCGGGATGCACATAACGGTCACCGTGCGCCTCCTTCACCTGCGCGGCCATTTCGCCCACGTAAGCGCCCTGGTAGGCGTTCGGCGGGAAAGGCACATGCTCGCTGAAGCTTTCCAGATAGCGCAGCCAGGTCGACAGCGCGAGGATGTCCATCTGGCGGCCGGCGTCATTCACATAGTATTCGCGACAGACATCGTGGCCGGCGAAAGCCAGCACGTTGGCCAGGCTCGCGCCGAACGCCGCACCCCGTCCGTGGCCGACATGCAGCGGGCCGGTCGGGTTGGCCGAAACGAACTCGACCTGCAGCTTGCCGGGCTTTTTCGCACCGCGCCCGTAGTTGTCGCCCTGCGCCAGCACGGCGGCTACCACGGCGGTCTTTGCACCGGGCGCGACGGTGAAATTGATGAAGCCGGCACCTGCCACCTCGGACTTGATGATCCAGGGCGAAACGGGCATTTCATGCACCAGTCGTTCGGCGATCTTGCGCGGATTTTCTTTCAGCGCACGCGCCAGTTGC
>JAABQX010000102.1:55789-56026 GCA_011391215.1 Rhodocyclaceae bacterium
GCCAGTTGCATGGCGAGGTTGCTGGCAAAATCGCCGTGGGTCGCGTCGCGCGGGCGTTCGAGATGAATCTCGGCCATTGCACCCGAGGCGCCGGGTGCCACGCTGGCCAGCGCCGCACGCAGCAGATCGGCGAGATGGGTCTTGATATCAATGGGTTCGGAGGACATAGCGGATGATTATAACGCCCGCGACAGCGGGTTCGAGTGCATCGAATACGTCATGGTGCTGCACGGCGCG